>NZ_CP031467.1:2114466-2416533 GCF_003368325.1 Paraburkholderia caffeinilytica | reverse complement strand
TCGCCAACAGCTATCACGGCGAAACCATCGGCGCGCTCGGCGTCACCGATGTCGCGCTCTTCAAGGACGCCTACGATCCGTTGATCCGCAACGCGCATGTCGTCGCCTCGCCCGATGCGCGCCTCGCACAAGCGGGCGAAACCGCCGCCGACGTCGCGCGCCGCGCGCTCGATCAGGTTCGCTCGTTGTTCGAAGCACGCGCCACGAAAATCTCGGCACTGATCGTCGAGCCGCTCGTGCAATGCGCGGCCGGCATGGCCATGCACGACGCGTCGTATATCGCCGGGTTGCGCGCGCTCTGCGACCAGTACGGCGTGCACCTGATCGCCGATGAAATCGCCGTCGGCTGCGGTCGCACGGGTACATTCTTCGCGTGCGAACAGACCGGCATCTGGCCGGACTTCTTATGTCTGTCGAAAGGAATCAGCGGTGGGTATCTGCCGCTCTCGATCGTCTTGTCGCGCGATGAAATTTTCAACGCCTTCTATCACGACGATACCGCGCGTGGTTTCCTGCACTCGCACTCGTACACCGGCAATCCGCTCGCGTGCCGCGCGGCGCTCGCCACGCTCGATCTGTTCGCGAGCGACAACGTGCTCGCCGTCAACGCACGGAAATCCGCCAGACTGAAAGAAGCGCTGGCGCCGCTCGCCGAACATGAGCAAGTGCGCAATCTGCGTCAGTGCGGCACCATCTTCGCGTTCGATGCCGTCATCGACAACGCTCAGCAAGCCAAAACATTCTCACGCCGCTTCTTCGAAAACGCGTTGCGGCGCGAACTGCTGCTGCGGCCTATTTCGACCACGGTGTATCTGATGCCCCCCTACATCCTCGACGACGAAGAAATCGCGCTGCTTGCCTCGCGCACACGCGAAACTTTCGACGCCACGCTCGCGGAGACCCGCTAATGCATCTGCTCGACACACTCACCGAAGGTCTCAAGGAAATCGACGAACGCGGTCTGCGCCGCCGCCGCCGCATCGCTGACACGCCGTGCGCCGCGCACATGACAGTCGACGGCCGTGCGATCATCGGCTTCGCCAGCAACGACTATCTGGGCCTCGCCGCGCATCCGCAATTGATCGCCGCCATTGCCGAAGGTGCGCAGCGCTATGGCGCCGGCAGCGGCGGCTCGCATCTGCTCGGCGGCCACTCGCGCGCGCACGCGCAACTCGAGGACGATCTGGCCGAATTCGTCGGCGGCTTCGTCGACAATGCCCGCGCGCTCTACTTCAGCACCGGCTACATGGCGAATCTCGCGACGCTCACCGCGCTCGCGGGACGCGGCACGACGCTCTTCTCCGACGGGTTGAATCACGCATCGCTGATCGACGGCGCGCGTTTGTCTCGCGCCGACGTGCAGATCTATCCGCACTGCGATATGGAAGCCTTAGGCGCCATGCTCGATGCCTCGGACGCCGAAGTCAAAGTGATCGTCTCCGATACGGTATTCAGCATGGACGGCGATGTCGCGCCATTGGCGCGCTTGCTCGAACTCGCGGAACAGCACGGCGCGTGGCTGATCGTCGACGACGCGCACGGTTTCGGCGTGCTCGGTCCGCAAGGCCGTGGCGCGGTCGCCGAAGCCGCGTTGCGCTCGCCGAATCTGATTTCGATCGGCACGCTCGGCAAGGCTGCGGGCGTGTCGGGCGCATTCGTCGTCGCGCACGAAACCGTGATCGAATGGCTCGTGCAGCGCGCGCGTCCGTACATCTTCACGACCGCATCGGTGCCCGCCGCGGCACATGCGGTGTCGGCGAGCCTGCGCATCATCGGCGGCGAAGAAGGCGATGCGCGCCGTGCGCACCTCCAGAAACTGATCGAACGCACGCGCGCGATGCTGAAAGCGACGCCATGGCTGCCGGTCGATTCGCACACTGCCGTGCAGCCGCTGATCATCGGCGCGAACGATGCCACGCTCGACATCGCGGCCACGCTCGATCGTGCGGGTCTGTGGGTCCCGGCGATCCGTCCGCCGACCGTGCCGGCGGGTACGTCGCGGCTGCGCATTTCGCTTTCCGCCGCGCATTCGCAAGCGGATCTGGACCGGCTCGAAGCGGGCTTGCAACAACTCGGGGCGAAAGCGGCATGAGCAGCTCGAGTCAAGGCGCGTTGTCCCTGTTCGTCACCGGCACCGATACGGAAATCGGCAAGACCCTCGTGTCCGCAGCACTCTTGCGCGGTTTCGTCCGCGAAGGTCTGCGAGCCGCCGCGATGAAACCGATCGCCGCGGGCGCGTTTGAAATGAACGGCGTGCTGCATAACGAAGACGCCGATCAACTTGACGCCGCTTCGAATGTCCTGTTGCCGCCTGAGATTCGCACGCCGTATCTGTTGAAGGAACCGGCCGCGCCGCACATTGCCGCCGCGCTGGAAAACGTCGCGTTCGATATCGACCACATCGTCGATTGCCACGCACAGGCTTTGACGCGCGCGGACATCGTCGTCGTGGAAGGCGTCGGCGGTTTTCGCGTGCCGCTGACGGCAACGCAGGACACCGCCGACCTCGCCGTCGCGCTGAAGCTGCCCGTCGTGCTGGTAGTCGGCATGCGCCTCGGCTGCATCAGCCACGCGCTGCTCACCGCCGAAGCGATCGCCGCGCGTGGGCTGACGCTCGCCGGCTGGGTGGCGAATCGCGTCGATCCGGACATGACGTTCCCCGACGAAAACATCGCGTCGATTCGCGAGCATCTCGCGCATGAACACGACGCCCCCTTGCTCGGCATCGTGCCGCATTTGAGCCCGGCTTCACCCGAGCTCGCGGCGGATCAACTCGACATCAACCGGCTCCTGCAGACGCTGCGCCACGCGCAGCGCTGAAAACCCATTACATCCATCCATGAGGATTGACGACATGACGCATCTGAACATCGCTCCGACGCCAGCCGACACGGCCGCCGCGAACAACAATGTCAACAACGCCGCAGCGGGCGCCAAACCGGTGGCCAAGTGGCGCGTCGCCGACATCGTCGCGCTGTACGAACAGCCGTTCAACGACCTGATGTTCCGCGCGCAGCAAACCCATCGCGAGCATTTCGACGCCAACACCGTGCAACTGTCGACGCTGCTGTCGATCAAGACCGGCGGCTGCGAAGAAGACTGTGCGTACTGCCCGCAGTCGGTACATCACGACACCGGCCTGCAAGCCGACAAGCTGATGCCGGTCGATGAAGTATTGGCCGCCGCCAAGGTCGCCAAGGAAAACGGCGCGACGCGCTTCTGCATGGGCGCGGCGTGGCGCAATCCGAAGGACCGTCACCTCGAGCCGATCAAGGACATGATCCGCGGCGTGAAGGCAATGGGCCTCGAAACCTGCGTGACGCTCGGCATGCTGGAAACGCATCAGGCGCAAGGGCTGCGCGAAGCGGGCCTCGACTACTACAACCACAACCTCGATACGTCGCCGGAGTTCTACGGCCAGATCATCTCGACGCGCACGTATCAGGACCGTCTCGACACGCTGGAACGCGTGCGCGATGCAGGCATCAACGTATGCTGCGGCGGCATTGTCGGATTGGGCGAATCGCGCCGTGAGCGCGCCGGCCTGATCGCGCAACTGGCGAACATGGAGCCGTATCCGGAATCGGTGCCTATCAACAACCTGGTGCAGGTGGAAGGCACGCCGCTGACCGGCACCGAAGCCATCGATCCGTTCGAATTCGTGCGTACGATTGCCGTTGCGCGTATCACGATGCCGCGCGCGATGGTGCGTCTGTCGGCAGGCCGCGAGCAAATGGACGAAGCGTTGCAGGCGCTCTGTTTCCTGGCTGGCGCGAACTCGATTTTCTACGGCGACCAGTTGCTGACCACCAGCAACCCGCAAGCCGAAGCGGACCGCAAGCTGCTCGAGCGCCTCGGCATTCGCGCGGAAGCGGCGCAGCAGATGCCGTTGGATCAGAGCGGCTGCGAGCATGGCTGCGCGCATGATCAAAACGCGCACGCGGCGCCGAACTGAAGAACGACGCGTACCAGGTGTGCGTGATCAAACACACGCATAAGAAAAGCCGCCTCGGAAATGAACTGCACCTCGAATCGTCGGACAGATGTCCAACTAACTTTGGGGTGCAGTTCAGAAACGAGGCGGCCTTTTTGTTTCTGACGCAGATATTTACTTCTTATCCACGATGATCTGATCGAACGTTCCGCCGTCGGAGAAATGCGTTTGCTGCGCTTTCTGCCAGCTGCCGAACATCTCTTCGACAGTGAAGGTCTTGATCGGCTTGAACTCGGCCGCGTGCTTCGCGAGCACGTTCTTGTCGCGCGGACGCAGATGGTGTTGCGCAATGATTTCCTGCGCGGCCGGCGACCACAGATAGTCGAGGTACGCCTGCGCTTCCTTGCGGGTGCCGCGCTTGTCGACCACCTTGTCGACGATCGATACCGGCGGCGCAGCCAGCAGGCTCACCGACGGATACACCGCTTCGAAATTGCCCGCGCCCACACCCGTGTCGATCAACGACACTTCGTTTTCGAACGTCACCAGCACGTCGCCGATACCGCGTTGCGTGAAGGTGGTCGTCGCGCCGCGGCCGCCCGTGTCGAGTACCGGCACGTTCCTGAAGATCGCCTTTTCGAAGTCGAGCGCTTGTGCGTCGGTGCCGCCATGCTGCTTGCGATAACCCCATGCGGCCAGATACGTGTAGCGGCCGTTACCCGAGGTCTTCGGATTCGCAATCACCACTTGAACGCCGGGTTTGGCGAGATCGTCCCAGTCCTTGATGTGCTTCGGATTGCCCTTGCGCACGAGGAACACCATCGTCGTGGTGTACGGAGCGCTGTCGTCCGGCAGACGCGCGCGCCAGTTAGCGGGCACCAGTTGGCCCTTTTCGGCAAGCAGGTCGATGTCGTTCGGCTGGTTCATCGTCACGACGTCAGCCTGCAGCCCCTGGAGCACCGACAGCGCCTGTGCGCTCGACGCGCCATGCGACTGGCGAATCGACACGGTCTCGCCGCTCTTCTGCTTGTATGCCGTGACAAAGCCGGCGTTGATGTCCTTGTACAGCTCGCGCGTCACGTCGTACGACACATTCAGCAGCGACGCGTCTGCCTGCGCCGTCGAGATGCCGCCGAGCGCAAGCGTCATTGCCGTCATGCCGGCTGCCAGCCAGCGCGATGTCCCCGTCTTGCCTGCCATCTTGTCCCCGCCTGTCGATGATGAAAATCCGTGGCCGCACAAACGTGCAGCGTGAAGCGGGATTCTAACGGATCGCTTACTGGCTCACTCGCGCTCACCTGCGCGTTCGCATCCCCACTTACCTGCACGTTCGCTTCCTCACTCACGTGCGCGCTCCATGACGCACACAGTTGTGCGCACGGGGATTCAGTCGCTTGCCTGGCAGTAGTTGCCCAACCGTCCGGCGAAACACTCAAACGAACGCGTGCTGCGCGACCTCGAACGACTCCTCGCGAAAGCGCAGCGGCGCCGCGCAATGCACCAGCGTATCGACGAAGTACTTGGCGCGCGGCCACGGGCCGAATCCCGCCGCCGTGTTGATGTGTCCCGCGTCGCCGAGATTGACGAATGCGCTGCCGAACCGCTGCGCGAGATCGCGCGAACCGGCAAGCGGCATCCACGGGTCGGTTTCGCTGCCGATCAGAATCGACGGCACGCCGAGACGCCGTGCGTCGAATGGTCCGGCGAAGGCGAATTTCTGCGGGCTTGCCGGCGCGACGAACAGCACGCCGACCACATCGCCCGCATACGATGCTTGCTGCAACGCATGCGCAGTCGCAAGGCAGCCGAAGCTATGCGCGGCCAGCACGAACGGCCCGCGTTCGCGCGCGAGCAGATCGCGCAGCGACTTCGCCCAGACGGCGACGTCCGGGGCGTCCCAGTCGGCCTGTTCGACGCGCAGCGAGCGCGCGAATTGCCGCTCGAGCCATGTTTGCCAGTGCGCGCCCTCGCTGCCGTGCAAGCCGGGAACGGTGACGAGCCGCGGCGGCCATGTCGATTTAGTGCATGAAAGCATGTCAGTCCCTCGCTGCCGGAATCCGGGAAATGATTGTCCCGCCGGGCGCCGCAAGGGCGAACCAAGTTTTTGTGCTTTGTTTATGGGGCAAATGCGCGGCCATGTAGCGGAGGAAAACCGCACGCCCGTGCGCAAACGCGCGCGATTCGCGTCGAAAAAGTAGAATGAAGCCTATCCAGAAAAGGAGGAGGCCCTATGCCGCAAGCGTCGTCTGAAGCGCCGCAAGCATTGCGGCCTTACTTTCGGGCCTCTCCCGCCATCCGACTCGACAACGCACGCGCCTTCCGGACCGTATGAAAATCCTCTTCTACATGCCGCATGACGACGCCGCCGCGTGGCTTCACGACTTCGCCCGCGCGCTGCCGGAAGCCGAACTGCGCGAATGGCAGACGGGCGACACCGAACCCGCTGATTTCGCGGTCGTGTGGCGCCCGCCGCGTGAGATGCTGGCCGGCCGCGACGATCTGCGCGCGATCTTCAATCTCGGCGCGGGCGTCGATGCGATCCTCGGACTCGAACACGCACAACCCGGTACGTTGCCGCGCAGCGCCCAGTTGATCCGGCTCGAAGACACCGGCATGGCCCTGCAAATGGCCGAGTATGTAACGCATGCGGTGCTGCGCTACCTGCGCCGTTTCGACGAATATCAGACGCTGCAGAGCGAGCGCCGCTGGGAAGTGCTCGATCCGCATCCACGTGAGACCTTCACGGTCGGCGTGCTCGGCCTCGGCGTACTCGGTGCGCACGTCGCGCAAGCAGTCGCGGCGTTCGGCATGCCGGTGCGCGGGTATAGCCGCAGTGCGCGGCAAATCGACGGCATCGCGACCTTCGCAGGCGTTGCGCAGTTCGATGCGTTTCTCGACGGCGTGAAAGTGTTGGTGAATCTGCTGCCGCATACGCCGGATACCGGCGATGTGCTGAACCAGCGGACCTTTTCGAAGCTCGCGAAGGGTGCATATCTGATCAACGTCGCACGCGGCGGGCATCTGGTCGAACAGGATCTGCTCGACGCGCTCGCAAGCGGCCAGCTCGCCGCCGCGACGCTGGACGTGTTCCGCGAAGAACCGTTGCCGCCCGATCATCCGTTCTGGCGGGAGCCGCGCATTACGATCACGCCCCACATGTCCGCGCTCACGCTGCGCGAAGAGAGCGTCGCACAGGTCGCACGGAAAATGGCGGCGCTAATGCGCGGTGAAACGGTGAGCGGCGTGGTCGATATTAAGCGTGGATACTGAGCGTGGATACTGAGTGAAAATATCGAGTCCGGGTTTTTCACACCCCTGGATCAAATTGAAGGAGTGCCGCCACGCGCGGGCTCATTGCATGGGATCGGAGACACATCATGGACTTGCCCCAACGCGTCAAAATCGTCGAAGTCGGTCCGCGTGACGGACTGCAGAACGAGAAAGAATTCGTCCCCACCGAGATCAAGGTCGAGTTGATCAACCGCCTGTCGGCGGCGGGCTTTCGCAACGTCGAAGCCGCGTCGTTCGTATCGCCGAAATGGGTGCCGCAGATGGCCGACGGCGCCGACGTGATGGCCGGCATCGAACGCCGCGCCGGTACGATCTACTCCGTGCTGACGCCGAATCTGCGCGGTTTCGAAGGCGCACTCGCCGCGCGCGCGGACGAGATCGTGATCTTCGGCGCCGCCAGCGAGGCGTTCTCGCAGAAGAACATCAATTGCAGCATCGCGGAAAGCATCGATCGATTCGCGCCAGTCGCGCAAGCGGCGAAGGAGCACGGCCTGCGGATTCGCGGCAGCGTGTCATGCGCGCTCGGTTGTCCGTATCAAGGCGAAGTGCCGGTCGCGTCGGTGGTCGATGTGGTTGAACGTTTCGCGGCGCTCGGCTGCGACGAGATCGATATCGCGGATACGATCGGCGTCGGCACGCCGAAGCGTACGCGCGAAGTGTTCGAGGCGGTCACCCAGGTGTTTCCGCGCGAACGTCTGTCGGGTCATTTCCACGACACCTATGGTCAGGCGCTCGCGAATATCTACGCGGCGTTGCAGGAAGGCATCGAGATTTATCACGCGTCGGTGGCGGGACTCGGCGGCTGCCCGTATGCGAAGGGCGCCACCGGCAACGTTGCGACCGAAGACGTGCTGTATCTGATGAACGGCCTCGGCATCGACACCGGCATCGACCTCGCGCAAGTCGTTGCGATCGGCGATTTCATTTCCACCGCGATCGGCCGGCCCAACGTCTCGCGCGCCGGCAAGGCGTTGCTCGCCAAAGCCCGCAGCGAACAGGCCAACTGCGTTTGACGCTCGCCGCTTTTTTGGCCCTTCATTTCGCCACACATTCAGCAAAATCATTCAGGACCTGAAACGATGACGGATCACGCTTCCCTCGATTCCGACGATCTCGCCGCATTGCCTGACTCCGCACGCCGCGTCGCCCTGTTGTTGCGCGAACGCGGCCACGCGGGACGAATCGTGATGCTGCCGGAAACCGGCAAAACTTCCGCCGAAGCCGCAGCCGGCCTCGGTTGCTCCGTTGCGCAGATCGCCAAGTCGATCCTGTTTCGCCGCCGCGAAGACGACGCGCCGGTACTGGTGGTCGCGAGCGGCGCGAACCGCGTCGACGAAAAGAAGGTCGCGGCGCACGTCGGCGAGATCGGCCGCGCGGACGCTAAGTTCGTGCGCGAGAAAACGGGTTATGCGATCGGCGGCGTCTGTCCGATTGGCCACGCCACCGAACCCGTCACGCTGATCGACGCCGATCTGCTGGAACTCGACAGCCTGTGGGCTGCCGCGGGCCATCCGCATGCGGTGTTCAACCTGACGGCGCAGGAGTTGATTGCGTTGACGGGCGCGCCGGCGACCGACGTGGCGCTGCGCGAGACGGCGTGAAGCGATGACACCGGGCATCGATAACGAAGACGACGAGCCTGCCGTGCCGTCACCCTGCATCAGCGTGTGCAGGATGGACGCGTCGACCGGTTGGTGCGAAGGCTGCCTGCGCACGATCGACGAAATCGCCAGTTGGTCATTGTTCGACGACGACGCGAAGCGCGCCGTCTGGGACGCGATCGAGGAACGTCACGCGGAGTTCATGGCAAAGCAGGCCAAGGTGCGGCGATGAACGCTGCGCCGCGCATCGTGACGATCGGCGAGACGTTCAGCGCGACGCTCGAGCTATCGGCGGAATCGGTGAAATCGTTCGCCACGCTCGTGAACGACCTCAACCCGTTGCATCACGACGACGCGTACGCCGCGCAAAGCCGCTTCGGCGGCCTGATCGCATCCGGCACGCAACCCACCGCGCATTTCATGGCGCTACTGGCGACCTATTTTTCGACCTACGCGCAGCCGCTCGGCCTCGAGTTCGATATCAAGCTGAAGAAGGCCGTCCACGCGAACGACACGCTGACGATCACGTGGCGTGTGCGCGACGCGCACTGGAAGCCGAGTCTGAACGGCGATCTGGCGCATCTGGAAGGGACCGTGGTGAATCAACGCGGCGACACCATGTTGATCGGCACATCGACCATCCTTGTGATGCCGAAACCGGAAGCATCGGCGAATTCGAACGCGGACACCAACCCGGACATAGGCGCACCATGATCAAGCTGCCGGCATCGATCCGGGTTTTCGAACGCGGCTGGCTTTCGTCGAACAACGTGCTGCTGGCCGACGACACATGCGCCGCACTCGTCGATACCGGCTACGCGACGCACGCGCCGCAAACCGTCGCGCTCGTGCGGCAAGCGCTCGGCGCGCGGCCGCTCGATCTGATCGTCAACACGCATCTGCATTCGGATCACTGCGGCGGCAACGCACTGTTGCAGTCGACATGGCCGTGCCGTACCGCGATTCCCGCCTCCGAAGCCGACGCGGTGCGCGATTGGGATGAAACCCGTCTGACGTTTCGTGCGACCGGCCAGACCTGCGAGCGCTTCACCTTCACCGAGACGATCGCACCCGGCGCGCAACTGCGGCTCGGCGCGCTCGACTGGCACGTGCTCGGCGCACCGGGCCACGATCCGCATTCGTTGATGTTGTATTGCACGGACGAACGCATCCTGATCAGCGCCGACGCGCTGTGGGAAAACGGCTTTGGCGTGATCTTTCCCGAGCTGGAAGGCGAAAGCGGTTTCGCCGAAGAACAGGCTGTGCTCGAAGCCATTGCGAAGCTCGACGTGCGGCTCGTGATTCCCGGCCATGGACAACCCTTCACGAATGTCGAGCAGGCGCTGGAACGCGCATTTTCACGCGTCGCGTGGCTGCGGGCCGATCCGGCGCGTAATGCAAGGAATGCGTTGAAGGTGCTGATCGTGTTCAAGCTGCTCGAAGTCCGCGCGATGCGCTTCGACACCTTGCAGCGGATGCTCGACGATGCAGCCGTGATGCGCGCCGCCGCCGCCATGCTCAAGCCGCGTCGCGAATGGTCCACATTGGTGCATACGATCGTCGAGGAGCTGGCGGCGAAAAACGGGCCGTTGGAAATCGATGGCGAGCGCATCGTCGCCCGCCAGGCTTGACGCGCACGGGGCTGGCGGCCGGGCGATAAGCGATGTGCGATAAGCGGAACACCAAAAACCGCCGCCACAAAAAGAAAGCCGCTCGACCATCAAGGCGAGCGGCGGAAATTCTGTCGGACGTGATCAGCGTCGATATGAATGATACGCGTGCCGGTTTTTTGACCGCATCGGTAATTTCCCTACAGAAGCTTGACACCGTCTTTTAAACCCGCATACAGACGACATTACGAAGGCTCGTAGTCGTATGCTCTGGATGTCATTGATCTGCCGATATGAACAATGCAGCACCCCGATTGCTCCGGAATCCGTACTATTTCTGGTCGATGCGCCGCGCCTTGATCATTCCATCATGTCGAAGACAGGCGTTTCTGCGGCACGATCCGCCAGCCCAGATTCACACCGGCGGCTGCGAGCAGGATCAGCACGGCACCGAGCACCTGAATCCACGCGAGCGTCTGCCCGAACGCAACCCGGTCGACGATGATCGCCACCACCGGATAGATGAACGACAAGGCGCCGGTCATCGAGGTCGGCAGCTTCTGGATCGCGCCGTAGAGCAGCACATACATGAGCCCCGTATTGACGATACCGAGCACGATCAATTCGAGCCATTGCATGCCGCTGGCCGGCAACGCATCGAAGCGCACGAGCGGTGCGAGCATCACGACGCCGAGCGACACCTGGATCAGCGCGATCAGATGCGGCGGCGTGCCCTTCAGGCGTTTCGTGATGATCGACGAGACCGCATACATCGCCGCCGCACCCACGGCATAGGCGACACCGATCAGATACTGGCCCGGCACCGCCAACACCGCCGGTTCGACCTTCACCACGAACACGAGGCCGATAAACGCGACCACCAGCCAGACCACCGTCGACGCGCTGATGCGCTCGCGAAACACCAGCGCGCCGAGCGCGACCAGCATGAACGGCTGCGTGTTGTAGACGGCGGTCGCCATCGAGATCGAGGCGCGCGAATAAGCCGCGAACAGCAACACCCAGTTGATGACGATGGCCGCGCCGCCCAGCAGTGCGAGACCGAGCATCTTCCACGAAAAGAGCTTGCGCCTGAACAGGCCGAGCACGGCGCACACGAGCGCCAGCGTCGCGCCGCCGAAAATGCAGCGAAAGAACACCACATTGAACGGGCTTTGCTGCGACGACACCACCAGCCAGCCGATGGTGCCGGACATCAGCATGGCCATGGTCATTTCCGCCGCGCCGCGGCGAATTTCATTTGACGCCATGATTCGATCCTCGAATTGAATCCTGCGTGAGAAGCAGTGTAATTAATCCGATCGCGCGAATACATGGCTAAACTTAAGTCTTCCTGCGAAGGAACCTAATAATCGAAGGCCATCATGACCAAACGCCTTGCTGCCGCTGCGCCCGCGACACTCGATGAAACCGATCGCGCGCTGCTCGCCGCGCTGGCGGCGGACGCCCGCCAGCCGGTCAGCGAGCTGGCGCGCCGGGTTGGCCTCTCGGCGCCAAGCACGGCCGAACGCGTCCGCAGGCTCGAAGCGCAAGGCGTGATCGAGCGCTTCACCGTGCAGATCGATCCGCGCGCGCTCGGCTTCACGCTGCAGGCCATCGTGCGCGTGAAGCCCTTGCCCGGGCAGTTGCATCTGGTGGAAGACGTGATCCGGCGGATTCCGGAATTTGTCGAATGCGACAAGGTGACGGGCGACGACTGCTTCATCTGCCGCCTCTACCTGCATTCGATCGAGCAGCTCGACGAGATTCTGTCGAAGGTCACCGAGCGCGCGGAGACCAGCACGGCCATCGTCAAGTCGACGCCGGTCGCGCGCCGCTTGCCGCCGCTCGGCTGAGGGGAACACGCGGTCGCGGCGCCTCGCGCGTGAGCGAAACGGCAGCCGCATCGTGGGTCAACGAAACGGCCGCCGCGTCGCGTGCAAGCGAGCCGGCGGCCGCATTGCGTCTGAACGACGCCACTTACTGCTCGACCGCCTCGAAGAACGACAGCATTTCCGCGACCAGTTCGTCCGACGCCTCCTCAGGAATGTAATGCCCGCACGGCAACGAACGCCCGCTCACGTCCCGCGCGACGTGACGCCATTCGGCCAGCGCGTCGAAGCACTTCTCGATCACCCCCTTGTCGCCCCACAGCACTCGCAGCGGACAACCGATCTTGTGGCCGCGCTCGATGTCGGCCCGGTCGTGTTCGAGGTCGATGCTCGCCGAGGCCCGGTAGTCCTCGCACATCGCATGCACGGCGCCGGGTTGCGCCAGCGCGCTGCGATAAGCGTCAAGCGCGTCGGGCGCGAACGGCGCGAGGCCCGCGTGACGACTGCCCATGACCGCATCGACATACGCGGCCGGGTTCGCGCCGATCAGCGTCTCCGGCAGCGGCTCGGGCTGGATCAGGAAGAACCAGTGGAAGTAATACGTCGCGAAGGCGCGGTCGGTGGCTTCGTACATCGCGAGCGTCGGCGCGATATCGAGCAGCATCAAGCGCTCGACGGCGTCGGGATAATCGAGCGCCATCCGGTGCGCGACGCGAGCGCCGCGATCGTGTGCGCACACGAGGAATCGTTCGAAGCCGAAGTGGCGCATCACGGCGACCTGATCGGCCGCCATCGCGCGTTTGGAATACGGCGTGTGGTCGGCGTCGCTTGGCGGTTTGCCCGAGGCGCCGTAGCCGCGCAGGTCGGTGGCGATGACGGTGAAGTGCTCCGCCAGTTGCGCAGCGCACCGCTGCCAGATCAGATGCGACTGCGGGTGACCGTGCAGCAACAGAAGAGGCGGCCCTGCCCCGCCCTTCACTCCGAAAATATCGACGTCGCCCACGGCGACACGAAAGGGCGTGAAATCCTCGAAGGCCATAGCGGGTCTCTTGTCGTTTGGGAGTCAAACCATTGTAGGAGCGCAATGTGTCGATGCGAGGTGGGGTAGCCCACGCAGGCATAGAACCTGAACACTCCTTCCAACTGCACGATGCGCCGGCTTCGCCTATAATCGAACGATCGTTCTTAAATTTTCGGGCGACCTTGGCCGATGCACGGTGAGATCGCGGCGGCAGCCCGGCTGCGGGCCAGTCTCGACGCACCACAGGCCATGTGCCGCTAAACTCATTATCGCCGGGCGCCCCACGTCGCACCGGTCCGTTCATCAGGAGACTCGCACCATGGCATTGCCCGCCGTCCTGCAAAAACTCGCGCTGCCCGTCGTCGCCTCGCCGATGTTCATCGTCAGTTATCCCGAACTCGTGTTGGCTCAATGTAAGGCTGGCATCGTCGGCTCGTTCCCCGCGCTGAATGCTCGTCCGGCCGAACTGC
The DNA here is from genome assembly GCF_003368325.1 of Paraburkholderia caffeinilytica. NCBI lineage: Bacteria > Pseudomonadati > Pseudomonadota > Betaproteobacteria > Burkholderiales > Burkholderiaceae > Paraburkholderia > Paraburkholderia caffeinilytica. The sequence continues at coordinate 2,402,777 of NZ_CP031467.1, read as the reverse complement.
TCGACGAATGGCTCACGCAGATTCAGGCGCAGCTCGCCGAACACAAGGCGGCTCACCCCGACGCGGTCATCGGGCCGATCGCCGTCAACCAGATCGTCCATCAGTCGAATACGCGGCTCGAGCACGACGTGCGTGTGTGCGTCGAACACAAGGTGCCGATTTTCATCACCAGCCTGCGCGCGCCGGCGCGCGAGATCGTCGACGCGGTGCATAGCTACGGCGGCATCGTGCTGCACGACGTGATCAACCTGCGGCATGCGCAGAAGGCGCTGGAAGCGGGCGTCGATGGGCTGATCCTGGTGGCGTCGGGTGCCGGCGGCCATGCGGGCACGACCTCGCCGTTCGCGCTGGTCGGCGAAGTGCGGCGCATGTTCGACGGCCCGATCGTGCTGTCCGGCTCGATCGCCAACGGCGGCTCGATCCTTGCCGCGCAGGCCATGGGCGCGGACCTCGCCTACATGGGCACGCGTTTCATCGCGACCAAGGAAGCGCACGCGGTCGACAGCTACAAGCAGGCGATCGTCAACTCCACGGCGTCGGACATCATCTACACGAACCTGTTCACCGGCGTGCACGGCAACTACATCCGCGAAAGCATCGTGAACGCGGGGCTGGACCCGGACGCGCTGCCGGAATCGGACAAGACCGCGATGAACTTCGGCAGCGACAAGGCGAAAGCGTGGAAGGACATCTGGGGCGCAGGCCAGGGTGTCGGCCTGATGGACGACGTGCCGAGTGTTGGCGAGCTGGTTCGGCGTCTGACGAAGGAATATGACGACGCAAAAGCGCGGCTGGGGATTGCGCGCTAAGCGCCTTGTTGAGGCGTTTTGCTGCGGCTCGATTCTGGAGCCGCAGCATGTCCGGCACTCACACTCGGGCTCGATACGAGGCCGCTTAAGCCGGCCTCACACCCCGGTCTGACATACTGGCATCAACCCCAAGCCTCACATATTGCGGCGGTACTGCCCGCCCACTTCAAACAACGCGTGCGTGATTTGCCCAAGCGAGCAGACACGCACGACATCCATCAGCACCGCGAACACATTGTCGTCGTCGATCACTGCGCGCTTCAGGCGTTCAAGCGCCGCCGGTGCATCGTCACGGTGCCGCGCCTGAAACTCGCGCAGACGCTTAAGCTGGCTCTGTTTTTCTTCGTCGGTGGAACGGGCCAGCGCGATCGGCTGCGGCGCTTCGTGCGGATGTGCGCTCAAAAACGTGTTCACGCCGACGATCGGATACGAGCCGTCGTGCTTGCGATGCTCGTACAGCATCGACTCGTCCTGAATGCGCCCGCGCTGATAGCCGGTTTCCATTGCGCCGAGCACGCCGCCCCGCTCGGTGAGGCGATCGAATTCCGCCAGCACCGCTTCTTCCACCAGATCGGTCAGTTCCTCGATCACGAAGCTGCCCTGATTCGGATTCTGATTCTTCGCCAGACCCCATTCGCGATTGATGATCAACTGGATCGCCACCGCACGGCGTACCGAATCCTCGGTGGGGGTGGTGATCGCTTCGTCGAATGCATTGGTGTGCAGTGAATTGCAGTTGTCGTAGATCGCGATCAGCGCTTGCAGCGTGGTGCGGATATCGTTGAAGTCGATTTCCTGCGCGTGCAGGCTGCGGCCCGAGGTTTGCACGTGATATTTGAGCTTCTGGCTGCGTTCGTTCGCACCGTAGCGTTCGCGCATTGCAATGGCCCAGATGCGTCGCGCGACGCGGCCAAGCACCGTGTACTCCGGGTCCATGCCGTTCGAAAAGAAGAATGACAGATTCGGCGCGAAGTCGTCGATCGACATGCCGCGCGCGAGATACGCCTCGACATAGGTGAAGCCGTTCGCGAGCGTATAAGCCAGTTGCGAGATCGGATTCGCGCCCGCCTCGGCGATGTGATAGCCGGAGATCGACACCGAATAGAAATTGCGCACGCGGTGATCGACGAAGTACGCCTGAATATCGCCCATGACTTTCAGACTGAACTCGGTCGAAAAGATACAGGTGTTCTGACCTTGATCTTCCTTCAGGATGTCGGCCTGTACGGTGCCGCGCACGTTTTCCAGCGCCGTGCGGCGAGCGGCGGCGAGCTCCTCTGCGGTGGGCTTGCGTCCTTCCTGCCGGAGCCGTTCGTTTAGACGTGCGACCTGCTGATCGATCGCGACGTTGAAGAACATGGCGAGGATCGTCGGCGCCGGCCCGTTGATCGTCATCGACACCGACGTCTCGGGCGCGCACAGATCGAAGCCGTCGTAGAGCGTTTTCATGTCGTCGAGCGTGGCGATGGAAACGCCCGAGTTACCCACCTTGCCGTAGATGTCTGGCCGCTCATGCGGCTCTTCGCCGTACAGCGTGACCGAATCGAAGGCCGTCGAGAGACGTTTGGCCGGCATGCCTTCGGAGAGCAATTTGAAACGGCGGTTGGTGCGGAACGGGTCGCCTTCGCCGGCGAACATCCGTGTCGGGTCTTCGTTTTCGCGGCGGAACGGAAACACGCCGGCGGTGAACGGAAAGTAGCCGGGGAGATTGTCGAGCATCAGCCAGCGCAGGATCTCACCGTGGTCGACAAATTTCGGCAGCGCGACTTTGCTGACCCTGGATCCGGATAGTGTCGTGACGGTGAGCGCGGTGCGTATTTCGCGGTCGCGGACGCGGACGATGTGTTCGTCGCCGGAATACGCGGTCACGGTTTTCGGCCAGGCGTCGAGGAGTTTGCGTTCGCGTTCGCCGAGGGCCGCGGAGCGTTGGGCGATGAGCGCGTCGAGTTGACTGTGGTGCGTGTTCGCGGAGCTTGCCGCGGCGCCTGAGCTTGAGCCCGTGGAAGAGGCGGATGCGGGGTCGGAGGCCGCCTCTGTGCCTGTGCCCGCATCGGCTTCGTCGAGCATGCGGCGCGCTTCCATCAGTTGCCAGCGCTCACGCGCCACCCGCGCTTGCGCGTCGGCGCGCTCGCGGTACGCGTGAACAGTCTGCGCGACATCCGCCAGATAGCGAACGCGTGCCGGCGGCACGATGGCATTGCGGCCGCTCGAAAAGCGCAGGTCGTCGAGCACGGGCAAACGCCCGCCGCCTGAACGCAGGCCGTGCGTGCGTAACGCCTTGGCGACGTGCTGATACAACGCGGTCACGCCGTCGTCGTTAAAGCGCGAGGCGATCGTGCCGAACACCGGCATCGCGTCGGGCGCATTCGCGAAATCGCCACGGTTGCGCTGCACCTGCTTGGCGACGTCGCGCAACGCGTCCGGTGCGCCTTTACGGTCGAACTTATTAATCGCGACGAAGCTGGCGAAGTCGAGCATGTCGATCTTTTCCAACTGGCTCGCCGCGCCGAATTCGGGCGTCATCACGTAAAGCGATTCGTCGACGAACGGCACGATCGCCGCATTGCCCTGCCCGATCCCGGATGTTTCGACGATGATCAGATCGAAGCCCGCCGCCTTGCACAGCGTGAGTACGTCCGATAGCGACTCGGTGATTTCACTCGATGCGTTGCGCGTCGCCATCGAGCGCATGTAGACGCGCGCGCCGCCGCCCCAATCGCCGATTGCGTTCATGCGGATGCGGTCGCCTAGCAGCGCGCCGCCGGATTTGCGGCGCGACGGGTCGATCGCCAGCACGGCGATGGTGAGGGCATCGCCATAGTCGAGGCGAAAGCGGCGGATCAGTTCATCGGTGAGCGAGGATTTGCCGGCCCCGCCGGTGCCCGTGATGCCAAGGACGGGGACCTCGGTCGCGCCGGCGAGGACCGATAGTATTTCCTGCTCGGCCGATTTGACGCGGCCCGCTTCGTACGCGCTGATCAGTTGCGCAAGTCGACGGAAGGTGACGGCTGCAGGGTCTGGTTGTTCGGCGGTGTTCGACAAATCCGCCACCCATTCGCCAACCGGACTCTCCCGCACGGCGGCAGCTGCGCGCACCACGTCGGCGCAGCGCGCAATCATGTCGTCGATCATGCCTTGCAGGCCGAGCCGCTGGCCGTCATGCGGCGAATAGATCTTCTCAACACCATAACGCTCGAGCTCGGCAATCTCGTCAGGCACGATCACGCCTCCGCCGCCGCCGAACACCTTGATGCGTTCGCCGCCGCGCGCACGCAGCAGGTCCACGAGGTAGCGGAAGTATTCGTTATGGCCGCCCTGATAGCTGGACACGGCGACGCCGTCGGCGTCTTCGTGCAGCGCGGCGGTAGCGACTTCATCGACGGAGCGGTTGTGGCCGAGGTGGACCACCTCGACGCCGCTCGCTTGCAGGATGCGCCGCATGATGTTGATCGACGCATCGTGGCCGTCGAACAGAGCGGCAGCGGTGACGAAACGCAGTCGCCGGCCCGCGGGCAGCTTGTGGCCACCGGCGCGCTGCGGCGTGGACAGATCGGTCATGTCTCCCCCAGATCGTTACGCGTATGGGTGCTGGCACCAGTATAGCCAAACGGGTAGGCGCTCGACCGAGCGCCCAGGCCGGGCGGCTCCGCGCACTGGCGGCCCGGCTGCGGCCGAACTGCACCGCCTGCCGCGTTCTGGTGACCGGGCCGGTCGTACCGCTCGCGGCGTCGGCAGTCCAGCCTGCCGGGCTGAGCTTCTCAGCCCACCTACCGCACCCGCCTACCGCACCGCGAGCGCCTTGATCTGCTCCAGCGAAGGCCACAGCGATTCGTTGGCGAACCGCTCGGCCAGGAAGTCGACAAACGAACGCACCTTGGCCGACAGATGCCGGCGGCTCGCGTAGACCACATGGATCGGCAACTCGCGCGGCGGCACGTCGTCCACCAGCAACGGCACAAGACGCCCCTTGGCCAGATCGTCGCCGATCACCTCGGTGCCGAGCATCGCGATGCCCGCGCCTTGCAGCACGATCACGCGCTGCGCCTCCAGGTGATTGACGATCAGATTGCCGGACAGACGCACGCGCGGCGAGCCATCGCCGGTCGCGGGCGCGATGTCGAGCGCGGACACGCCCGCGTATTGCAGATAGTTATGGCGCGCCAGATCGGCGACGGTCTTCGGCGTGCCGTGCCGGCGCAGATAGGCCGGCGACGCGCACAGCACCAGATGGGCGGTCGCAATCTGCCGCGCGATCAGCGAAGACGACTTCAGCCCGCTCGGCGAAGCCCGGATCGCGACGTCGAAACCTTCGTCGATCAGTTCGACCACACGGTCGGACAGGGTTATGTCGACGGTGACCTGCGGATACTGCGCGGCGTAGTCGGCCACTGCGGACATCACGTGGCTCAAGCCGAATGCCGACAGCGACGACACCCTCAAGCGCCCTTGCGGCACGACGCTCGCCGCGCCGACCACCTGCTCGGCTTCTTCGAGTTCGCTGAGCACCTGGCTCAAGCGCTCGTAGTATTCGCGGCCCGCCTCGGTCGGCGCGACTCGGCGCGTGGTGCGGTTCAGCAGACGCGCACCGAGCTGCTGTTCGAGGTGCATCACGTGCTTGCTCGCCATCGCCGCCGACATCTCCATCCGTTCAGCCGCGCCGACAAAGCTGCCGACTTCGACCACATGCCGGAACACTTTCATGCTGACGAGGGTATCCATCTCAATCGCTCGCTTCAGGAATCAATCGACGCCATTTTGCCGGGTTTATCAAAGACTGGTCAGCAAATCGGGAGCAGGCGTGGAAGTGCGGACGCCAGAAGCGGCAAAGCCCACCTTCCGGAGAAGGTGGGCTTTGCAGGTGTTGCCCGGTTCGGCAGGGTTGGCGTCACGCGGCACCTGCTCGCAAGCGCCGCACGCCTTGCTCCCGCAGGCTTAGAACTTTGCGCGCAGGCCGACGCCGTACGTGTTGCCGCTCGACTGGCTGCTGATCTTGTCGTACATATAAGCCGCGTAGATATCCGTGCGCTTGGACAGCGGATAGTCATAGCCGACCGCTGCCGTCTGACGTGTCTGGTCGAAGCCGCCGCCGTCGCGCGAATAGGCGTACGACGCCATCACCGTGCCCGGGCCGGCCGGCACCGACACGCCGCCTTGGGCCGTATTCACGTGCCAGCTCGAAACGGTCTGCTGGTTATACGTGTACATGTACTGGCCAAAGAACTTCACGAACTTCAGGTCGTACGACACGCCGGCTTGCGCCACGCTCTGGCTCTTCAGGCCCGGGACGCCCGACGTATCGAAGCTGCCGAGGTCGCCCGGCGCGCTGTTGAAGTTCACGTACTGGTACACCGCCGTCGCTGCGAACGGGCCGTGGAAGTACAGCACCTGGCCGCTCCACTTCTTCGCGCTGTTCTGACCCGCCGTGTTGCCGAGCGCGTACATCGCCGTCGCGGACAGGCCGTTGAAGTTCGGCGACGAGTACGACACCGCGTTGTTCCAGCCCGAATCGCCGGTCACGCCCTGATCCGTCGAGTACGTCGGGAACGTGCCGAGCCCGAGGTACACGTGGGCCACCATCGGCGAGAACACGTACGAGTCGATGAACGGGTTGAACAGAATCGTCGACACGAACAGCGGCGTGGTCAGACGGCCTGCGGTCACCGTGCCGTACGGCGATTCGATACCGACGTACGCGTTGCGCGAGAACATCGTGTCGCCCGTGAAGCGGCCGTACTGGCCGTTCTGCGCGCGGAAGAAGCCTTCCAGCGTAAAGATTGCCTTGTAGCCGTTACCCAGATCCTCAGCCCCCTTCAAGCCCCAGTACGACGTCGACATGCCGCCGCCGGACACCTGCACGGCCGTCTTGCCGGCCGGGAATTTCTGCGCGCCGACCCATTCGTCGACCTGACCGTAGAGTTGCACGCTCGATTGCGCAAAAGCAGACGATGCACTGGCCAGCAGGGCGGCACACGCGGTTGCCTTGAGGGTGGTCTTCAGCGCACGGCTGATGCTTGTTTTCATGGATTCTCCTGTCTTTGTCAAAAAGGTAAGGCTGTGCGAAAGGGGGAGCTCGCGCGAATGATTGTTTTTGTCCGTTCGATCATCGAGCCAATCTGGGCGGGACCATCTTTGCGGACCATTTTTATGGACAAAAATATCGTGGGTTATTGCGGGTATAGCGATCTGATTAGTTTTGTCATTTATCGGCCTGATAAAGCAGTGATCGTGTACGCCGTCACCGCATCGCCGCCGGCATCGCGGTCTGGCGCAAAACGTTACTGACATTGCGCCCGACTGGGTGATAACGGTTCAGATGACATGCGGATGACGCGTGGCGGCGAAAACGACCAAATTTGACGACGGGAGGCGGATGACTGCCGAGTGTTTTCAAAAAAGTGTGGCGTCGAAACGTCACATTGACAGGGGCTTTTTGGACGGCGGCGACACGCAAGGCCGCAGCCAGCCGGTTCATGAACCGGCGAAGCGGCTTCGGTGAAACGTGGGAAGGGAATTCGGTGGGACGCGTGGTGCGACGAGAAGCGGCGCTACACCGCATTGGAGCGAGAGCACGCCCCCGCGCTGCCGTTAGTTACGGTACGGCGAACCTTCCTGCTGACGCGGTTCGTCCCCCGGGCGCTGCATGGCACGCGAGGCGCCGCGCTCTTCGTTGTAGCGGGCGACGTCGGCGCGAATCGAACCGGCGCGAACCGGCGCGTTGGGCGGCGGACGCGGCACCGTGCGCGATTCTGCGCTGACGGGGGTAATGGCGCCGGCGTACTGCATGCCGCCGCGGCCGTCGTTAGGATATCCAGCCGGTCCGGTAACGCGATGCATGCCAGGGTTGTAGCCGCCAAAGCCGTTGGCGTAATTGCCGGCGGCGAAGTTCGCACCGCCACGCGGCAAGCGCGCGTTGCTGCCGGCCATGCTGTTGCGAGCCGGTCTTACGTTTGCCGCGCCATAGTTATAGCCGCCGCTGCGCGCATCGCCGCGCATTGCGTGACCCGCGGCGGCATGCGGATAACCACCGCCACCGCCGCCGCCGCCGCCACCACCGTGCGGAATGCCAGGCACTTTTGCATAGGCGAACGAGCACAGCGCAGCGATAACCGCGCCCAACGCCCAGTGCTTCGTTCTCGACAACCCGTCCACCACGTGACTCACATGCCCGAAGACCTGCCTGAAGCCCACCGTTCGAGCTGCGATGGACTTGTTCTGGGACCGGCGCGAGCGCTGCGTATCTGTCGCGGCGCGGGGCATCCCGATGGCCTTTGAGCAGTAATTTATGGGCGCCGGCAAAGGGTGTCGAGCCAAAAAGTGTTAGGCCCCGACCGCTGTTGTAACACCTTGTTACTGCGACGTTTTTCCGCGACAGAGCCCTTGCGCGAAAGCCTTGAAACAGCTTGGCTGAGCGGCCTTTGCGAGATCTGCCAAGGTGCTCGCGTATGACGAATCACCGCCGGTTTTTCGCCGGATTGTCAAAACGACAGTGGACCGGACAGAGACGGTCGCCAATACTGAAGCTGACTGTCGCCATCGCGCATCGGATCGCCGAGGCAGCGGTCTGATGCGCGATGCTCATTAATCGATTCGGCAAATGAATTTGCATATTCAATCGATTTTCAACAACAATAGGCGCTTTCCATAGCCTGAGGCGGGCACATTCGCGCGCCCTGCTTTCCGCATCACCGAATCGAGATTCCGCCATGGCTCGCCCGAAACTGCTTCCCGACAATTTCACCTTGTGCCTCGTGGGCACCGTGATCCTTGCCAGCTTCCTGCCGGTTCACGGGCAGGCCGCCGTCGGGTTCAACTGGGTGACGAACGTTGCGGTCGGCCTGCTGTTTTTCCTGCACGGCGCCAAGCTCTCACGCGAAGCGATCGTGGCGGGCGCGACGCACTGGCGTTTGCATCTGGTAGTGCTGCTCAGCACGTTCGCGCTGTTTCCGCTGCTCGGCCTCGCGCTTAAGCCGCTCCTTTCGCCACTTGTCACGCCGGCGCTCTATGCGGGGGTCCTCTTCCTCTGCACGCTGCCGTCGACGGTTCAGTCGTCGATCGCGTTCACGTCCATTGCCAAAGGCAACGTGCCGGCCGCCGTATGCAGCGCGTCGGCCTCGAGCCTGCTGGGGATCTTCATCACCCCCGCACTCGTCAGCCTCGTCGTCACCAATCAGGCGGCGAGCGGCGGCGCCTCGCCGTGGCACACGGTGGGCAACATCGTTTTGCAACTGCTGGTGCCGTTCGTGGCCGGACAGTTGCTGCGCCCGCTGATCGGCAAGTGGATCGAGCATAATCGCAGCGTGCTGAAGTTCGTCGACCAGGGCTCGATCCTGCTGGTGGTGTACGGCGCGTTCAGCGAGGCCGTCGACGAAGGCCTGTGGCACCAGATCCCGCTGTCCGCACTGGGCGGCCTGCTGTTGATCAGCGTTGTGCTGCTCGCGCTTGCGCTGGCCATGACGATTCTGGTCAGCAAGCGGCTCGGCTTCAACCGCGCCGACCAGATCACGATCATCTTCTGCGGGTCGAAGAAAAGCCTTGCCGCCGGCGTGCCGATGGCCAAGGTGATTTTCGCCTCGCATGCGGTCGGCGCCGTGGTCTTGCCGCTGATGCTGTTCCACCAGATCCAGCTGATGGTGTGCGCCGCGCTCGCGCAGCGCTGGGGGGCTCGCGACACCAGTGGCGAAACCCGCGCGGTTTCGCGCGAGCGGCCCGCCGCCGCCGTCGTGCGCCGTTGAATACGCGCGCAATGCAAACAGGACATTCATAAGCGCCCTCCCTGAGCGTCATTTGAAGAAAGCCGCCTTGTGCGGCTTTTTTGTTATTTCACGCTCAAACGCCTGTGCTGTCGCCTCAGCCGGATGGCATAGGCAAAGTCCTGGCCGCAGCAAACCCGCCACCAGCATGCCCAAGGCCGCGACGCACCAAGCCGGTGCAGCGCTTCACTAAAAGTTCACTCAACTCCAGGCAAGATGAGTCGATAAGACGAAGGTCGATCGCTACGCCTAACTGCCATGCAACCTCGTTCGCCCTCCCGATCCGCTACGCCGCGTATCGAGGAGTTGATCGCCCGGCGTGACTTGTCCGCTGTATTCCAGCCGATCATCGATTTCGACGACGGCGCGATCCTCGGCTACGAAGGTCTGATCCGCGGCCCAGCCGGCACCTCGCTCGAAGCGCCGTTCGCCCTGTTTTCGCAGGCGCTCGCCGAGGGCTGCGCGCTTGAGCTCGAGCAGGCCGCCGCGCGCACCTGCATCGACGCGTTCGCGAAGCTCGATTTCGACGGCAAGCTGTTTCTCAATTTCAGCGCGGGGGCGATCCGGCAACTGGCCGACAAGCACGACGACACGCTCGCGCTGCTGCGGTATCGCGGCGTCGATCCGCGACGGATCGTGGTCGAATTGACCGAGCAAAGCACGATTCTGGATGTCGCCAGCTTCCTGCCGGTAATTGCGGCGTTGCGCACGGCCGGCGCGCAGTTCGCGCTCGACGATTACGGCACCGCGAACGCCAGCATGAATCTCTGGGTGCGCCTGCAACCGGACGTCGTGAAGATCGACCGCTTCTTCATCCACGGCATCTCCAGCGACTCGCTGAAATTCGAAGCCGTGCGCGCCATGCAGCACTTCGCCAACGCAAGCGGCGCACGGCTGGTGGCCGAAGGCATCGAAGACGAAGCGGATCTGATCGTGGTGCGCGACATGGGGATCGGCTGCGGGCAAGGTTATTTCTTCGGCCGGCCGCATGCCCAGCCGGCCAGCAGCGTCACCGACGACGCCCGCGACGCACTGCGCGCCGGTCACATCGCCGTCTTCCCGGAAACTACGCGCACGGTGAGCAGCGCGTCGCCGTCGGGTGGCATGGCGTCGGCGAAGATGATGGTGCACGCGCCCGCGCTGCCGCGCCACGCGACCAACAACGACGTGCTCGAGCTGTTCAACCGCCTGCCCGATCTGCACGCGGTGGCCGTGGTCGAACAGGACGCGCCGGTTGCGCTCATCAACCGCCGCAGCTTCATGGACCGCTACGCGCTGCCCTACCACCGCGAGCTGTTCGGCAAGCGGCCGTGCCTGCAGTTTGCGAATGCGTCGCCGGTGATCATCGAGCAATCGATGACTGTCGAACAAATGGCCAAACTTCTTGCCAGCGACGACCAGCGTTATCTCGCCGACGGCTTCGTCATCACCGACAACGACGGCAAGTACGCCGGTCTCGGCACCGGCGAGAAGCTGGTGCGCGCGGTGACCGAAGTACGCATCGAAGCCGCGCGCTACGCGAACCCGCTGACCTTCCTGCCGGGCAACATCCCGATCAGTTCGCATATCGCCCGCCTGCTGGGCAACGACGCGGGCTTTTATGCGTGCTACGTCGATCTGAACCACTTCAAGCCGTTCAACGATCAATACGGCTACTGGCAGGGCGACGAAGTGCTGAAATTCGCCGCCGCCGTGCTCGCCGACGTCTGCGACCCGACCCGCGATTTCCTCGGCCACGTCGGCGGCGACGACTTCCTGATCCTGTTCCAGAGCGAGGACTGGCAGGAGCGCGCACTGCGCGCGATTCACCTGTTCAACGAAGGCGCGCAGCGCTTCTACGCACCCGCCGACCGGCTTGCCGGCGGCATCCACGGTGAAGACCGGCGCGGCAATCCGACCTTCTTCGGCTTCGTGACGATGGCGATCGGCTGCGTGCGCGTCGAGTCGGACGGCGGTCCGTCGTTTTACAGCAGCGAGGAAATCGCGTCCGTCGCGGCGCTGGCGAAACGGCGCGCGAAGCACGAGACGAGCGGCTTCGTGCTGATCGACGCGGATGAGAGCGTGGCGCTGCTGCGAGGACAGGCGGACGTGGCGGCCATGCCTTTCGACTGATGCGCGGACGTGCCAAGGGTAGTGCCGGTGCCGGTGCCGGTGCCGGTGCCGGTGCCGGTGCCGGTGCCGGTGCCGGTGCCGGTGCCGGTGCCGGTGCCGGTGGCAACGCCAACGCCAACGCCAACGCCAACGCCAACGCCAACGCCAACGCCAACGCCAACGCCAACGCCAACGCCTTGTTTAGCATATTTTACTAAACAACATAAATCAGGCCAGCATCCCTTCCTACGGGTATTTACGGGTGTAGATCGCACGTTCCACAGGCTGTTTTAGCCACGTTTTACTATACAATCGGCCGAACCCAAACACCTTGCGGCCGACCTCTTGCGGCCGCTGCATTCGATGGCCACAACCATCCGCGACGTCGCCCGCGCGGCCAGCGTGTCGATCGGCACCGTCTCGCGCGCATTGAAGAATCAGCCCGGCCTTTCCGAAGCCACCCGAGAACGCGTGGTCGAAGCGGCGCGGCAACTCGGCTATGACGCCGCTCAATTGCGTCCGCGCATCCGCCGCCTCACCTTTCTGCTGCACCGTCAGCACAACAACTTCGCCGCCAGCCCGTTCTTTTCGCACGTGCTGCATGGCGTGGAAGACGCGTGCCGCGAACGCGGCATCGTGCCTTCCGTGCTGACCGCCGGTCCGACCGAAGACGTGATCCAGCAGATGCGCCTGCATGCGCCGGACGCGGTGGCGATCGCCGGTTTCGTCGAGCCCGAAACGCTGACCACGCTGGTGGCGATGCAGCGCCCGCTCGTGCTGATCGACCTGTGGGCGCCGGGCCTGCGCTCGGTGAATCTCGACAACGCCACGGGCGCCACGCTCGCCATGCGGCATCTGTTCGACCAGCAGCGCAAGCGCGTCGCGTTCATCGGCGGCTCGCTCGCGCACTTCAGCATCGCCCAGCGCGCGCTCGGTTACCGACGCGCGTTTTTCGAAGCGGGCTTGCTGTTCGACCCATCGCTCGAAGTCACGATCGACGCCGGCCTCGATCCCGACAGCGGCGCCGCGCGCGCGATGCACCAGTTGCTCGATGCGCCCGGCCCGCGGCCTGACGCCGTGTTCGCCTACAACGACGCAGCCGCGCTCGCCGCGTTGCGCGCGTGCCTCGCACGCGGCATCCGCGTGCCCGAGGACATCGCGATCATCGGCTTCGACGACATTCCCGCCGCGGCTCACGCCACGCCGCCGCTGTCGACCATTTCGGTCGACAAGGAAGCACTCGGCCGGCGCGGCGTCGAGCTGCTGCTCGAAGATGCACCCGCCGAACCCGAAGTCCGCTTGCCCGTCCATCTCATTGCCCGTGCCAGTACTTTGGTAAAAACGCCATGACGCAATCCGATCCGCTTCACTCCGCCAACGACTCCGCCAACGGCGCCGCCGCGGCGCCGCCTGTCGACAGCTTTCGCAGCCGCGATTTTCTGCTCGCTCACGTGCAGGACACGCTGCACTTTTACGCGCCGAACGTGCTCGATCCGAGCGGCGGCTTCTTCCATTTCTTCCGCGACGACGGCTCGGTCTACGACAAGACCACGCGGCATCTGGTAAGCACGTGCCGCTACGTCTTCAACTACGCGATGGCGTATCGCCAGTTCGGCGACCCGCAGCATCTCGAGTACGCGCGCCACGGTCTGCGCTTTCTGCGCGAAGCGCATTGGGACGCCGAGCACGAAGGCTACGACTGGGAGCTCGAATGGCACGACGGCAAAAAACGCACGCTCGACGCAACGCGCCACTGCTATGGCCTCGCATTCGTGCTGCTCGCGTATTCGCATGCGGCGATGGCCGGCATCGAGGAAGCCAGACCGATGATCGGCGCGACCTTCGAGTTGATGGAACACCGCTTCTGGGACGCCGCCGCCGGCCTCTATGCCGACGATGCCACGCCCGACTGGCGCGTCAGTTCGTATCGCGGCCAGAACGCGAACATGCACACCACCGAGGCGCTCCTGAGCGCGCACGAGGCAACCGGGCACCTGGTCTATCTCGATCGCGCGGAACGGGTGGCGTCGAACATCACGCTGCGCCAGGCGAAGCTCTCGCAGGGCCTCGTGTGGGAGCACTTTCACGCCGACTGGTCGGTCGACTGGCATTACAACGAGGAAGACAGCTCGAACATCTTCCGTCCGTGGGGCTTCCAGCCCGGGCATCAGACCGAGTGGGCCAAACTACTGCTGATTCTCGAGCGCTATCGTCCGTTGCCGTGGCTGCTGCCGCGCGCCATCGAGCTATTCGACGCCGCGATGACGCACGCGTGGGACGAAGATCACGGCGGCCTCTATTACGGCTTCGGTCCGGACGGCACCGTGTGCGACCACGACAAGTATTTCTGGGTCCAGGCGGAGACGTTCGCGACCGCGGCGCTGCTCGGCAAGCGCACCGGCAACGAGCGTTTCTGGGACTGGTACGACGAGATCTGGCGCTACAGCTGGGCGCATTTCGTCGATCACAAGCATGGCGCGTGGTACCGCATCCTCACGTGCGACAACCGTAAGTACAGCGACGAAAAGAGTCCCGCCGGCAAGACCGACTATCACACGATGGGCGCGTGCTACGAGGTGCTGGCACACGCGCTGCCCGACGGCGCGGCCGCTGCGTCCGAATCCGCGGAGTAAGCAAAATGACCAACTTGAGCGCGAACACCGAATTCCCCTTCTTTGTCTCGGCCGGCGACATCCTCACCGATCTCGTACGGACCGGCGCCTCGCAATGGCTTTCGCGTCCTGGCGGCGCCGGCTGGAACGTCGCGCGCTGCGTGGCGCGGCTCGGTTTGCCGACGGCGTGCGCCGGGTCGCTGGGCGTCGATAACTTCTCCGACGAGCTATGGAACGCGAGCGTCGCCGCGGGGCTCGACATGCGCTTCATGCAGCGCGTGGAGCGCCCGCCTCTGCTGGCGATCGTTCATCAAACCCATCCACCCGCGTACTTTTTCATGGGTGAGAACGGCGCCGATCTGGCGTTCGACCCGGCGCGCCTGCCGGCTGGCTGGATCGGACAAGTGAAATGGGCGCATTTCGGCTGCATCAGCCTGGTCCGTCAGCCGCTTGGCGACACGCTTGCCGCGTTGGCCGCCGAGTTGCGCGCGCGCGGGGTGAAGATCAGTTTCGATCCGAATTACCGGAACCTGATGGAGCATGGCTACGAGCCTACGTTGCGCAAGATGGCCGCGCTGGCCGACCTGATCAAGGTGTCGGACGAAGATTTGCGCATGCTGTTCAAGACGGATGACGAAGCCGGCGCACTTGCCCGGCTGCGGGCGATGAATCCGTCGGCCACCGTGCTGGTCACGCGTGGGCCCGAGACCTCGATGCTGATCGACGGCGCCATGGTGGTGGAGGCTCGGCCGCCGCGGGTTGAAGTGGTCGATACGGTTGGAGCGGGGGATGCGTCGATCGGCGGTCTGCTTTTCAGCTTGATGACCGCACCGCAGCGCGCGTGGCCTGAGCACCTGGCCTTTTCTCTGGCCGCCGGCGCCGCGGCTTGCCGCCACGCCGGCGCGCATGCGCCGTCCCTGGATGAAGTTGTGGCGTTGCTGTAGTTTTTTTGCCTTGTGCGGCGCGTATCGTTGCAGACATCGGTGGAGACATCGGTTGCCAACATTGGGCGCCGCGCAAGCGAAAAGCCGAACCTCGATCGTCGTGCTAGGATGAAAAAACCCACCCCTTTGGAAGAAGGAGCGTCGCCATGGATGACATCACCTACACCAAAGGCATCTACACGGCCACCGCGTCGATAAGAGAAGTACAAAGCGACACGTGGCAGGGTGTGGTCACCCTTTCCCGCGACGAAGGCGAAGCATCTGCCGACCAGGAGACCACGGTCTACGAAGTCGAAACCACCTCGTCCACGCCCGAGGAAGCCCTCGAGGAAGCCAAGGCCCTCGCCCACCGCATCCTCGGCGAAATCGAACTCTAGGCAATCCGGCGCCGCGCCCATGACGCCGCGCCGCTCCTGAATCAACCGGCTGGAGGCGATCATGGCGGAACAGCTCTTCCTCTACGGCGTGTACTCGATTCACGTCCGCCCTCTCGAACTCAACGGCGCGCGCTGGGATGCGGAATACGAGATCCGGCATCGCGAGAAAGCCGTCAAGTCGTGGACCACGGTCGGCGGCGACAACGGCTATGCGGACGAAGCGGAGGCCGTCGCCGCCGCGCACCAGCAGGCGGTCGACGACATCGAACACGGCGCCGGCATTCCGAAGCCACGGGCCTTTCCGTAGACCCACAGCAAGCACATTGATGGAGGTGTGCGCATCGTCGGGCGAGTGGCGTCTCGGCAGTCTCTGCGCGCCCGTCCGAAGCGCCCCAGGCCGCGCCTTGGAAGCGTCACGTCTGCATCCCTGCAGCACGCTTTAGCCGCGCCGCTTTCAACGCCCCTGCCGCGCGCTGGAAATCACCTTCCGCACGCTAACCGTCGTGCTACGCTTTGCGCGTTTTCATCCCCACGAGCACGCGATGGCTACTGAACCATCAGACCGCTTTTCCAGTATCGCCGACGACGAAGCGCTGGCGCAGAGACGTCGCGCGCGCGGCAGCCGGGAATTGCGCCTGGACGATCGCGTGGTCATCGCGCACGGCATGCCGACGCCACTCTGGCAGGATCTCTATCACCGCGCACTGGTCGTCCGCTGGCCGACGTTCTTTGTCTCGCTTGGGATTTTGTTCCTGCTGCTCAATACCCTGTTTGCGACGCTCTACATGCTCGGCCGGGCGCCGATCGCCAATCAGTTTCCAGCGGGTTTCGGCGGTGCGTTTTTCTTCAGCGTCGAAACGCTCGCGACGGTCGGCTACGGCGATATGCATCCGCAAACCGTCTACGCGCACTGGATCGCGACACTGGAAATCTTCGTCGGCATGTCCAGTATCGCGTTGGCGACGGGGCTGATCTTCGCGCGCTTTTCACGCCCGCACGCCAAGATCATGTTTGCCCGCAACGCGGTCGTATGGCCGTACGAGGGCCGCATGACGCTGATGGTGCGCGCCGCCAACGCGCGTCAAAACGTGATCGCCGAAGCGCAGGCGAAACTTCGCCTCATGCGGCTGGAAACCTCCACCGAAGGCTATACGCTGCGCAAGCTCTACGACTTGACGCTGGTGCGCGACCAGCATCCCGTGTTCAAACTGGGCTGGGTCATGATGCACGTCATCGACGAAAGCAGTCCGCTATTTGGCGAGACCGCCGAAACGCTCAAGGGCAGTGATGCGTCGCTGTGGCTCACGCTCGAAGGGGTCGACGAATCGACCTCGCAGACCATGCAGGCGCGCCATATGTGGCGTTGCGAGCAGATCCGCTGGCAACACCGTTTCGTCGACATCATGCGCGAAGAGGGCGGCGTGAGTCACATCGACTACTCGCATTTCAACGAGGTCGTTCCGCTCGACTCGGCGCCGGCCGCCGCGCCCATGGCGAAAACGCCCACGCCGTAGAGCGCGCAGGCCGATTTCACCCTCGCGCCACGCACCAGGGCATACCCGAACCGGCCCGCCGCGCGGCAGATCCATCTCAAAACTTCATTAAAACGCGTGACCCGTCGCGCGGTTTCGTCGAACGCCGCGCCAAGTAGAAATAATTCACTCCAACTGGCGCTAAAAAATAGAGTCTCTTTCGCCGCGTCGCCTTTTGTGGTCCCCACCCCACGGCACGCGGATGCAAAACCGCAATTAATTGCATGGGATCGGAGTAAGCGCTAAAGCGCCAACTCCGATCGACATTGGAGACTCCCCCATGACCGCTCGCCTGCCCATCGACGGCACGCCCGCTCTCGCCGACTACAAGCTGTCCGACAATCTCACCGCCACGCGCGGCCGGATCTTCCTGACCGGCACGCAGGCGCTGGTGCGCCTTGCGCTAATGCAGCGCGCCGCCGACCGTGCACACGGCCTGAACACCGCCGGCTTCATCAGCGGCTATCGCGGCTCGCCGCTCGGCATGGTCGACCAGCAGTTGTGGAAAGCGAAGAAACTGCTCACGGCGAGTGATATTCGCTTTTTGCCCGCGATCAACGAAGAACTCGGCGGCACGGCGGTGCTCGGTACGCAACGGGTGGAATCGGACCCGGAGCGCACCGTCGAAGGGGTATTCGCGATGTGGTACGGCAAAGGCCCCGGCGTGGATCGCGCGGGCGACGCGCTGAAGCACGGCAACGCGTACGGCTCGTCGCCGCACGGCGGCGTGCTCGTAGTGGCGGGCGACGATCACGGCTGCGTGTCGTCGTCGATGCCGCATCAGAGCGACTTCGCGTTGATGGCCTGGCACATGCCGGTGGTGAATCCGTCGAACATCGCCGACATGCTCGAATTCGGCCTGTATGGCTGGGCGCTGTCGCGTTTCTCGGGTGCGTGGGTCGGCTACAAGGCGATTTCGGAAACGGTCGAATCCGGCTCGACGGTCGACCTCGATCAGCTGCAAACCGAATGGACGATTCCGCAGGATTTCGAAGCACCGGCGGGCGGCCTGCATAACCGCTGGCCCGATTTGCCCAGCCTGACGATCGAATCGCGGATGCACGCGAAGCTCGACGCGGTTCGTCATTTCGCGCGCACCAACAGCATCGACAAATGGATTGCGCCGAGTCCGCATGCGAATGTGGGGATCGTTACGTGCGGCAAGGCGCATCTGGACTTGATGGAAACCCTGCGCCGGCTCGATCTGACGGTCGCCGATCTGGAAGCGGCCGGCGTGCGGATCTACAAGGTCGGCTTGTCGTTCCCGCTGGAAATGACGCGTATCGACGCGTTCGTTTCCGGCCTCTCCGAAGTGCTGGTGATCGAGGAAAAAGGCCCGGTCATCGAGCAGCAGATCAAAGACTATCTGTACAACCGTACGCAAGGCGCGCGGCCGATCGTGGTCGGCAAGAACGCCGAAGACGGCACGCTGCTGCTGTCGTCGCTGGGTGAATTGCGGCCCTCGCGCATTCTGCCGGTGTTCGCCAACTGGCTCGCAAAGCATAAGCCGGCGCTGGATCGCCGCGAGCGCGTGGTCGATCTGGTGGCGCCGCAAATTCTCTCGAACGCCGCGGATAGCGTGAAACGTACGCCGTATTTCTGCTCGGGCTGCCCGCACAACACGTCGACCAAAGTGCCTGAGGGTTCCATCGCGCATGCGGGGATTGGGTGCCACTTCATGGCGTCATGGATGGAGCGCGACACGACCGGTCTGATTCAGATGGGCGGCGAAGGCGTCGATTGGGCCTCGCATTCAATGTTCACGAAAACGCGCCACGTGTTCCAGAATCTCGGCGACGGCACCTACTTTCACTCGGGCATTCTCGCGATCCGTCAGGCCGTGGCCGCGAATGCCACCATCACGTACAAGATTCTGTATAACGATGCGGTCGCGATGACAGGCGGCCAACCGGTCGACGGCAGCATCTCGGTGCCGCAAATCGCGCGTCAGGTGGAAGCCGAAGGCGTGTCGCGTTTCGTCGTGGTCAGCGACGAGCCGGAGAAATACGACGGCCACCACGACCTCTTTCCGAAGGGCACGACGTTCCACCATCGCAGCGAAATGGACACCGTGCAGCGCGAATTGCGCGATACCGACGGCGTGACGGTGCTGATCTACGACCAGACCTGTGCGGCTGAAAAACGGCGCCGCCGGAAGAAAGGCGAATTCCCCGATCCGGACAAGCGTCTCTTCATCAACGAGGAAGTGTGCGAAGGCTGCGGCGATTGCGGCGTGCAATCGAATTGTTTATCGGTCGAACCGGTTGAGACTGCGTTGGGGCGTAAGCGCCGCATCGATCAATCGTCGTGCAATAAAGACTACTCCTGCGTGAACGGTTTCTGCCCGAGCTTCGTCACCGTGGAAGGCGGCAAGCTGAAGAAAGCCGCGGGCGCCGCGTTCGATCCGGCCGCGCTCGCCGCACGCGTCGACGCCTTGCCCGTTCCCGCAACGCATCTCGATGCCGCGCCGTACGACATTCTGGTGACGGGCGTTGGCGGCACGGGTGTCGTCACGGTCGGCGCGTTGATCAGCATGGCCGCACATCTGGAGGGCAAGAGTGCGTCGGTGCTCGACTTCATGGGCTTCGCGCAAAAAGGCGGCTCCGTGCTGTCGTTCGTGCGCTTCGCGGCGCGCGACGAGTGGCTCAATCAGGTGCGTATCGACACGCAACAGGCCGACGTGCTGCTCGCCTGCGACATGGTGGTGGGCGCGAGCGCCGATGCCCTGCAAACAGTGCGTCATGGCCGCACGCGCATCGTCGTCAACACGCATGCGATTCCGAACGCGACCTTCGTGCAGAATCCGGATGCGACGCTGCATGCCGACGCGCTGATCGACAAGATGCGCCACGCGGCAGGCGACGACCGCATGTCGACGTGCGACGCCCAGGCGCTCGCCACGCGCTTTCTCGGCGACACCATCGGCGCGAACATTCTGATGCTCGGCTATGCCTGGCAACTCGGTCTGGTGCCGGTGTCGTTCGCCGCGATGATGCGTGCGATCGAGTTGAACAACGTCGCCGTGCAGATGAATCAACTGGCGTTTTCGATTGGACGTGTGGCCGCTGAAGATCCGGCAGCGCTCGAATCGCTGTGGCAGGCGCGGCATCTGGCGAAGCAGGCGGTTCGCGTCGATACGCTCCATGACCTGATCGCG
The DNA here is from genome assembly GCF_003368325.1 of Paraburkholderia caffeinilytica. NCBI lineage: Bacteria > Pseudomonadati > Pseudomonadota > Betaproteobacteria > Burkholderiales > Burkholderiaceae > Paraburkholderia > Paraburkholderia caffeinilytica. The sequence continues at coordinate 2,382,505 of NZ_CP031467.1, read as the reverse complement.
CATCGCGAGAGCCGTCTGCAAACCTACGGTGGCGCGAGCTATGTGAAGCGCTATCGCGCGCTGGTCGACGCGGCGCGTCGTGCGGAAACCGCGGTCGACGCAAAGAGTGAACGCATCACACGTGCCGTGGCGACGACGTTCTATCGCCTGCTCGCGGTGAAAGACGAATACGAAGTGGCGCGCCTGCATACGGATGCGGCCTTCCGCGAAGCACTGGAAGCACAATTCGAAGGTATCGCAGGCAAGGACTTCGGCATCAAGTTCAACCTCGCGCCGCCGACGCTTACGCGCCCGCAACCGGGCGTCAATCCGACCAAGAGGACCTTCGGCCAATGGATGTGGCCGGTGCTCGGCGTGATGGCGAAGTTCAGCAGTCTGCGCGGCACGATGCTCGATCCGTTCGGCCGCACACTCGAACGCAAGATGGAGCGCGAACTCGCCGACGACTACGAAACCACGTTGCAGCGCGCGTTCGCGAAGCTCAACGCGAACAATCTGGAAGACGTCGCGAAGCTGGCCGATCTGCATGCGCGTGTACGCGGTTACGGTCACGTAAAGCTGGCGAATCTGGCGGGCGTGAAGCGCGGCGAGCGCGATCTGGCTGCGCGCTTGCAGATCGAAGCGGCGACGAGCGCATCGGTGACGAAGTCACTGGCAGAGGTCAAGGGCGCCGGGCAGTTGCGCGGAATTCCGGTGGTCGTCGCGAAGTAATTCTTCCACAAGCGTATGAGAAATGCCGCTTCGAAGCTCAACGCGAAGCGGCATTTTTTTGCCTGATGGATTTGTTACGCGTGGCCTCTGCTCTGGTAGCGTTGATTTTTCGCCGGACCATTTTGCTACGCACGGCGTCCAATAGCGCTGATTGTCTTCCTGATCAATCAGCTACGCTTTGCGTCCAGTAGCGCTCGCACCTGCGCGACTTTTGCCGCATCGACCGGTGCGAGGCCGTTGCCGCCAACGCGCACACCCGAACCGAAGTGAACCGCTTGAACTTGCGTCTTGCTCACGAAGCCGGCCACTGCGTCGATGGTCAAACCCGCGCCCGCCAGCACCGTGCAATGTGAGCCGGATGCTTGCCGCACCAGGTCACGCACGATCGACTCCGCCTGCAGTACCGAAGGTTTTCCGCCCGAAGTCAGCACATTCGTCACGGCATCGAAGCCGAGCAGCACGTCGAGCGCTTCTTGCAAATCACGCGTTTCGTCGAACGCGCGATGGAAGGTGATCGCCAGACCATCCGCTGCATCGATCGCACGCGCAAGGCCTTCGCGATCGATCTCACCGTCGGCCGTCAGCATGCCGATCACCACGCCGTTCGCACCGGCCGCCTTGACTGCTCGCACGTCGCGCAGCATCACGGCGTAGTCGTCGGCGTCGTACACAAAGGAGCGGCTATGCGGCCGGACGATGACGTTGACCGGGACGCTGGCCGCCGGGACGCCGGCCGCCCGGACCCCGACTGCCGATACGCCGGCTGCGGGGACGTTGGTTGCCGGTATGGCGGTCGCCGGCAAACCCGCGGAGGGATTTTCCATCGCCGCAACCACTGCTTCGATCAAGCCAAGGCTCGGCGTCAACCCGCCCTCGCCCATCGCGGTGACGAGTTCGAGGCGGTTCGCACCCGCCTGCGCGGCAAGCCGGGCGTCGGCAACGGTCGTGGCGATGACTTCGAGTAAGACGGACATAAGCGCGGCTGAGTATGGTTAAAGACGACATGATCTCAGAACCGCCACCGCTCTCCCAATCCGCACCGCCAGAACCGCCGCGCCCTTTTCCAATCGAACCGCCAGAACCGCCGGCCCCTCCCAACCAAACCATCGAATCCGCTATTCCTCGATCCAATCGATATCGCCGCACAGCACGCACGTCTGCTCGCCGACACGCGTTGCCACCGAGAGTGTCACGCACGGCAACGCTTCGTTGATCGACAGATACGGACGTGTCACATGCACACGTTCCGGCGCGTTGATCGCCGCGCGGAAATACGGACGACGCAGCCAGTTCGCGCCTTGCGCATCGGCAAGCGGCAAAAACCGCGTTTCATGCGCCGCGCGATCGGCGCGCAGCACAACGTTGCGGCCCGCCTGCTTGCCCTTGGCATCGAGCAGAAAACAGCGTGCGGCATGGTCGAGCGCGAGGAAGTTCCAGCACACTTCCTCGAGCGGCTCGCCGGCGGCGAGCCGTTCCGCCGCACGTTCGAACGCTCGCAGGTACGGTGTGAGACGGCTCGCATTGCGGCGCTCGCGTGCTTCGGCCTGATCGCGATAGCGGTCGGTGACTTCGCTGATGCAAGTCGCGGCGTGCGCTGCGTCGGCCGCGCCTGGACTCGGCCGGCCGAAGAAGAATCCCTGCACGAAGTCCGCGTCGCAGGCGAGCGCCATCTGCGCTTCATGCTCCGTTTCGACGCCTTCGATCAGGACCAGCTTGCCCGCCTCGTGCAGCAGCGCCACCAGCCCCGGCAGAATCGTCGCCATATCGGCGCGATGCGCGGCGTGCGACAACATGATGCGGTCGAGCTTCACGATGTCGGGATTCAACTGCCAGATCCGTTCAACGTTGGAATGGCCGGCACCGAAGTCGTCGAGTGCGATGAGGAAACCCCGCTCGCGGAATTGGCGCACCGCATCGGCGAGACGTTCGAGATCTTCCGCGCGCTGCTCGAGCACCTCGAGCACGATCCGCCGCGGCGGCAGATCGAGTCGCTTGAGGTTGGCGAGCAAGGCGGCGGCGAGATACGGATCGGTGAGCGCGCCGGGATGCACGTTCAGGAACAACCATTCGCGCTCGGCGCCGAGCACCTTGAAGTTCTCCAGATGCAGGGTCTGGGCGAGCCGGTCGACTTGCAGCACGTCGCCCAGACGCGCCGCCTCGCCGAATACGTCGAGCGGCGACACAGGCCGGTCCAGCGCATCGTGCGCGCGCAGCAGCCCTTCGTAGCCCACTGCCCGCATATGCGACAGGCTGAAAATCGGTTGAAATACGCTGGTCAGCGTCAGCTCGCCATGCTGCACCGAAAAACGTTCGAGCCCCGACGTCACCTCGACATCGAAGCCATGCGGCGCGGTGGCCGTCCTTTCTTGTTGCGCAATCGTCATGCAATCCTCTCACGCGAGAGTCGGGCCGGTCCGGACGCGGAAGCGAACAACCTCGGCACCGTTTCTCAAAATGTGCGTCATCGATATTCCTTAAGCAAGCTCCATGCGCACGCTGGCGCACATTCGAATGAAATTTGCATGAAAGATTGCACCGGCGAACGAGCCGATGCGCCGCACGTGGGCGTGACGCGCACCGTTTAGGTGCATCGCCCTTTCTGGATGCTGACCCGCTACGCTCGCGGCGCCCTGCCGAGTCGGCCTTGGCGAGATGCGGCGTCGGGCTAAACTGCTTCCTTGTGCCTCAGGCACGCCTTATGGCTGTCAGGCGTCGGCGTCATCGACGTTTCGCTGAGGAAGCACCGTTATATTTCCAGAAATAGATCGATGGATATTGTCTTTACCGTACTGATTCTTTTGCTCGCCGTCGCCGCTTCCGGCGTCGTTATCCGGATGCTGCCGGTCGCCTTGCCGCTGCCGCTGGTCCAGATCGCGATCGGCTCATTGCTCGCATGGCCGAGGCTCGGGCTGCACGTCAGCTTCGATCCGGAAATTTTCATGATGCTGTTCATTCCGCCGCTGCTGTTCGCGGACGGATGGCGGATCCCGAAGCGCGAATTGTTCATGGCGCGCCGCTCCATCCTGATGCTCGCGCTTGGTCTGGTTTTCATGACGGTGCTGGCGGTCGGCTACTTCATCCACGCGTTGGTGCCGTCGATCCCGCTGCCGGTTGCGTTCGCGCTTGCCGCAGTGCTGTCGCCGACCGATGCGGTGGCGCTGACCGGCATCGCAGGCAAGGGCAAGATTCCCGGGCGGCTGATGCATATCCTCGAAGGCGAGGCCTTGATGAACGACGCGTCGGGCCTTGTCGCGTTGAAGTTCGCGATTGCCGCAGCGCTGACGGGGGTGTTCTCGCTGCGCGACGCGTCGATCAGCTTCGTGATCATTGCGGCCGGCGGTCTCGCAACGGGCGCAGCGGTGAGCTGGGCGTTCAGCTTTATGGCGGCGCGCTTTCTGAGCCTTGACGAAGAAGACGATCCTGCGCCCGGCGTGGTGATGACGCTGCTGATTCCGTTCGCCGCGTATCTGACCGCCGAGCGCTTCGAGTTGTCGGGCATTCTGGCCGCGGTCGCGGCCGGCATGATGATGAACTACACGAACATCGCGAACGTCGGGCCGGTGTCGTCGCGCGTGCGTGCGAACAGCACGTGGACGATGATCGAATTCGTCTTCAACGGCATGGTGTTCATTCTGCTGGGGCTGCAGTTTCCGCACATTCTTGGCCGCGCACTGCTCGACGCGCACGAGACCAGCGATGCGGAAGTGTGGCGGCTGATCGGCTACATCGCCACAGTCGCGGCGGCGCTCTACGCGTTGCGCTTCGTGTGGGTATGGCTGCTGCGCTGGTTCGCGAGCCGCGGCGCGGCGAAGCACGGCGTGGCGAACGCTGTGCCCGGATTGCGCACGGCCACGGTGATGACGGTGGCCGGCGTGCGTGGCGCGGTGACGCTGGCGGGTGTGTTGTCGTTGCCCGAAGTGTTGCCGGGCGGTATGCCGTTGCCGGGACGGGACCTGGCTATTTTCATTGCCTCGGGCGTGATTCTGCTCTCGCTGCTGGTGGCAGTCGTGACGTTGCCGCTGTTGTTGCGGGGCTGGCGGCGGGGTAAGGATCCACACGCCGCGGAGGAAGCGATGGCGCGCACGATAGCGGCGCAAGCCGCGATTCGTGCGGTCGACGAGGTGCACGATATCGACTGCGCGGATCTGGATGAATCGGCATCGGCATACGCGGCGGATGTCACCGCGCGAGTCATGGACATTTATCGACGACGGCTCGCCACGCTCGAAGCAGACCAGGCGCCACGTGAACTCGCACGCCGTGCCGATGCGTTGGAGTTCAGGATGAAGTTGGCGGCGATGCGAGCCGAGCGGAAGGTACTGCTTGCGCTACGCAATAGTCAGGCAATCAACGACGAGACTTTGAACAAGCTCATGCGCGAGGTGGATCTATCGGAGACGGCGCTGACCGCGCGGAAGCGATAGCGGCGGGTAGCGCTAACGGTCATCGTCGCGACGCGGCGATGGTCCTTCTCTCGATCGCTCGATCGCTCGATCGCAAGTCACAAGAGAAAGGACCATCGCCCCGGTCAATCAGGCCACCGGTCCCTGCGCCGGCTTCCTTCTCAGGAGCGCGTACAAAATGATCGCACCGAAGGTAGCGGTACCGATCCCACCGAGTCCGAACCCACCGAGCTTCAACGAAAAATCCCCGGCGCCCAGCACGAGCGTCACCGCCGCCACGATCAGATTCCGGTTGTCGGAGAAATCGACCTTATTCACGACCCAGATGCGCGCCCCGGTCACGGCAATCAGGCCGAACACGACAATCGACACGCCGCCGAGCACCGGCCCCGGAATGGTCTGAATCACTGCGCCGAACTTGGGCGAAAAACCCAGAACCAGCGCAATCGCCGCGGCAATCACAAACACCAGGGTCGAATAGATTTTGGTCACGGCCATCACGCCGATGTTCTCGGCATACGTCGTCACCCCGGTGCCGCCGGCGAAGCCGGACACGATCGTCGCGAGTCCATCGCCGAGAAACGCACGGCCGACGTAGCGGTCCAGGTTCTGACCGGTCATCGCGCTGACCGCCTTGATATGCCCGAGGTTTTCAGCAACCAGAATCACGGCGATCGGTGCAAGCAAGGTCATGGCCTGCATGTTGAAAACAGGCGCCGTGAAGTGCGGCATGCCAAACCACGCAGCGTTCGCGACAATCGCGAAGTCAATCGGCTTGCCCATGCCGAGACCATTCGTGACGATCGCGTAGATCACGTACGCCATTAGCAGACCAACCAGAATCAGCAAGCGCTGCAGCATGCCGTGCGCGAACACCGCGACCGCGCCGACGCACAGCACCGTCACCAGCGCCATCCACGAATCGAAGTTGCTGCCGCTCACGCCATGCACCGCGATCGGCGCGAGATTCAGCCCGATCACGCAGACGATCGCCCCGGTCACGACCGGCGGCATCAGCGTTTCAATCCACTTCGTACCGACCGCCGACACGATCAGGCCAATGATCGCGTACACGACCCCGCACGCGATGATCCCGCCTAGCGCCACGGGAATGTTCATGTTCTGACCGTGGCCGCCATATCCCGTCACCGCGATCACCAGACCGATGAACGCGAAGCTCGAACCGAGATAGCTCGGTACGCGCCCGCCCACGAGTACGAAGAACAGCAGGGTGCCGATCCCCGACATGAAGATGCACAGGTTCGGATCGAAGCCCATCAGCAAGGGCGCAAGCACGGTGGAACCGAACATCGCGACAACGTGCTGAATACCCATTGCAAACATCTGCGGCCACGCGAGACGCTCGTCGGTGCCGACAATGCGGCCCTCGGCAGCGCTCGGCTGGGCGCGCCAGCGTGGGAAATAGGAATCGGCCATGGCGGGGGTTCTCCTCTGTCGGCGTTTTAGTGGACGGCGCAGCGAAACGGCGCCGTCTGGGAATTACGCGCGAGTGTACGGAGAGCCACCAGGCCTGGCAAGGGCGGCAGAAACGGGCAGCAAAGCGCACATCCCAAACCGCGCTGAAGCGTATGACGAACACGACGCCCGAGCCTGGCATGTACGGGGTGACATGGGCTGCGCATGACATGAATACCACGCCCGCAGGGTCACCACCCCGATCAGCCGCGGCGCGCCTCGAGCGAGAACACCGTCACCGCCGCTTGCAGCTGCCTTGCCTGGTCCGCCATCGACGCCGCCGCGGCCGCCGCCTGCTCGACCAGCGCAGCGTTCTGCTGGGTCACGTCGTCCATTTGCGCGACCGCGCGGTTCACTTCCTCGATGCCGCTGCTCTGCTCCTGCGACGCCGACGAAATCTCACCCATGATGTCGGTCACGCGTTTCACCGCATGCATGACTTCCGCCATCGTCTGACCGGCCCGCTCGGCCAGTTCGGCGCCGCTGCCCACGCGCGCCGTCGAGCTCTCGATCAGCTCCTTGATCTCCTTGGCCGACACCGCACTGCGCTGCGCGAGCGAACGCACTTCGCCCGCCACCACCGCAAAGCCGCGCCCCTGTTCACCGGCCCGCGCCGCTTCCACGGCTGCGTTCAGCGCGAGAATGTTGGTCTGGAACGCGATCCCTTCGATTACCGCGATGATGTCGGTCATGCGCTTCGAACCGGCCGCCAACTCGCGCATCGTTTCGACCACATAGTCGACCAGGCTGCTGCCGCGCGCCGCCACTTCCGACGCGCCATGCGCGACACTGCCCGCCTGCTGCGCGTTCCCGGCATTCATCTTCACCGTCGACGTCAATTCCTGCATGCTCGACGCGGTTTCCTGCAACGCGGCAGCCTGCTCTTCGGTACGTTGCGACAGATCGGTGTTGCCTTGCGCGATCTCACCGGAGGCCATCAGGATCGACTCACTCGATTCGCTGATGCCCGAGACGATGCCGGCCAGCCGCTCGCGCATGTTGCGCAGCGCGAACAACATGCTGTCGGTGTCGCCCGCACGGGTGTCGACACGCACGCTCAGGTCGCCATCGGCGATGCGGTTGGCGATGTGCATCGCGTAACCGGGTTCGCCACCGAGCTGACGGGCAAGTCGTCGCGCAATCACCGTCGCGAGCAACGTGCCCGCCACAATCGCACCCAACACCAGCGCGAGCATCACGACGCGCATGTGCCGATAGTCGGCGCTTGCCTCCCGCTGGGCCTCGTTGGCTTGCTGCCGGCGATAGTCGATCAGCGCCGTGATGCCGTCGCGCAGCGCCTCGCTCGACGCAATCGCGCGGCGCACGAGTTCATTGTTGTCGACGCCGACCGGAATCGGTTCGAGACCGATCTGCTGATGCACGATGCCCTCCCACACGGCCGACTTGCGCAGCACTTCGTCGAACATCTCCTGACCCTTGGCCGTAGCGATGGTCGCGCGATACTGGTCGTAGGCGCCGTGCATCTCCTTGAGCGATGCGACGATGCTGTCCTTCAACTTTTGACGGCCGGCGTCGTCGACGGCGTAGCCGAGATTTGCGGCGGCAAGATCGGAGTCGATCTTGTGGCGATTCGCCTCTTCCATCCAGTAGAGGCCGTTCATGTGCTGGTCGCAGATGGCGTCGGTAATGGCATGCATCGACGACAACGTCTTCAGCGAAGTTGCGCCGATCACGACGCAGAACCCGATCACGACGGCAAACGCCAACAACAGTTTCCTGAATACGGTCATACGGTCGAACCACTTCATCTCACCATCCTTCGTAAGTCCTGAGGGGACGCTCGCGCCGCTGCGCCATGGCGAAACACTTCGTCATTTTTCAGGTGCGTGGCGACGCTGCCCCCTCTTTTACGGCGGACGTAACAGAGACTTGATGCGATAAATGGTGGGCATAACCGGGACAGGATGATGTAAGGAATGCCTGGCGTACGGTGCCGGATCGCTGCGTCAACGTGCTTTGCCCGTCGACGCAGCGATTGGGATTTGTCTGATATATAGGGACAAGCGAGGTCTTTAGACTTTGTTTGTTGCGTTCACCCCCATGAGCGCACACGATGTTGTTGTAACTCTCCGACTTTCCGCTCACGCTCCCCGGCGTGAGCGGTTTTTTTTGTCCCTATGTTTCGTCGGCTGGCGCACTCACGGGTGCGTCCATCGCGTGCAATGCGCGGTTGAATTCACGGATGCATGACGAACGCACCCTGGGCAAGGTGCAGCGTGTGGTTGCGCACATCCTCCGGCCACGCCGCGACGCGTTCCGTGGACCTGCGCACCAGCGAAATCGTCCAGCCTCATCGCGCCGGCGACACTACGGCGCTCCGCCGGTCCGCCCGCGCCGCCACCGGATAGCAGAGCACACGGTTGCGGCCGGCGTCCTTGGCCTCGTAGAGCGCCTCGTCCGCTGCGTTGACAAGCGCACGGCTCGTCGCGAATACCTGGCTTCTGGTGCACGCAATGCCGATGCTGATCGTCAGCACATGGTGCGAACTCGCGACATGCCGAAGTTCAAGCGCCTGAACCGCGGCGCGAATCGTCTCGGCGATGGCCGCCGCCCCGGCTTCGTCGGTGTCCGGCAGCAGCACGGCGAACTCTTCGCCGCCATAGCGCGCCGCGGTATCGCCCGGGCGCCGCACGCTCTGCCCGATGCAGCGCGCCACGGCGATGAGCGCATCGTCGCCGGCCGAATGGCCGTACAGGTCGTTGAAGCCCTTGAACGTGTCGACGTCGATCAGCAGCATCGACAACGGCCAGCCGTTGCGTTGTGCGCGGTGCCACTCCTCCTCGGCATGTTCCTCGAACGTGCGGCGATTGTTCAGGCCGGTCAGCCCGTCGGTACGCGCGAGCACGCGCAACTCTTCTTCGGCTGCGCGGCGCTGCCGCAGTTGCTGCGAGAACAGGATGGCGAGCGCAATGATCGCCACGTCGAGCGCCGCGATCAGCGTGCCGATGATCCACGCGCGATGCCGCCATTCCACGTAGATATCACGTGTGGACAGCGCGACGTCGAGAATCAGCGGATACATGTCGATATGGCGGAACGCGTACCAGCGCTCGACGCCGTCGATCGCCGCCGTGCCGAAGAAATCCCCGCTCGGCTGCAGGAGAAAGCGTGAATAGTTCGCGGTGCCGACCAGGCTCCGGCCGATGATTTTCGGATCGTATGGGCGCCGCATCAGCATCGTGCCGTCGCTCAGCATCAGCGCCATCGAACCACCGGCGCCGAGATTCATACCGGCGAAAAGACGCTTGAAGTAGGTAAGGCGCATCGTGCCGACCACCACGCCGGCGAAGCTGCCGTCCGGCCGCGAGATGCGACGGCTCAATGCAATGCTTACGTCCTTGCCGTTCACCTTGGGTATGAACGGATGGCTCACGTACAGGCCGACATTGGGGGAATCGCGCTGAACCTGGAAATAATCGCGCTCGGCGAGATTGATGCGGCGCGGCGGGACGGATTGCGAATCGAAGACGATGTTGCCCGCCGGGTCGAGTACGAGAATCGAACCCATGTCTTTGGCGCTGGCCGAGCCGTCGAACAGCACCATCTGGCGGATTTTCGGCGGCAGGTCCAACACGCCTGGCTGCTTCAGGCCGTCGATCACCGCCCGCAGCGACAGGTCATAGATCTCGAGATTGCGCGACACGTCGCGTTCGACCAGCAGCGAGACGTTGAAGACCGAATCCTGTGCGCGCCGCAGTGCGTCATCGCGCATCTGCGCCAATACCCACACCGCGATCGCAAGAATCGCGCTGGCCAGCACGATGCTGATTGCAATCACGATGTTCGGTCGGCGCGTCACCATGAGCGTTTCGTTCGAGCATGCGCTGACCTACGCGCGTGGAGAAATTGGGCGCGTCCGGAAGGCGCTTCCCGTGAAACGGTAGCCTACCAGACGTGGAGGCCCGTCGAACGAGGGAAAAGACAGGTTTTTGGCGGATCGAACGAAATTTTTCGACTATGGGGCGTCGTGGGTCGCGGACGCTGGTGCAGCGTCCACGGCCTGCTTCAGAAACAGCACGGGTGTTATGTTTCGCGCCTACACTGCACGCCAGGGCGCATTTTCAGCCCGCAACCAGCGGAGCAGCGCGCGGACGTCACGTCCATCCGGGCCCTCAGCCGGTGTTGAGCCGATGTCGAGCAAACCGTCAGCCAGTGTGCAGATCGAGCGCCGGCTCGGACGCGGTGCGGCTAAGCGCGCGGATATCGGCGACCTCGAGCACCGCTTTGGGGGCACCGTGGCGCGCAGCCGCCAGCATCGCCTGGCCCATGTCTTCCGTACTCAGAATGTAGTTGGGAAAGAGCGCGCGCAATGTCGACAGAAGCGGCCTCGCCACCGCATAGAACAAACGGTACGAGCGAGTTTTCGAAACGGCGCCGTTCAATGGCTCGATCACGCCAGGACGGAACAGGTAGACGGCCCTGAACGGCAGCCGTTGCAGGGCATTCTCCGTCCTGCCCTTGACCCGCGCCCACATGCTGCGGCCATGCTCGGTGCTGTCGGTGCCGGCACCGGATACGTAGACGAAAGTCATCTGCGGATTCAGACGGGCAAGCGTCTGCGCCGCGGCCAACGTCAGGTCATAGGTGAGGCGCGCATACCCGGCCTCCTGCATGCCTGCCGATGAGACGCCCAAACAGAAAAAGCACGCGTCGAAACCCGTCAGCGACGCTTCGGCCGCCCGGTAGTCCATCAGATCCGGCAGAATCAGTTCGTGCAGGCGCGGATCGAGCTGGCCGGTGCGGGTCCGGCCGATTGTCTGGATCGCCTCGACGTCAGGCGCGCGCAGGCATTCGCGCAACACACCCTGCCCGACCATGCCGGTCGCGCCGAATATCAGAACCTTCATGATGCGTGCTCCATGATTGCGCTCGGCCAGCGCACGTTGGTCAAACCTTCGGATACGTCCCACAGGCGGGCGGCGACCGCGCCAACTAGCGCGAGCGCCGTCTCGAAACCCAGCCCGCCGGTTGCGTCCGTGATGACCGCCAGACGGCCGGTCTGACGCGGGATGTCCGCAGTGGTCCAATTTGCCATGTCGTTCGTCATCAGCTTGCTTGGTTGCAGGGTTGGCTGGTTGGCCGGTTGGCCGGTTGGCCGGTTGGCTGGTTGGCTGGTTGGCTGGTTGGCTGGTTGGCTGGTTGGCTGGTTGGCTGGTTGGCTGGTTGGCTGGTTGGCTGGCTGGCTGGCTGGTTGGCCGGTTGCCTGCCTGCTCAGGCCTTAGCCGATGCACCCGGAAAGGCCGGCAGCGGCGTTGGCGCGGAGAAGTCGGTGGCGACACTGACCGCCTGCCACGCTGCGGCGGCTGCAGCGCGCGCCTTCTCGCCCTCGCCGGCATAATGCAACGCGTCGCTGCCCAGCAAAAGATGCGCCGGCAATGAATCGTGATACGCGAGCTTCAGCACCACTTGCGCAACCTTTGCGGGATCGCCGGTTTCATGGCCGATATGCTGGGACAGCATATCCACCACCGCGCCGACCGATGGCACATAGTCCGGCAGCAACGTCGGCAGCGCGCCGCTCGCCTCAGTCCCCCAGTCCGTTTTCATGCCGCCCGGCTCGAGCGCGGTGACGTGGACGCCGAACGGCGCGAGTTCCCGGCTGATCACCTCGGTGAACCCGCCGACCGCCCACTTCGCGGCCTGATACGCGCTCAAACCCGCGATCCCGACACGGCCGCCCACCGACGAAATCTGGATCACGTGGCCGGCTCGCTGTTTCCGCAGCACCGGAAGCGCCGCGCGCGTGACGTTAACCACACCATAGAAGTTGGTGTCGATCTGCGCACGGAAATCGTCTTCGGTGGTTTGCTCGAATGGCGCAAGGTGACCGAAACCCGCGTTGTTGACGACCACATCGAGACGGCCGAAAGCGTCGACAGCGGCCTGCACCGCATTGCGCGCCGCCACCGGATCCGTGACATCCAGCGCAACCGTGCGAACCTGCTCGCCGTAGCGTGTCAGCAGATCCGCCAACTGACGCGGATCGCGTGCCGTGGCCACCACCCGCTCACCGGCATGCAACGCCGTTTCGACAATGTCGCGCCCAAGCCCGCGGGCACTTCCGGTAACCAACCAGACCTTCGACATAATGCGCTCCTTGCATTTAAATGAGCAAGCAATCACTCATTAATTGGACAAAAAATTTAGTTCTGGGCAATCGCGTGCCAGAACGCTTCAAAGCCGGCCTTGCGATAACGGTCGGCATTGGCCGGTTCGCGAGCGATGAAATCCATGGTGGTTTCGGCCAGCGCCGCCATGATCGCCGACAGGAAAGCCGGCGGATGATCACGCAAGGCGCCGCTCGTCACGCTTGCCTGAATCATTACGTTGATGTCCGCGAAGGACTCCATGCCGGTGGCGCGCGTGCAGTCGGTCAAGCGCTCCGACACGGACAGTTGCGCCATCGCCCGGCGTTTTTGCGGTTGCGCCACACCCCAGTCGACAAACTTGTTCCACACGTGCTGGGCGCGCTCGCGCACGCTGGCGTGCTTCGGGTATGTCGTCATCATCACTTCGCGCAGCTCCGCCTTGATGTCCAGGTAGAGCTGGTTCAGCAATTCGTCCTTGTTGTCGAAGTACGTGAACAGCGTTCCTTCAGCCACGCCCGCAACTTTCGCGATGCGCGCGGTGGGCGCGCCCAAACCCTGCTCGGCAATGACCTCTGCTGCGGCTGCAAGGATGGCGTTGCGTTTGTCTTCGCTTTTCGGACGAGCCATACGGGTTGCTTCGACTACAAACAATAAATGAGTGATTACTCAATCATACCTGCGGATACTCGCTTGTTCAAGCCATTTTGCCGCCTGATGCTTGCCAGCAGCGCATTTGCCCAAGCGTTCGCCGGAAAAAATGAAACGCAAATGTAAGGCGTGTATTTTCACCGTACGATCAAATATATTCAAATCAACCGCAAATGATGCGTTCTTCGCGCATCGTGTGCAAGCTTGATAGAGGAATACCCGCGATTTGTTAAATACTTGAAAGTTCGATCCGATAACCAGTAGATGGGATACCGATTTATTGCCTGACGTTCGGCGCGCCTTCGGGGCGCGTCCGAGGGAAGGTATGAAGGGTAAATCGCGCGGGGCTGTCACGGTGATCGGCAGCCAGATAGACGCTCCCATGTCCGGACCTGAGAGTCCATTGCGAACGCTTTAACGTTTCGTTATTGGAGAAAAAAAATCATGACGTTCAAAAATCTCACCATCAAGACCAAACTCATTGCCGGCTTCGGCACGCTGTCGCTGATTGTCGTCGCGGTTTCTGGTCTTTCCTTGAAGGCGCTCAGCGATTCAACCGACGGGTTTTCCAACTTCGTCCACGGCATCAATGCACGCGCCGATATGGCGGCGCACGTTCGAACCGCCGTGGACCGCCGCGCGATCGCGGCGCGCAACCTTGTGCTCGTGACCCAACCCCAAGACCTCGAATTAGAGAAAGCCGACGTGACGCGCGCGCACGAAGACGTGCAAAACGACCTGAAAAAGCTCAACGACATGATCGCCAACGCGACCGACACGTCGGAGAAAGCACGCAGTCTCGTCGCCGAGATCAACCGGGTCGAAGCGGCTTATGGTCCGGTTGCCCTCAACATCGTCAATCTCGCGCTCACCAACAAGCGGGACGAAGCGATCGTCGAAATGGACGAACATTGCCGGCCGCTACTCGCTGCGCTGATTCGCGCGACCAACGCGTATGCCGACTACACGCGCGCACGCCAGGAACAACTGGTCGTTGAGTACTCGGCGCATTACGAAAACCAGCGCAATCTGCTGATCGCAATCTGCCTCATTGCGCTGGGGCTGGCCGTCGGCGCGTGCGTGGCGATCACGCGCGCAGTGACCGGACCGCTGCGTTTTGCGATCGGAGTCGCGCGCACCGTGTCGGAAGGCGATCTGCGCACGCGCATCACGGTCGAGGGCAGCGACGAAACCAGCAACCTGCTGAGCGCCCTGCGCGAGATGAACGAACGGCTGACGGTGACCGTCGGGCGAGTGCGCGACAGCAGCACCAGCATCGCCGGCGCGGCACGCCAGATCGCGGCGGGCAATATGGACCTGAGCCAGCGTACCGAACAGCAGGCTGCGTCGCTGCAGGAAACCGCCTCCAGCATGGAGGAGCTCACTTCCACGGTTAAGCAGAACGCCGACAACGCGCAGCAAGGCAGCGTGCTGGCTGCGAATGCCTCGTCGGTGGCGCAAAAGGGGAGCGAGGTCGTCGGTCAGGTGGTGAACACGATGCACGACATCAGCGACAGCTCGACGAAGATCGCGGACATCACGGGCATCATCGAAGGGATTGCGTTCCAGACCAACATCCTCGCGCTGAATGCGGCAGTCGAAGCAGCGCGGGCGGGCGAACAGGGCCGGGGTTTCGCGGTGGTGGCCAGCGAAGTCAGAAGCCTGGCTCAACGTTCGTCGAGCGCGGCCAAGGAGATCAAGGACCTGATCTCCACTTCCGTGGACAAGATCCGCGACGGGTCCGCGCTTGCCGGCGAGGCGGGCAAGACGATGTCCGAAGTGACTCAGGCGGTCGCACGAGTGACCGACATCATGTCGGAAATCGCGGCGGCATCGACCGAACAAAGCCGTGGCATCGAGCAGGTCAATCTTGCGATCACCCAGATGGACAACGTGACGCAACAGAATGCGGCTTTGGTGGAAGAGGCCGCAGCGGCGTCGCGCTCGATGGAAGACCAGGGGCAGCAGTTGAGCGATGCTGTGGCGTTTTTTCAGGTGAAGGATGCGGGGGCAGCGGCAGCGGCTGTGCCTGCTCGGCGGGAGGCGTCGCGGCGCGAGGTTGCAGCTGCGGTTGCCCCGAAGCGCGTGATGCGGGCCGCGACCGTTGCGCCTGCTGCTGCGCTTGCCACGGCGACTGCAGATGCGGAAAGCGGGTGGGATAAGTTCTGATCGACGTCCGTCCGATGGCGCGTCGCCCGTCTCACGGGCGACGCGTTGGCAGGAGTCACAAGCAATGCTGAACATAGCAGGCGGCACGACAACTGCGGCATCGGGTGAAAAACACGGCGCCGGAAACGAGAAAACCGGCCTAAGTGGCCGGTTCTAAAGGGAATTTCTTGGTGGAGAGGAGGAGGATCGAACTCCCGACCTTCGCATTGCGAACGCGACGCTCTCCCAGCTGAGCTACCCCCCCAACGTGCAAATAATTCTAGCACAGGCATTTTGCGTTTTGCCAAGCCCCCGCCGCGGCAAAACCCTGAGGCGAACAGGGCGGCAAAACATCACTTCAATGGTGCGCCGGCCAGCACCCAATCCACGACTGAGCGGATATCAGCATCGCTCATCGATTGATGCGCGGGCATCGGAATCATGCCCCACACGCCGGAGCCGCCCTCCTTCACCTTGCGGGACAATTTCGCCGGCGCTTGCGCATCGCCCTTGTACTTCGTGGCGATCTGCTGGAACGACGGGCCGACCAGTTTGCGGTCCACAGCGTGACATCCCATGCAAGCATTCGAATTGGCAACGATCTGGCCACGCGGTGCATCGGCCGCATGCGCTGAAGAGGCAAAAGCACCGGTCAGCGCACTAACCGTCAACATAGCGACAGCGAAGGCGACGCCCCGCTTCATGGCGTCGTCGCCTTCGGATTGCCCGGATGCACGGCGTTCGAATTGCTGACCGGCGCCGGCGCCTGCTGATCGAGCGGACGCGAGCTCACCGATGAATCGGGAATCGTACCGACGGTCGGCGCGTTCGCGTCCGGCTGCGAAGCGGCAACCGGCACGCTCGCCGCCGCAGCAGCAGCCGCCGCCGCTTCCTGCGGCTGGATGTACTGGAATACCTTCACGACCTGCGTCACACCCGGCACGCGGCTCGCGACGTCGGCGCCGCGATTGCCTTCGTCCATCGTGACCAGCCCCATCAGATACACCGAACCGCGCTCGGCCACGACCTTGAAGTTGTTCGCCGAAATGTTCTTCTCGGCGATCAGCGCGGTTTTCACGCGCGTTTCCAGATACGTATCGTTGGTACGCGACGAAAACGAGCTGGCCGGCATGATTGCCAGTTCGTTGACGATCGTGTT
The DNA here is from genome assembly GCF_003368325.1 of Paraburkholderia caffeinilytica. Lineage (NCBI taxonomy): Bacteria > Pseudomonadati > Pseudomonadota > Betaproteobacteria > Burkholderiales > Burkholderiaceae > Paraburkholderia > Paraburkholderia caffeinilytica. The sequence goes on along the minus strand of NZ_CP031467.1, from coordinate 2,365,850 downwards.
GACGTTGTTCAAGCCGCGCACGATGGTCTCCGCACGTTGCTTCGAGACGTCGCCCGCCACTTCGCCGGTCAGCAGCACGCGGCGGTTGAACACCGACACGTTGACGTGCGCGTTGTCGGGCAAGTTCTGGCTGATCTGCGACAGCGCCTTCACCTGCAACTCGCGATCCTCGGTTTGCGCACCGAGCGTGCGCCGGTCGGTCGCCACCAGCGCGCCGCCGCCCGCCGCGCCGGCAACGGCGAGAAAGCAACCCTGCAACGTCGCGGACAGCCCCGCCGCGAACCCGACCACCAGCACGGTTCTCACCAGTGTCTTCTTGACGCGGAATACGCTCATCAACTAGCTCTCCTTCGGAATCAATCTCAGTCTTCGCCCAGCAACATGGCATCGATGCCGTCGCACAGACAATGGATGGTCAGCAAATGCACTTCCTGAATACGCGCGGTGCGATCGGACGGCACACAAATATGGATATCGGTATCGCTCAGCATTTCCTGCATACGGCCGCCACCCTTGCCGGTCAACGCGACCACGATCATTTCGCGCTCGTGCGCGGCCTCGATCGCGGCCAGCACATTGGCCGAATTGCCGGACGTGGTGATGGCGAGCAGCACATCGCCCGGCTGGCCGAGGGCCCACACCTGCTTCGAAAAAATCTGCTCGAATGCGTAGTCGTTGGCGATGGCCGTGAGCACGGACGTGTCGGTGGTCAGCGCGATCGCCGGCAAGCCCGGGCGCTCACGTTCGAAGCGGCCGATCAGCTCGGCGGCGAAATGTTGCGCGTCGGCCGCCGAGCCGCCGTTGCCGCACGCAAGAATGCGGCTGCCATTGGCAAGCGCAGCGAACATCGTGTCGATCGCAGCGGCGATCGGCATCGACAGGGTTTCGAGGGCTTCGAGCTTGACTGCCGCACTGTCGCGGAAGTGTTGTTGAATACGTTCGACTGACATCGAGTTTCTATTTTCTACCGCGAATGGACCGCAATGCGCGGCCGTGTTGTGAAGTCGTATTGCGAAGCCGTGCCGCGCTGATGGACCATGCCGGCAACACAGTGCGAGCGCGCAAAATTCATCGCGAAATACGCGGCTTCATCACGGCTTCCCATATGCCGGCGTGGTTCATGAGGCCTGCATGCGAGCGCAAGTTTATCGCACTCACGCGCGTTCTCCCCGCACTGCATCAGACTTCGTCGGCACGAAACGCATCGCGCAGCCACACGAGCCGGCCCGCTTCGAACGCAATCACGTCGAACCGGCACGCCGGCTCATCGTGCGAACGCCTGCTGCGGGTCGCCAGATAATGCCGCGCGGCACGCACGATCCGCTGCTTCTTTTGCCAGCCGATGCTCGCTGCGGCGCCGCCGTAATGCTGCTGTGCACGCGCGCGAACCTCGACGAACACCAGCGTGCCGTCACGATCGCACATCACCAGATCGATCTCGCCGCCCCGGCACAGCACATTGCGCGCGATAAAGCGCAAACGCTGCCGCTGCAAAAACTCCATCGCACGCGCCTCGAAAGCCGCGCCGACGAGTTTTGACCCGGTTGGCCTCGAAAAGTTGTGACCGGAGGTCCGCGCGCTCACCTGCTCGCCAGCCGGTTCGCGCACCGCTGCGTGGCACAATGGCGGCCTCGTTCTGTCTGTCTGCGTCTTCTGCCTCATGACTCCTCTCTCCGAACTCGCGCAAGGGCAGCAGTACCCCGCCGCCGCGCTCTATGTGGTGGCCACGCCGATCGGCAATATCGCCGACGTCACGCTGCGCGCGTTGCATGTGCTCGGACTGGTGGACCGCATCGCCGCCGAAGACACCCGCAACACGGGCCAATTGCTCGCGCGCTACGGCATCTCGAAGCCGCTGGTCGCGGTTCATCAGCACAACGAGCGCGCCGCGGCGCTGCGCCTGATCGAACATCTGCAAGCGGGCGAACGCGTGGCCTACGTGTCCGATGCGGGCACGCCCGGCATCTCAGATCCGGGCGCGAAGCTCGTCGACGCGGTGCGCGAAGCCGGTTTCCCGGTCATTCCGCTGCCCGGCGCAAGCGCGCTCGCCACCGCGTTGAGCGCGGCCGGCGACTGGGTCGCGACGTTCTCGTTCCTCGGCTTCCTGCCGCCGAAGGCAAAGGCACGCGCCGCGGCACTGCAGCCGCTCGCGAACCATCCGCACGCGATGGTGTTCTACGAAGCGCCGCACCGGATCGTCGAAACGGTCCAGGCGTTGGCCGACGCATTCGGCGGCGGGCGCAAGCTGCTGATCGCACGGGAATTGACGAAGTTACATGAAGCGCTGCATTGCGGCACCCTGGCCGAAGGGCCAACGTGGCTCGCCGCCGATCCTAACCGGCAACGCGGTGAGTTCGTCCTGGTGGTGGAAGGCGCGCAACCGGAAGCCGCAGACGAACACGATCACGACGCGTTGCTGCGCATTCTGCTGGAAGAGTTGACGGTGAGCAGCGCGGCGAAAATCGCGGCCACCCTAACCGGCGCATCGCGCAACGCGCTCTACACGCGCGCTTTGGCGTTGAAAAAAGACGACGAATAAAGAGGACAGGAAGGCTTGTCCGCCGGCGGATCAGGCTCGCAGCGCGAGCGGCGACCGCAAGGGATGAGCGGCTGCATCCAGCCGTGATTGATGAGCAAAATGATGAGCAAAAGAAAAGGGCCGCGGCGAAGCGACCCTTTGTCTTCCGGCGGACCACGGCGCGAGCTAAGAGCTAACGCCATGTTGCCCGGCCTCATGAGCGCGCCAAAGGAGCGCCCGCGACCACTACATTACTTCTCCGCGCTCGACCCCGAGTTCGACGCCAGCGTTTCATTCAGCTCAGCGCGCGCTTCCTGCCGCGTCAACCCTTCGATCTTGACCCGCGCCGTGCCGGCATGGCGCATGTCGAGCGCGGCGGCGGCGGCCATCGACAGGTCGATCACCCGGCCGCGCGCATACGGGCCACGGTCATTGATGCGCACGACGACCGAGCGCGAGGTGGCCGGATTGGTCACGCGAACATACGAGCCGAGCGGCAACGTACGATGTGCCGCGGTCAGCGCGTGCATGTCGAAACGTTCGCCGTTGGCGGTGCGGCGGCCATGGAAACCGCGCCCGTACCACGAGGCGCGACCGGTCTGATGAAAGTCCGAAATGCTGGGACCGCCGTCAGTAAGCGGCTGCGCATTGGCCAGCAACGAGCCTTTGGTGGCTGCGTCGGATGCCGACGCGCTACCGAAAGCCTGCGGGCCGGAAGAGCCTGCCTGCGCATTCCTGGTGCTCAGCGGCGCGCCGCTGTCAGACGTGCTGCTCGCGCCCGGAGGCGTGGCGCAGCCGGCCAGCACAAAAAAGGCAAAAAGAGTCCCCAGACCACGGGATAACCGAGTTTTCATAAGACGTGCAATCACATTGTCGAGCCGCATCACGCGAAATGTTGAGCGTGTTGCCTGCGACTCCGGCGGCAAAAGACGACAACGCGCCGCGCAGAAAAGCGCAGTACGTCAAAGCCCGCACGCGGCTTACCCAGCCGCTACCGCACGGTTAATTTTCACGTCTGGCGCAACCTGTCCCCGGCAGCCTGACCAGACCCCACATGCCGCCATCGAACGTGGCAAACACGTTCTTGCACGCGGAACTCAGCGCGCAGGAACAGCGGCGTAGGCCCCACCCAGCGTCACGGTATTCAAGTCCGTTGCAGGCGCGTGGCGCCTGGCTGGGTAAGACGTGTGCATCGAAAGCATCGATACTTGATGGCCGCCGACAAAACGCGACAGCCCATACTTGAGTGGCAATCCGCGTGCCCATTTTTGATGGGGACGCATCGCCGTGTGGCATGCACAATTCCTTGTGCATGGAGCGCATTATACCCAAAAGAAAATTTTGGGATGGCAAGCGACTGAAAACCTTGATGAATTTTGACTTCTGCTGCAAAAATGAGCAGCCGAAAGCCCGCTGCAGCGGGGCCTCAGCGCCCTCGACGAGCGTCGGCGAGACGCCGGTACAATCAACGTTTTTCCAGCGGCGCCGTCACCCATGAAAGTCACCTTGATCCCCGTTACGCCGTTCCAGCAGAACAGCTCGCTGCTCGTCTGCGAGGCAACCGGACGCGCCGCCGTCGTCGATCCGGGCGGCGATCTGGACGTCATCCAGGGTGAAATCGCGCGGCAGAACGTGACGGTCGAAAAAATATTCCTCACGCATGGCCACATCGATCACTGTGCCGGCGCGAAGACACTCGCCACGCATTACGGCGTGCCGATCGAGGGCCCGCATCCCGACGAAAGCTTCTGGCTCGACAAGCTGCCGGATCAAAGCACGCGCTTCGGCTTTCCTGCTGCCGAGGCGTTCGAACCGGACCGTTGGCTGCAAGACGGCGAGACCGTGCAATTCGGCGACGAAACGCTCGAGGTCTATCACTGCCCCGGTCACACGCCAGGCCACGTGGTGTTCTTCAGCCGCGCGCATCGGCTCGCACTGGTGGGCGACGTGCTGTTCGCCGGCTCGATCGGCCGCACGGATTTTCCGCGCGGCAATCACGCCGACCTGGTACGCGCGATCCGCGAAAAACTCTGGCCGCTCGGCGACGACGTCACCTTCGTTCCGGGCCACGGTCCCACCTCGACGTTCGGCGCCGAGCGCCGCACCAATCCGTATGTCGCCGACGGAGTCAAAGCATGAGCGGCGAAATCTACGTGAGCACCGACGTCGAAGCGGACGGCCCGATTCCCGGCCCGCATTCGATGCTCAGTTTCGCCTCCGCGGCGTACACGGAAGACAAGCAGCTGATCGCCACCTTCTCCGCGAATCTCGACTTGCTCGACGGCGCCAAGCCGCATCCCGTGCAGGAAGCATGGTGGAAGACGCAGCCGGAAGCATGGGAAGCCTGCCGCAAGGATTTGCAGGATCCGCAGGCCGCGCTCACGGCCTATGTCGAGTGGGTCGAGGCGTTGCCGGGCAAGCCGGTGTTCGTGGCGATGCCGGCCGGTTTCGACTTCACCTATATGTTCTGGTACATGATGCGGTTCGTCGGCCGCTGCCCGTTTTCGTGGTCGGCGCTCGATATCAAGACGCTGGCCTTCGCACTGACTGGCCTGCCGTACCGCAAGAACATCAAGCCACGCTTCCCGAAGCACTGGTTCGACGAACATCCGCATACGCATGTCGCGCTGGACGACGCGATCGAGCAGGGCGCGCTTTTCTGCAACATGCTCAAGGAACTGCGCGCCGTTCAGGCAGCCACGCTGACGACCGCTAAAGATGGGGACGGCTCAGGACAAAACGCCGCTGAGGAACCAGCAAATTAGGTAATCTCCCTCGCTGAGGCCGTTTTACATTGCGTTTCGTTTTCGAGACCTCTACCATGCGTTGATAGGGCGACGCCAACGGAGGCGCAGTTGACACTCGATACGTTCTCTCAAAAAATCCTGCGCCTGCTGCAGCTCGACGCACGCCGGTCCGTGCAAGAGATTTCCGACCAGGTCGGCCTGTCGAGCACCCCGTGCTGGCGCCGTATCAAGGATATGGAGCAATCGGGGGTGATCCAGCGCTACACGGCCTTGCTGGATCGTGAAAAGCTGGGGCTCCATGTCTGCGCGCTGGCGCATATCCATCTCACGCGCCATACCGAGGGCGGAGTCGAACAGTTCGAGAGGGAAATCGCCACGTGCCCGGAGGTCACCGAGTGCTACAGCACGACTGGCGAATCCGACTACATCCTCAAGATCGTCGCGCCGGACATCAAGGCGTACGACAGTTTCCTGCACGAACGCATCTTCAAGATTCCCGCCGTCGCGCAAGTGCGGACGAGCGTCGTGCTGCGCGAGATCAAATTCGATACGCAGTTGCCGCTGTGAGATTGTGAAGCTGCGAGTGCGTGAAGCCGCCCCGCCGTGACACCATACCGTCTTAACCTTGAACTCGTGCAGCCATCACGCCCTGAAGCGGCGGCTTGTGCGCGCCGACTGATTCGACTCGAGTAACAACACTCACGCAGTGCCATGCGGTTGCGTAGCCTCCGCGCTGGAGGTGGCCTCGCCTGGCCCTGCTTCCGTCGAGACGCCGTTTTCGGCCGACAACGCGTCCACCCTCTGCAACACATCCAGCTTCCGGGCACCCAGACGACGCTTGAGCGCGTCCAGATCGACACGAGCGAGACGCGGTTCGTCGCTTTCGCCCGTGCGTGAACCCGGCGCCGGCAAAACCACTTCGACGTCGAGCCCCGTGCTCAGATAGTGCATATTGACCGACGCTGCCTTCAGGCCACCCGCGGCGAACACGGCGTTGACTTCGGCGACGACCCGCTCCCGGGTCGGCAGATTGACGGGCGGGCGTGCAACCGCGTCGTTCTCCGGGTCGACGTGGATCAGCGCGTCGAGCACGCGGTTGTCGGCCAGCACGCGAAGGCGCGCCGATTCGGCGATGTAGTGCCCTTCCGATACCGAAATCAGCGGATCGACCAGAATGTGCGCATCGACGAGCGCGAAATCGCCCATCTTGCGAGTGCGCATTTCATGCACGTCGCGTACGCCCGGCGTCGCAAGCAGCAGCGCGCGCATGTCGGCGGAGGTGGCTTCGTCGAGCGCACGGTCGGAAAGATCCTGCAGCGCGTCCCAGCCGAACATCCAGCCCATGCGAGCCACCATGAAACCGACAATCGCCGCGGCGATCGGATCGAGCAGGCGCACACCTGCGAGGCTGCCGACAATGCCAAGCGCGACTACCAATGACGAAGCGGCGTCCGAACGCGCGTGCCATGCATTCGCAATTAACATCGCTGAACGCACGCGTTGCGCTTCGCGCAGCATGTAGCGAAACAGGCTTTCCTTGGAAATCAGCACCAGCACCGCGACCGCGAGCGCGCTCATATGCACGGCAGGGATGCTTTGCAAATCGGCGAGACGCATCCCGGCGCGCCACAACATACCGACGCCGACCACAATCAGCAGCGCACCCAAAAACAATGACGCAACCGTTTCATAGCGGCTGTGTCCGTAATTGTGATCCGCGTCCGGCTTGGCGCCGCTATGCCGATTGGCGATTAGCACGACAAAATCGGAAATCAGATCGGCTAACGAATGGATACCGTCGGCGACCAGCGCCTGTGAATGGGCAAACACCCCGATGACGATTTGCAGCGCCATCAGCACCGTATTGAGCGCAATACTGACAAAGGTACTTTTGCGCGCAACGCGATGTTTCTCGACGGACTGAACGGCGGCGGTGGAAGGCATCTCTGAAACGGCGTGCGGGGTTCAATGCCTTCATTCTACCCGGCGCATCTCGATATGCGCTGGACAAACCACAAAAAAACCTTTTAAATCAGACGCTTATCTAAACGAAAAGCATTCGCGTTCCAGTTTCATGGAGCGCGCGTGACAAAGCGTCACCGCAATTCGTAGCGGCAATAAAAAAAACCGCGCCCCCTTGACGGTACGCGGTTTTTTTTGGCAACAGCGGGCGCCATAGGCGCCACTGTTTGACCGTATTACGATTACTTCTGGATCAGAAATTTCTCGCGATCCAGACCTGCGATCCAGCGCGGCGGTTTGCCACGGCCCGACCACGTGCTGCCGCTATCCGGGTCACGATACTTCGGCGCGACGCCTGCACGCGGACGACCGGCTTTAGCGGCCTTGGCACCACGGCCACCACCGAGTTCAGTCAGCGAAATGCCGTAATCGGCCATTTTCTGCTTGATCTCATTCAACACTTCTGCATATTCACGCGACTTTGCTTCTTCGATCTGCTTTTCGAGCTTCTCGCGCTGTGCGAGTAGTTCCTTGTAGGAAGACATAGGTTCCCTTGTGGTTTGGATAAATGACTGCCAGTCTTAAGCCAGCTTGCCCTTTGAAGTGATCATGCCTCGGAATTTGATGGCGAGATTAACACAAAATAGAAAAACCGCAAAAGCGCCGCCGTAAAATTAATCCCTATTCGTTTCAAAAAATTTCACATCGTCGCGATGTTACGCGAACCCTTTCAAATAGCTAATTTCGCATTCCGCTGAAAAGTCGCGCGGCACTTCGGTCATTATTGGATTAACTATCAAGAGATGAAATTTAAGATAAGAAAGTTGTTCCAACATTTCATGCCATGAAAGCTTCAACATGAAACGTCAGAACATATTCGAACGCACGCTCCGCCTTGTTATTGCGGCATGAGTGTTTTCCCGAAACAGCAATCAAAACTTAATTTACGTGGCGCTGGATGCAATCTTCGAGCGCCGCATGCAAGGTTTCGGCATTGCGCTTCGCATCGTCGAACACAAAACGGGTACGGACACCGTCCCGCTTCAGATCGGCACCATACCGATCGACGCCGATCAGCAGAAGCCCCGTGGCACCCGAGCAATGATCGGCGAAGTGCTCGATCAGCGCGTTTTCTTCATCGAAGCCGAGTGGTGGCAGCGGATCGAGTTCGGCGCCGTCGAGCCAGCCCATCGCGCCGAAGCCGCCGATATAACGAAGCCGTTCGAGCTTCATCGCCCAGAACGTGAAATCGCCGAGAACCAGGTACCGTTCGGCATCCGGGTGATAGCGCAGATAGCGCTGTACGACTTCGGGGGTCGACTCGACCGGTTCGAACGTGCCGAGCAAGGTGACGCGCTGCCCGCTCAGCACGTCGCCGTCGGGGGCGTCGACGACCAGAAAACCGGCGCGCGGGTCGGCGTGCAGGTTGTGCGTATGCTCGGCGAGCCGGCTCACCAGGATCGTCGGACGATGCTGCGGGTCCGGCGCGAACGGCAACACCGAAGGATAAGGAAAGCCTTCCGGCTGACGCGCGTGAGTCGCGAGCGTGCCGGTTGCGGCCATATGAAGCAGATGCAGCGGAGCATGGGCGGGAATGTTCAAGTGCGCGTTCCTCGAAGGCTGAGCGTTGGATCGATCCGCTTCAAGCATAAGACAGCGCGCTTCGTTAGAATCGGAATTTCGCTTTCAACGCGCTTTCTCGCGCGTTCCCCCTCCACGAGATTTCCGTGTCCGACCGCTCCTCCGAATTCGCCGCCCTCCCTGCAGCTCATCGCGATCTCTCCGGCACCGCACGGCAGCGCGCCCGTATCGCCACGATGGCGGTGTTCTTCATCGCCGGCATGATGTACGCGTCGTGGGGGGTGCATGTGCCGACTGTGCGCGACCGCTTCCATCTGAACGCGGCGATGCTCTCGTTCGCGTTGCTGGCTGTGGCCGGCGGTTCGATCGGCGCAATGGCGGCGAATGCTTCATGGATTGCGCGGGTCGGCACGCGCCGCGCCTGCCTGACCGGCGGCCTGGTGATGTCGGCGTGCGCGGCGCTGATCCTGATCGTGCCGGCTTACTGGATGTTGCTGATCGTGCTGGCCGCCTTCGGCGCGGGCATGGCCACGCTCGACGTCGCGATGAACGCGGAAGCCAGCGCTGTCGAGAAAACGCTCGGCAAGCCGATCATGTCGTCGCTACATGGCATGTTCAGCGTCGGCGGGATGTTCGGCGCGGCGGTCGGCGGCGTCTTGTTGGCGCGTGGCATGGCGCCGGCGGTACACCTCGCGCTGGCCGCGGCAATCAGTGCCCTGGTGCTGATTGCCGCGTGCCCTTCCGTCCTGCCGCACGTGCCGCACGCCGACCATCCCGACGCCGCCACGCCACGCGCCAACCGCTGGCGCTCGCCGGCCTTGTGGGCACTCGGCGTCATAGCGCTGGTCGCGTTGATCGCCGAAGGGGCTATGTACGACTGGGCCACCGTCTACATGCGCGACGTCGTGCTGTCCACGCCGGCCCTCGCGAGCGCGGCCTACGCGGCGTTTTCGGGCGGCATGGCAGCGGCCCGTTTCGCCGGCGACGCCGTGCGCGCCCGCTTCGGCGCACCGCAACTGGTGATGGCGAGCGCGTCGCTTGCCTGCGCGGGGATGGTCGGCGCGCTACTGTTGCCGAATCCGGTCGCTGCCCTCATCGGCTTCACGCTGATGGGTCTCGGACTCGCGAACATGATGCCCGTGCTGTTCGCGGCGGCGGCGAGCGTCAAAGGCATTCACGCGGCCGAAGGACTCGCGCATGTTGCCGGGCTGGCGTACTTCGGGCTGCTGCTCGGGCCGGTGATCATCGGTGCGGTGACGCAGGCGACCAGCTTGCCGATCGGGTTGTCCGTGGTGGCCGTGTGCTCGGCGCTGATCGCGATCGCGGGTCCGAAGGTGCTGCGGCGTTTGAAGATCTGACGCGGACGCGCGCTCCTTCTGCATTGGCGCGCGTCGGGCCATATGAAGACCGGCGTTCTTACGTTACGTTACGCGAGCCCCGCACGCTGATGTGTTCCCCGCCACATCGGCGGCCCCAACATCTTCACCGCCTAGTGCACATGCTCATAACCCATTGATTTATATTACCTTTCCCGTCTCGCCGAGCCTGCAAGCGCGAATGGCATAGGCCTTGCGGTTAGCTCCCCGGCAATTTTCAAATTACGGGGGAGCAGAGCATGAATCACCATTTCAAACTGTCGGCGATCGCCATGTGCGTGACGTCGATGATCTTACTGACCGGATGCGGAAGCACGTTGGTCAAACCGGGCACGTCAAGCGCCTTGGGAAGTGATGCCGGCAGCGGTTCGGGTTCCGGCTCGGGTTCCGGCTCGGGTTCGGGTTCGGGAAGCGGCTCTGGCGGCGGGACGCCAACGCCTACTCCGACACCTACGCCTACGCCCACGCCAACACCGACGCCTACGCCCACACCTACTCCGACGCCGACGCCGACGCCAACTCCCACCCCCACGCCAAGCAGCGCCAATCCGATCGGCGTCGTCGTCCAGAACACCAGCAACGTGCTTACCGCAGCCGGCCAAACCGTCTCCTCGATCGGCAGCCAGATCGGCCTCACGCCGATCCCCGGCGCGAACCCTGCCACCACGACCGCGCTGGGCAACGTCGTCTCGAATCTCGGCGCAGGCGTGGGCGTGCTCGGCACAGGTGCCGCAAACGGCCTCGGCCAGCTCGGCAATTCCGCGGATCCGCTCAGTACGACGCTGGCGAGCGGCGGCGGCCTGGTATATGACGCAGGTCAGGCCGTCAACAGCGCCGGCCAGCTTGTCACGAGTCTCGGCAGCGGTCCCACGGCACCGCTCAGTCCGCTGACCACGCCGCTCGGCAGCACGGTCTCGACGCTCGGTACTGCAGTCAGCGGCCTTGGCACGCAACTGACCTCGCAACTGACGAACAGTCCAGTCCAGCAAGTGACGCAAACCGTCGGCACCGCGATCACGCCGATCACCGCCACACTCGCACAAACGACCCAAACCGTCGGCGACACGACCGGACTCGGCGCTCCCCTGAACGGTTTGCTGTCGACCATCGGTCACGGCCTCGACACCGCGGGCACCCAGGTCAGCAACGCGACCAACAACCCGATCGGCCAGAACCTGGGCAATGTCGTGACCAAGCTCGGCGACACCGTCACGTCCGCCGGCGGCCTGCTGACCGCGGGCGGCACGAGCAGCGGCAACCCGCTCGGCGGCCTCACGGGCATCCTGAATCCGGGTAGCGGCGACGGTAGTACCGGCAACCCGCTGGCGCCCTTGACCAGCATTCTCACCGCGTTGCCCGGCACCCTGAGCAGCGGCCTGACCGGCGGCAGCGGTTCGGGCAGCCCGCTTGCGCCCATTACCGGCGTCCTCAGCACGGTGACGGGTAGTCTCGGTGGCATTGGCGGCAGCGCAGGCAGCAGCCCGCTTGCCCCTCTGACCAGCGTCCTCAATACGGTGACCGGCAGTCTCGGTGGCATCGGCGGTGGCTCAGGCAGCAGCGGCAATCCGCTGGCACCGCTGACCGGGGTGCTGAATTCGGTCACCGGCGCATTGAGCGGCGCGGCCGGCAGCAGTAGCAATCCGCTGGCGCCGGTGACGTCGGCAGTGTCGTCGCTGACAGGCGCGCTCGGGTCGGCTGCGGGCTCGGGCGGCACTAGCGGCACGGGCGGCACCAGCAACCCGCTTGCGCCGATCACCGGCTTGCTGGGCACCGTCACCGGCGCATTGACCGGTTCGGGGAGCTCGACGGGCACCACCACCACGGGCGGCGGCTTGCTCGGCGGTCTGGGCGGTCTGACGACGAAGAAGTAACGAATACGAAAAACGACAGCAAATAAAGACGCGAAAAAACAAGCGTCAAAGGGGGGCGGCGAGCCGGGTCAACCGGCTCGCCGTTTTTTTGTCACAGTTCGTGATACGTCACGTAGTCGCGCGAGAAGTCGTTGCGCTCGAGAAAATTGGTGAACGTCATCGTCACCGATGCATCGAGTCCTTCCACGTAATGCCACCAGCCGATCGGCAGAAACAGCAATTCACCCGGCCCGAGCGTGCATTCGATCAAATGCGCATTGCGCATCGACGGGAAACGCTCGTAGTCGATCGCACTGCCGTCCACCTCGGAATAACAATGCAGCATGTTCGCCATATGCGGCGTATCGGACAACGGAACCAGTTTGATCTGTTTGCGGCCGATCACCTGCGCCATGAAGTTATTGGTCAGATCATGGTGAAACGGCGTCTTCGTTCCCGCCGGTCCCATCCAGAAAAAACCCGTATCAGGCGACCCGGCATCGAGATACTCGCGGATAGTCGGCGCGTCCGGCCATAACGCGGCAAGAGCCGTGCGATTGTGCGAGCTGTTATTCGCGGTCATGTAGAAATCGTTAGTCGGACCGCTACGCTCGACGAGATCGACATAATCGGCAAAGCGCATCGTGCGCTTGAGCTTCGGCTGATTGATTTCATAATTCGCATCCGACTCTCGCCCGAACTGCACTTCGACTTCGCAATCTCCGCACCGCTCGCGAAAGTAGTCGAAACTCCACTGCGTGCGCGCCGGCCAGAAATCGAAAGCGCCGGTGATGATGACCGGCCGGTTCTGAAAGTAGTACTGCTCAAAGAACTCGTCACGCAATAGCTGCTCGCGCCGTTCGATCACACCGCTTCCGGCGCGCATGCGATTGAGCGCGCCGTACACCGACAAGATCCATTCGCGCTTGCGCAAACGATTGCGCAAGCGCACTGCCCCCTCAAAGTAAGGACTCGCGAGCGCGATCTCGATTTCGCGCGCGGCGTCGGCAGGGTCGAAACCATGTCCAATCAGCGCACCGTGCACGGCGGGCGGCGGTGCGTCGAGCAGCAGATTCTCGGCAATCCAGCGGCGCCAGCCGTTGTCGATCGAACGCATCACAGTGGTCACGGCATTCTCCCAAACGATGTTCTCAAACCCGCCAGCCTCTCGTGCAACCGCCCAAAAGAAAAGGCACGCGAGCCATGCGGCGCGCGTGCCTTTTAACTGCTTGCTCGAAGACAAACAAAGCTGTCTTCGATCATGCGGCTCTTACATCTTCACTACGTCGAGCAGCGTCTTCTTGCCTGACTTGTAGTTGTACAGCGAGATCACGCCGTGTTGAAGGTCGCCCTTCGAGTCGAACGTGGTTTCGCCGATCACACCCTTGTAGTCGGTCGCCGGCATCTGTGCCAGGATCTTCGCCGGATCGGTCGAGTTCGCACGCTTCATAGCGTCGACGATGATGTACACAGCGTCATACGTGAACGGAGCGTAGATCTGGATCGGCTGACCGAAACGCTTCTGATACTTGGCGAGGAACGCTGCGCCGCCAGCCATCTTCTCGAGCGCCATACCGGCTTCCGAGCAGACGATGTTGTCGGTTGCGTCGCCAGCCAGGTCCGACAGCTTGTCGGTACACACGCCGTCGCCTGCCAGCACCTTCGCGCGCAGGCCGAGCTGCTTGGCTTGCTTGGCGAACGGGCCGCCGGTTGCGTCCATACCGCCGTACATGATCGCGTCCGGGTTTTCGCCCTTGATCTTCGTCAGAATCGCGCGGAAGTCGACAGCCTTGTCGTTCGTCGCGTCATGCGACATCACGTTAAGGCCCAGCGACTTGGCGGTCTTTTCGAATTCGTTGGCGAGACCCTGGCCGTAAGCGGTCGAGTCGTCGACGATCGCGACGCTCTTCACTTTCAGGCCCTTGGCTGCGTAGTTAGCCAGTGCCGGACCTTGTTGCGCATCGGTCGCCACGACGCGGTACGTCGTCTTGAAACCTTGTTGCGTGTAGGCCGGGTTCGTTGCCGACGGCGAGATCTGCACGACGCCAGCGTCGCTATAGATCTTCGAAGCCGGGATCGAGGTGCCCGAGTTCAAGTGGCCGACCACTGCGACGACCTTATCGTCAACCAGCTTCTGCGCAACTTGCGTAGCCGTACGCGGGTCAGCTGCGTCGTCTTGTGCGTCGAGTTGCAGCGTGATTTTCTGGCCGCCGATCGTCAGGCCCTTGGCGTTGATTTCTTCAACAGCCAGACGTGCGCCGTTTTCGTTGTCTTTACCCAGGTGAGCGATACCGCCGGTCAACGGTGCAACGTGGCCGATCTTGACGACCTCGTCCGCCACCGCGCCCGTTGCCAACGACGCAAACAACATGGCCGCAGCGCTGATCGGCAACAGCTTTTGAATCTTGATGTTCATGTAAGTCTCCAGTTTCGGTCCCAAAAACAACGTAATCGCCCTGTGCCCCCGCTTCCCTACACGTGTCGCTCAGTCCCGTGGACGACCACGCCGGTTGCATCGTTCATGCACTTGGCCAGCACGTTCACCAGACTGTTTGTGGCAGACGGCAAACCGTACTTGCGCGCAAGTGTAGGCCATCAAATTAAATTGTGGGACTTTTTTGAGGAAGTGGGATGAACACTAATAGCGTTTATCCAACAGGAGCCGATTCCGGCTGGAAAGAGAGGCTGGAAAGCACCAGCCCATGCGGGTTTCCGCTAGGTAAGCCTTTCGTCTAACAGCACGGCCTAAAGCTTTTAGCACGCTAAACCGTTAATGGTTCGAATAGACTTTATGTTTAAAAACAAGGCGCGCCGCCGGTTGCGGCGAGGCGCGCCTGAGCCATCCTGAATCAACGTTTGAGCGCGCCGATCCGTGCTGCCGCAGCATGCCATTCCTGCTCGAGTTGCCCGACCAGTTCGGCAGCGCCGAGACCTTCCCGGCGCTTGCGGCCAAGCGGCGCGCCCTGTCCTGACCATAGAGACAGATAGTCGCTGTTTTCCGCGCGGCTCGCGGTTTGTCGTAGTTCCTGCGTCAAGGCGTTTTGCACCGGATAAGGCGCAACCTTGTTCATCGACTCGCTCAAGCGCAGCATCAACGGATTGCGTATGCCGCGCGCATGACGGCCGGTGATCGCGCGGGTCACTGAGGTCGACGTATCGGACGTTGAACGCACTCGGGTTTTCCATGCCTGCGGTATCGCACTCTCCAGACAAGTGAGGAACGCCGTGCCCATTACCGCGGCTTGCGCGCCGAGCGCGAGCGCGGCGACGATGCCGCGTCCGTCCATGATGCCGCCGGCGGCCAGCACCGGCAGGCCAGTCGCATCGACGAGTTGCGGCACGAGTGCCATCGTGCCGACCAGCGCGTCCTCGAATGCACCGATGAAGGTGCCGCGATGCGCGCCCGCCTCCGCCCCTTGCGCGACGATCGCGTCAGCCCCCGCGTCGCGCCAGGCGACACCCTCGGCAACATGCGTCGCGGTGCCTATTACATATAGTCCGTTTTCATGCAGTCGGGCGACGTCGGCAGCTGAGAGCAATCCGAATGTGAAACTCACCACCGGCACGCGCAATTCAATCAGCGTTTCCAGTTGCGCGCGGAAATCCGGCGCATAGCGTTCGAGCGGCTGGCCCGATGGCAAACCGAGATCCGTGCGCAATGGATCGATGGCTTCGAGCGCGCGGCGCATGGTGGCTTCGTCCGGCGCGGCCGGCTCCAGTACAAACAGATTCACGCCGAAGGGCCGATCCGTCAGCGCGCGAATCGCCGCGACTTCGCTCGCGATCTTCTCGGGCGACAGTGCCGCCGCCGCGAGGAAGCCGAGACCGCCGGCATTCGATACCGCCGCCACCATCGCCGGCGTCGTCGCGCCGCCCGCCATCGGCGCCTGCACCACCGGTACCCGTAATTCGAAACGCGCCGCAAACGGCGTCACAAAACTGCCTTCATTCATGATCGATTCCTCTCCGGCAAAGCGCTCGCAGCATCGACGAGCCAGGACTTTGGACTCTACCGAGCCATGCGCGCGCGGAGAAATGAATTATCGAGAATGTTTCATTCGCCTTACGAGATCATCGCCGTGCTGCGGACGTCGCCAGGCCGCGCGGCCTCGCTGCAAGGCGCTTCTTTTGATGGCAAACTGACCGCCCGTCTCAGGCATTCAAGCCTCAGGCATTCATTCAGACCGCCCCGCGCACCGACGCACGAGTAAATGGAGAGCACCATGAGCACGACTTCCCGCTGGATCGACATTCCCGCCGGCAATGACAGTTTCGGCGGCTATCTGGCGTTGCCCAAAAGCGGCAAGGGACCGGCCGTCATCATCATTCAGGAAATCTTCGGCGTGAACAGCCACATCCGCTCGGTCGCGGATCAGTACGCGCAAGACGGCTACGTCGCGCTCGCCCCGGACGTGTTCTGGCGCGTGCAGCCGCGCGTCGAATTGACGTATGGCGGAGCGGACCGCGAGAAAGGCATCGAGTTGATGCAAAAGACCAATGTCGACCAGGCGGTGGCCGATATCGGCGCAGCCGCCGCGGCGCTGCGCGCAATGCCGGAAGTGACCGGCAAGGTTGCGGCAATCGGCTTCTGCTTCGGCGGTCAGCTCGCGTATCTGGCTGCCGCGCAAGGTTCGCTCGACGGCGCGGTTGCATACTACGGCGGCGGCATCCAGAACAAGCTCGATCAGGCCGCGAAGATCAAAGTGCCGATGCAATTCCACTACGGCGAACTCGACGCGCATATCCCGCTCTCGGCTGTCGGCCAGATTCAGGAGCGCTTCGCCGGTCGTGCCGATGCGGAATTCAACATTTATCCGAATGCCGATCACGGCTTCAACTGCTCGGATCGCGCGTCGTACAACCAGCCCGCCGCAGCGCTCGCGCATGGCCGCACGCTGACCTTCCTCGGCGAACGGCTGGCATAACACGCGATAGATAGCGAGGGGCCCTCCGCCGTGCAATCAGACTATCTCGCCCATGACGCCATCGGCCTCGCCGAACTGGTTCGAAGTCGCGAAGTCAGCGCGCGGGAATTGCTGGACATCGCGATCTCCCGCACCGAGGCCGTCAATCCCGCGATCAATGCGATCGTCCTGAAGGACTACGACGCCGCGCGTCAGCGTGCCTCGCGTGACGATGCAAACCGGGCGAACGGCGCGAACCATACGGATAGCGGAAGCACGCAAGCCGCACTCGCAGGCGTGCCCTATCTGATCAAGGATCTGGGCGCGCCGGTTGCCGGGCTGCGCATGGCGATGGGCAGCCGTCACTATCGGCACTTCATTCCTACCGAAGACGCACCGGTCGTCGCGCTCGCGAAAGCGGCCGGTCTTAACATCTTCGCCAAGACCAGCACCTCCGAACTCGGTCAGATGCCTTATACGGAGCCCGAATTGTTCGGCGCGTGCCGCAATCCGTGGAATCTCGACCACACGCCTGGCGGTTCGAGCGGCGGTGCGGCCGCGGCGGTCGCCGCGGGCATCGTGCCGCTCGCGCATGCATCGGACGGCGGCGGCTCGATCCGCATTCCCGCTTCGTGTTGCGGACTGTTCGGCCTCAAGCCTTCCCGCGGACGCGTGCCGCGTGCGACACCGGCCGCGGTCGGCGAGCTCGGCGTCGATCACGCGGTATCGCGCAGCGTGCGCGACAGTGCATTGCTGCTCGATCTGCTGGCGGGCAACGCGGACCGACCACTCGGCGCACAGGGCACGTTCCTTGGCGCCAGCCGCGAACCATGCAAACCGCTGAACATTGCCTACGTCACCGATTCGATGCTGGCGCCCTCGCTCTCCGCCGACGCGCGCGCCGCGCTGGAAGACGCCGCGCAACTCGCCGGTTCGCTCGGCCACAACATCGAACCGGTGTCGCTTGGAATCGATTTCGCGGCGGTCCGCCATGCGTTCCTGATGCTCTGGTCCGTGACCGCCGAAGAGATGGTGCTGCACGCCGATCGCATCACCGGCCGCAAACCGCTGCGCGACGAATTCGAAATCTCGACGTGGGCAATGGCGCATGTCGGCCGCAAACTCGGCGAGCGCGGGCTGCCCAGCGCGCTCGAAGAACAGCGTCGTATCACTGAACGTCTCACCGATTTGCTGAACCGCTACGACGTGATCCTGTGCGCGACGCTCGCCGGCGCGCCGATCAAGATCGGCGAAATGCACCCCACCTCCGCGGAGCGCATGCAGATGCACGCCGTCACGACGATGCCGCTCGAAGCCCTCATGAAGAAGCTGCTGACCGAAGCGTCGAACAAGGCGTTCGCGTGGGCCGGATGCACGGAGTTGTTCAATCTGAGCGGACAACCGGCAATGTCGGTGCCGCTCTACTGGAACGCTCGCGGGCTGCCGATCGGCGTGCAGTTCGCCACGCGCGACGGCGGTGAGGCAACGCTGTTGCGGCTGGCCGCGCAACTCGAAGCGGCGCGGCCGTGGTTCGACAAACGGCCACCGCTGATACAGGCGCGCAGCTAGACGGCGCGCGTGTCTGGAGCGTAAAGAACGCCCTGGCGGTTTTCAGGCAGCAAAAAGGCGTCTGTCGCGCAGAGCGGCAGACGCCTCGATGAGCGGACCTCAGTGCGGCGCCGCGATGTTGCGTCGCATTTGCCGCGACACTGAATGTGTATGCGGCGAAAGCGCGATCAGGCCTTCTTGTTATATGCGCTGCACCAACCCGTGCGCGCGACCTGCTTGCCCGCGAACATCGGGCAGCCCGCGTAGGGGTCGGTCGGCTTGCCCTGGTAGAAGCTGCAGTTGCCGCAATCCTGGCCCGCTGCGTACTTCGCGAACTTGGCCTTGTCGACCTTGGTCGCGTCGGCCTTGTAGCCGAGCGCTTGTGCGGTCGGATCGGTCTCGGCAACCTTCGGTGCGTCGGCAAAAGCCTGGCGCGACAGAGCGAACGTGGATGCCACACCAATGCTGGTGATCAAAAACGTACGACGGGAAGATTTCATGGGGACTCACTCCATTTATATTGAACTGATCGCCGTTCTGATGACAGCGGTCCCCAAGGATAGCAATGAAGCCGTCGCGCGTGACGGTCCAAATGATAGAGATAAGCGAATTGGTACTACCTCGCGCGCTTGTTACGCGCACGGAATGCCCGCCGAACGCATGACGTGAGCCGCAGGGCGAGCCGCCGGGCAAGAACGCGACGGGTGCGACAATCAAGCGCGGCCACTCAGTTCGCAGACACGCTGCGCGATCGCGAGCGAGGCCGTCAATCCCGGTGACTCGATACCGAACAGATTGACGAGCCCGCGCACGCCGTGCGCGGCCGGACCCTGAATCACGAAGTCGGCGGCCGGCTCGCCCGGGCCGGAAAGCTTCGGACGAATGCCTGCATAAGCGGGCTGCAAGGCGCCGTCGGGCAGCGCGGGCCAGTACGCGCGAATCGCCGCGTAGAAGGACTCCGCACGATGCGGATCGACGTCGTAATTGATCGCATCGACCCATTCGACGTCCGGACCGAAACGCGCCTGGCCGCCGAGATCGATTGTCAGATGCACGCCGAGGCCGGCCTCGTTCGGCATCGGATAGATCAGGCGGCTGAACGGTGCGCGCCCCGAGATGCTGAAGTAGTTGCCGCGCGCGAGATAGAGCGGCGGCACGTGCCGCGCGTCGAGGCCGCGAATCGTGCGCGCCAGCGCATTCGCATACAAACCGGCGCTGTTGATTACGCAGGCTGCACTGATCGTGGTCGGCGCGCTGCCGCCCACCTTGATGATGAAGCGGCCGTTGTTCGCTTCGATCGCCTGGACCGGCGCATGGAAGGCACACACCGCACCGTCGCGCTCTGCGTCGCCCTGGATCGCCAGCATCAACTGGTGACTGTCGACGATGCCCGTCTGCGGCGAGAACACGGCCTCCACGCATTCGAGCGCGGGCTCGAGTGCTTGCGCCTGGTCGCCATCGATCCGCATCAGGTCGAGCACACCGTTATCACGTCCCTTCGCCATGATGCTTTCGAGCTGGGGAATCTGATTGCGCGAGGTGGCGACCAGCAGTTTGCCGCAGCGCGAATGCGGCACGTTGCGCTCGACGCAGTAGTCATAGAGCATCTCACGGCCGCGCACACACAGCGCCGCTTTCAGCGAGCCGCGCGGATAGTAGATCCCCGCGTGAATCACTTCGCTATTGCGCGAACTGGTGCCCACACCAATCGCTTCGGCCGCTTCCAGCACGATCACCTCGCGCCCGCGCGCCGCCAATGCCCGCGCCACGGCAAGACCGACGACGCCAGCGCCGATCACCACACATTCGATTTGATCCATGTCCCTTGACGCGGCCAACCTCGCCGCGCGCTGCCTCGTTCACCCGATAATCATGAAGACAGGGTGCGGCTATCGAGGACCGCACACCGCTCGCTGTCGAACGCATCTGGCCTTACGCAACCGCATTACAAAATTGTACGACGCTGCACAGACACAAATGCCCGCAGGCGAACGACTGCGGGCATTCGGTCTCGAGCAGGGCTTAAACCTATGGGCCGGACAAGATCAGTGTACGCCGCCGACGCTTGCCACGCTCGATTCTTCATGCCGGCGATGGCGTCGCCCCACGTCCTCCAGCCGTTGCCAGCCATCGCGCCCACGTCGCCGCCGACATCTGTATGGCGCGAGACGGACGCACGGAAACCGGCTCGGATTTCGAAATTCACAACAATTGCTACGACATTCATCCTGTTTTAAGCGTGAAACGCCTGTTCGATGTCGGAACAAGCCGCCCGAAGGCGGTTTTCCTGCAAAAACAGGGCAAAAACACTCAAAAACCGATCGGTTTCCGCCGATTTCCGTAATCCAGCCTGATGTCGCCGGCTTCAATTTCATCCCGCCCGTCGATGCGCGCCGCGCCGAAGCCATTCAGAATCGCGCGCCGCATTTCACGCGGCGAAGCCGGCTTCAGCGCATCGAGAGCGGCATCGCCGAGCGTTTCGGGGAAGCGCAGACCCCAGTTATGCGCCGAGCGAATCTCGTCGTAGATCGATTGAGCGATACGGCGTGCACCGGCATGATCCGGCGGCGGAATTTCATACACGTTCATCCGGTTCAGAATCGGCTCCGGGATCGAGCGCTCGTCGTTCGCGGTCGCGATCCAGATCACGTGGCCGGCATTGATCGGAATCTCGGCGAATTCGTCGATGAAGGTCTGCGCCGTGTCATGCTCGAGCAACGCGTAAAGCGCGCCGAGCGGATCGTATTGCGAGTCGCCGGTGGCCTTGTCGATTTCGTCGACGGCAATCACGGGGTTCGCATAGCTGCCGTTCACGAGCGCGTCGAACACCTTGCCCGGCTTCGCGTTCTTCCACTGCGACGACGCGCCCGACAGAATCCACCCCGCCGTCAGCGAGCTCATTGCCACGTATTGATAGGCGGTGCCGAGCAGGCGCGCCAACTGTTTGGCAAAGTGCGTCTTGCCGATGCCCGGGTCGCCGAGCAGCAGAATCGGCATCAGTTCGAGCCGGTCTTCGGTCTCGAGACACAAGGCGACCTGCTTGCGGATGTCGTCCAGCGGCGCTGAAAAGTTGGGCAGCGCGTCGATCAGATCGTCGATCGACGGCATCCGGTTCGGCTTGACGCAGAAGCGCAGATTGCCGGTTTTCAGCATCTTTTCGTAAGTGGCTCGCAGCGCCTCGTTCGCGCCTTCGCCGAGTTCGTTCAGCGCGGTCTCGACCTGATCGAGGTCGTACACCCGACTGAAAGATGCCACGGCGATTTCCTGTTTGATCATTGCTGTTGTCATCGCACACCCCGTCTGGCTGGCCTTGCTGCTGCGGCGCTTCGCGTGCGCCGTTTCAAGTCCAGTGTAACGAGGACATATTCGGGTGCAAGCCAGCAGTCATGCGGGTCTGCTGCTAACAACGCCCCGTTTTCCGCGAGGCCCGGAACGAAGCTCCCCTGGCGATTCACTCGCTCATTGGAAATGGTGTGTTGCAGAACCTGGCCCCGTTTGAAGTGTCAGAAAAGTGTTGAGCCCATCAGGCGTAAGATGGCCTCCTGACTACTCTGCCGGACGCAGTGACCGGAGAATCCTTCAATGTGGAAAACCAGTATCGTGGCCGTGCTGCTCGGCACTTCGCTGCTTGCGAACGCGCAACAAGGGGCGGCGCAACAGGTCGTGCAATGGCAGTTGCAGATCATGCGCGACGGCCAGCAGATCGATTCGTTCGACGGCACCACCACCGTCGGCCAGGCGCGCACGGACACGCATCACAAGATGGTCCAGCACAACGTCGGCTGCAAAGACCAGCCCGGCGGCAGCATCGATCTGGCGCGCACGCTGACGATCTCGCCGCTGCAGGCGGACGCGAGCGCGGTCACGCTGTCGATCGAAGCCCAGGAAACATTCGAGGAAGACGTCGCGCAACAAACCGACACCGGCTGCAAGTTGCCGCCGCAACCGCGTCAGGTGAGCGCGAGCCATCCGGGCCTGAAGCTGCCGCCAGGTCAATGGGTCAGCTGGACGATCGTCGACAAGAATCCGAACCTGGTCTATCGCGTGCGTGCGAGCCTCGCGAACAGCGCCAACTAGTGCAATGCGAATCGCACGAACTGAATCGAACAACCGAAGCCCCAACAGAACACGTGGACAACGCGGCATGCGAAACCCAGAAGAATTGATCCGCGAGAGCGCAGCGCCCAAGGATTTCATTGCGGTCAGCTGGAATCTGCATAAAGGCCGCACGCCGCTCGGCTTTCAGGCCTGGCAGGCGATGCAGCGCTGGGTTCAGTCAACCCATGCGGACGCGTATTTTTTACAGGAAGCGATGGCGCGGCGCATGCCCTCGCCAATCCTGGCAAGCAGTTTCGGCTCGCCGCTCGCCGATCCGTTGAGCGATGTATGGCATTGCCAGGCCACCGAGATCGCACGCGCGGCCGAACTCGAAATAGCGCTTGGGCCGAACGTCTTCAAACCGTCGTGGCGCCATGGCAATGCGATTCTGTCGCCGCATCCGCTCGATCTCGGCGGACGCTGGGATATCTCCGCGCATCGCTTCGAAAAGCGCGGACTGCTGGTGGCGCGGGCGACTTTCGGCGGTCATTCGGTCACGCTGCTGTGCGCGCATCTCGCGCTCACGCGCTCGGCGCGCTTGCGGCAGATGAACTGGATCGCGCACTGGATCGCGAAGGAAGCGCCGGAAGGTCCGCTGGTTCTGGCCGGCGACTTCAACGACTGGCGCAACGACTCGGTGCCGCTCTTCGCCGAACACGGCCTGCAGGAAGTGGCAACGCTGCTTGGCGAATCGGGGCGCACATTTCCGGCCTTCTCGCCGGCGCTTGCGCTCGACAAGATGTTCGTGCGCGGCATGGAGCCGGTCGAGTGGATTCAGCCGACGCAGGAAACGGCGTGGCTGTCGGATCACTTGCCGTATATGGCGCGGTTGCGGGTCGAGTGAGTTAACCTCGGCGCGGCGTCCGGTTCAGCGCCGCTGCGATTTCCTCGTTTGGCGTTCTCAAAACACAACACGCAATGCGCTTTGCGCGGCATGAAATTGCGGCGGACAGCGTGATGGCAGTCTCATCCGGGCGTCACTCGGAGTAATCACGACATGACACGCCATCTGCCTTTCCCAGAAAGAGATTCCAGCGATTCAACAGACCATCAATCCTTTTCTGTGTACCAACCAAAGGTTGCAGGCAGCCACTGACAAAAGCGGCTGCATCTCCCTCCCCTCCACCGCGTTTCCCTCACGTTTTGCCCCGATCTCTCGCGCTTTTGCCAGTTTTATTAGCAGGGTCAATGCTGCGGCGCACGGCGGGTTTCGGTATCATCCTGAAAATGTTGCCCGCGCGGCGCGCCTATCCGGCGCATCCCGGACAACCGATGGCAGCCGCCCTGCGCGGTTTTCGCCCATCGCCGTACCCTTGCCGAAGCGCGGCTGCAACCACGCCAGCGTACTTCGCGGCGCCGATCGTATCCGTAACCGGCGCCGACGCTTCCAGGTCCGGTAACCCGCTTCACCACGCTCAACCGCCGCGCCACCGCCCTCGGGCAGCGGGCGCGGTAAAATAGCGGATTGCGCGTGATTCCCGATCTCGGGTTAGCGCAGCATCGCCCTTGCCGTGCCGGCCGGCTAAAACGACTGGCCGCCTTTGTTTTCGCACTATCCAAGAAGCCATGAGCAACCTGAACTCACAAACCGTCCTGAGCGTCCATCACTGGACCGATACGCTTTTCAGCTTCACCTGCACGCGCGACCCGTCGTTCCGTTTCGAAAACGGCCAGTTCACGATGGTGGGCCTCGAAGTCGACGGCAAGCCGCTGATCCGCGCCTACAGCCTTGCAAGTGCGAACTACGAAGAGCACCTTGAATTCCTGAGCATCAAGGTACAGGACGGCCCGCTCACGTCGCGCTTGCAGCACCTGAAGGTCGGCGACGAAGTCCTGATCGGCAAGAAGCCGGTCGGCACGCTGATGGCCGACAACCTGCTGCCGGGCAAGACGCTGTGGCTGCTGTCCACCGGCACGGGTCTCGCGCCGTTCATGTCGATCATTAAAGATCCGGACATTTACGACCGCTACGAGCGCGTGGTCCTGACGCACACCTGCCGTTTCGTCGACGAACTGGCGTACAAGGAATACATCACGGATCACCTGCCGGCGCACGAGCATCTGGGCGAGCTGGTGCAGGAGAAGCTGCTGTACTACCCGACGGTGACGCGCGAAGCGTTCCAGAACCGCGGCCGCATCACCGAACTGATCGAAACCGAAAAGCTGTTCGCCGACCTCGGCGTGCCGGGCTTCTCGCTCGAAGACGACCGCGTGATGCTGTGCGGCAGCCCGCACATGCTGCGCGACACGCGCAAGCTGCTCGACGACCTGGGCTTCCAGGAAGGCAGCAACAACGCGCCGGGTCACTACGTGGTCGAAAAGGCGTTCGTGGGCTAAGCGGACGCTCAGATTTCGCGGCCGGCGCCGCGTACTCAGCAAAAAAGGAGCCTTCGGGCTCCTTTTTTTTGCCCAGTTACAAATCAGGGCGCTTGTCCTAACATTTGGCGTCAGCATTATTCCTACAAACATGTCGCCGCCAAACATCAACCATCACGCGAAATATAGGCGCTAACCCTTGGTGCGTCTGAATTTTTTCTTTTTTTAAGATATTATCCCGGCGCATGATCGGTCGGTTTAACATGTCGGTCATGACACAACGATATTGTTACTGAATGTAAATTTCGTTACGCCGCACCGTAGCGATTTGTCCGTCGCGCACAACGTGTAAAGCACATTCCTGGAGGCCAGAGACTCGCATGCGTTCTTTTGTCTTCGCGCCGCCGATGCGCATCCGCTTCGCCGTTAACACTGCTTCCTGAGAGGGAAAGTCATGGATACGTCGACCGTCGTCCCGTTTAGCGCTCACATTCCGCCTTCACTTGCACACGCCGCGCCGCCGTCCGCCGCTGAGCGCGAACTCGCGCAACTGCGCGCCCGCGTGCGCGAACTGTCGACCGAGCTCGTGCAGGCGCAGGAAGCGGCCTGCCGCCATGTGGCGCGCGAACTGCACGACGGCGTCGGTGCCGAGTTGACCGCGACGCGTTTCGCCCTTGCCGGCGTCGAAACCTGGCTGCCCGCCGATGCGCCGCCGCAGTGCGCGGCCGCGCTTGCCGTTGCGAATCGCTCGCTCGACGCCGTGTGCGCCGCCAGCCGGCAGGCCGTCGCGGAATTGCACGCACCGTCGCTCGAAGCGGGCATCGTCGGGGCGTTGGCGCAATGGACCGGCGACTTCGCCACGCGCACGAACCTGCGCACGAGTTTCGTCTGCGCCGCCGACGTGCGGCTCACGCGCCTGCCCACCGACGCGGCACTGGCCGTATTCCGGGTCGCCCAGGAAGCACTGAACAATATTGCCAAGCATGCGCGCGCCGAATCCGCCGACGTGCGGATCGAAACGGGCCGCCGTCACCTGACGCTGATTGTCAGCGACGACGGCATCGGCCTGACGCGCGCCGTCCGCAGCCGTCGCGGTCATTTCGGCCTGAGCGGCATGCAGGCCCGCTGCGCCGCCTTCGACGGCACACTGCGGATCAGCGCCCGGCGAATCGGTTCACGCCGCAGCGACAGCGGCAACGAGTCGCGCGGCACGCTCGTGCAGGCGCGCTTTGCGTGGGACGCGATGCTGGCGAGCGCACCAGGCGCCGAGCGTCGCGCGCTGCAATCGTGAGCACGCCGTCATGAGCTTGCGCATCCTGCTCGCCGACGACCATGCGGTGGTTCGCCAAGGCGTCCGCCAGTTGCTGCTCGACCGCGGCGTGGCGCGCGAAGTCACCGAAGCGGAAAGCGGTGCCGAAGCGCTCGAGGCCGTTGCCCAACACTGCTATGACGTGGTGCTGCTCGACATTTCGCTGCCGGACATGAATGGCGTCGAAGTGCTCAAGCGTCTGAAACGCAAAGCGCCGCGTGTGGCCGTGCTGATGTTCTCGATGTACCGCGAGGATCAATATGCCGTGCGCGCGCTCAAGGCCGGCGCTGCCGGCTACCTGTCGAAGACCGTCGACGCCGCGCAGATGATCGGCGCGATCCAGCAGGTCGCGGCGGGCCGCAAATACGTCAGCCCGGCCATGGCCGAAGCGCTGGCGGACTACGTCTCCTTCGACGGCGAACAATTGCCGCACGAAAAGCTCTCGGATCGCGAATACCAGACGCTGTGCATGCTCGCATCCGGCAAACGGCTGACGGATATCGCCATGACGCTATCGTTGTCGGTGAAAACGGTCAGCGTGTACCGCACCCGGCTGCTCGAGAAAATGAAGCTCCGCAATAACGCCGAGCTGACCTTCTATGTGATGAGCAACCGCCTCGTCGATCTGAATCCGGCGATGGCCGGCTGACGTTCTCTTTCTGAGATCGCTGAATAACGTCCGGCTTGCGTCCGACCACGCGGACGCGCTCGCAAGAGCGCGACCCCACCCGATTGGGCGTGGAGCGCGCGGAAGCCTTTCCGCCGCGTGTTGTGCCCGGACAAACCCCACATTCAAATCGCCTCCGTCAGGCGTTTCCCCCCTGCCGTCAGACGCCAAAAACACTGTCCCAAAATGGTGCAGAGGCGGGCATCCGTTAAAATCGCGGGTTTCCCCGACATTCGGCGCGCAAGACGCGTGCACTACTGGAGACCCACCGCCAATGTCCCTGTTTCGCAAAAAGAGTGTCGAGCACATGATCGCCTCGAGCGCTCAGAACGCCGGCTTGAAGAAAGCGCTCGGCGCGCTCGACCTGACGTTCCTCGGCGTCGGCGCCATTATCGGCACCGGCATTTTCGTGCTGACCGGCACGGGCGCCGTTCAGGCCGGCCCGGCGCTGATGGTGTCGTTCCTGATCGCGGCGGTGGCCTGCGGTTTCGCCGCACTTGCCTATGCGGAGTTCGCATCGACGATTCCGGTCGCGGGGTCCATCTACACGTATTCGTACGCGACGCTTGGCGAACTGGCCGCCTGGATCATCGGCTGGGACTTGATGCTCGAGTATGGACTGGCGACGTCGGCGGTGTCGGTCGGCTGGTCGGGCTATCTGCAATCGCTGCTGTCGGGCTTCGGCGTGAGCTTGCCGGTTGCGCTAACGGCGGCGCCGGGCGCCTTGCCGGGGCACGAGACATGGTTCAACCTGCCCGCCTTCCTCGTGATGATGGCGATCACGGCGCTGCTGTCGCTCGGCGTGCGTGAATCCGCGCGAATCAACAACATCATGGTGGCGATCAAGGTGATCGTGGTGCTGCTCGTGATCGGCGTGGGCGTTTTCCATGTAACGCCGGCGAACTGGCATCCGTTCATGCCGAATGGCTGGAATGGCGTGTTCGGCGCGGCGGCGGTGATGTTCTTCGCGTTCATCGGGTTCGATTCGGTGTCTTCCGCCGCGGAGGAAGTGAAGAATCCGAAGCGCGATCTGCCGATCGGGATCATTGCGTCGCTGGGCGTGTGCGCGGTGTTGTACGTTGCTGTGGCCGCCGTGGTCACCGGAATCGTGCCGTCCGCGCAGTTCGCGAACATTTCGCATCCGGTGTCTTACGCGTTGCAGGTGGCGGGGCAGAAATGGGTGGCGGGCTTTATCGACCTTGGCGCCGTGCTGGGCATGCTGACGGTGATTCTGGTGATGGCGTATGGCCAGACGCGGGTGATCTTCGCCATGTCACGGGATGGTTTGTTGCCGGCGCGGCTTTCGCGTGTTCATCCGAAGTTTGCTACGCCGTTTTTTACGACGTGGCTCGTGGGGATTTTCTTTGGGCTGATTGGTGCGCTGGTGCCATTGAATGTGCTGGCTGAGCTGATCAATATCGGCACGTTGGCCGCGTTTTCGATGGTGTCGATTGCGGTGCTTGTCTTGCGGAAAACGCATCCGGAGTTGCCGCGGGCATTTCGGTGTCCTGGTGTGCCGGTGGTGCCGGTGTTGGCTGTCGCCTCGTGTCTGTTTTTGATGGTTAATCTGCAGGTGGTCACCTGGGTGGCGTTTGTGGTTTGGTTGCTGATCGGGATGGTTGTTTATTTTGGGTATTCGCGGCGGCATTCCAGGTTGGCGAAATAAAGGGTTTGTTTTTTTGCCTGCGGCGTGTTTTGTTGTCTGGTTGCCTGGGGTGGTGGGGATTGCTTGAGCTGGGTGCCTGCTCGGCGTGTTTTTGGCTGCGCGGCGATTGTTGTTCTTGTGCTTATGGTGTTGTCTTTCCCTGATCTGGCTTTCGTGCCTTTCCTTGATCGGGATTTGGTGCCTTTCCTTGATCGGGATTTGGTGCCCTTCCTTGAATTGCTAGTGGTCTATTAGCGTTCGCCCCTGTGCGGGGCAGGCACTCACTTCTCTTTGCCGCCGCAAAGAGAAGTAAGCAAGAGAAAGCGGCTCACACCGCTCATGCTAAGCGGGCACCTTTGTTTGCACATGGTAGTGGTGCATCTGGAATCCGTGCCCTCGCACCTTCTGGCGTTAGTGACAAGGGACTCATCAGCTCCCACTCCGCACTGCGTGCGTCGCGGACGGGGCTGCATGGGAAACCAGCGGCTTCGTTTGGGTTTGGTGGAGCCATCGGCTTCGCCTCGGCGACGCGCCTCCGCCCTCACCCCGGAAACCCCCACTTCAAATGATCTGCCGGCGTGCTGCAATCATCGTCCCAACCCCAGTCACAATCACCACCACGACCAAAGTCGCAACCACAACCGCAGCTACCCTTCCAATCGCAATCGCAATCGCAGTCGCAGTCGCGGTTGCAGGCGCACTTGCACTTGCACTTGCAGTGGCGGTGGCAGTGGCGGTGGCGGTGGCGGTGGCGGTGGCGGTGGCGGTGACGATTGTGATGGCGGTGCAATGACGAGCCACTACACGGTCGCGAAACGCGAGTGCGAAACGTAGCGGGTGGTTTTATGAGGTGCTCTTCGGCGCGCGCAGCGCCGCCGGAAGTATGACTCCCTTGTCACCAGCGCAGGCAGGGGCGCGAGCACCGATTCCAGATGCACCACTACCCTGTGCAAACAGAGGCGCCCGCTTAGCAGGATCGGTGTGAGCCGCTTTCTCTTGCTTACTTCTCTTTGCGGCGGCAAAGAGAAGTAAGTGCCTGCCCCGCACAGGGGCGACACTAATAGACCACTAACAATTCAAGGAAAGGCACAAAATCCAGAAACACAGACAAAAAACCGATCAAGAAAACCCCAAAACCCACATCAAGAAAAAGCAAACACGATAAGCCCCCCCAACAAGAACCCGCCGAGCAGGCACACAACCCAATAGCGCCCCCAGGCAATTTGTGCTTTACTTTTCGGCAGACCCATAAAAAAACCGCAAACCCGCAGCACCCTAATCGGACCCCACGAGCAGGCAGCTGAAGGCAGGAAAAAACAAAGGTCCGGTTTCACCCCATAAGGAGACAACTTCATGGCGATCAGCATCAGTCTGACGGTGAACGGCGCGCCCATCAGCGCCTCAATCGACCCCAACACCCTGCTTGTCCAGTTCCTTCGCGATCAACTGCGCCTCACCGGAACGCACATCGGCTGCGACACCGCCCAGTGCGGCGCGTGCACCGTCCATCTGAACGGCCGCGCGATCAAATCCTGCAACATCCTCGCGGTGCAGGCGGAAGGCGCAAACATCACCACCATCGAAGGACTCGCCAAGGACGGCGCCCTGCACCCGATGCAAGCCGCCTTCAAACACTGCCACGGTCTGCAGTGCGGTTTCTGTACGCCCGGCATGGTGATGAGCGCAGTCTCGCTCGTCGAGCGTCAGCCCGACCTCACCGGCGACGACGTGCGTGCCGAGCTCGACGGCAATCTCTGCCGCTGTACGGGATATCACAACATCGTCAAAGCAGTGCTCGAAGGCGCCGCAGGCATGAAGTCCTCCGGCACGGCCAATACCACCGCCGCGGCCACTGCGCCAGCCACCGCCTGAGGAGCCGACGATGAACGCACCCGACACCCACCTCATCGGTACTTCCGTCGAACGTAAGGAAGACTATCGTTTCCTCACCGGCAACGGTCAGTACACCGACGACATCGTCCTGCCGCAGCAAACCTATGCGGTATTCCTGCGCTCGCCGCACGCACACGCAAAAATCAACAGCATCGACACCGCCGCCGCGAAACAGTCGCCCGGCGTCGTCGCGATCTTCACCGGCGCGGACATGGCCGCGGACAACGTCGGCGGACTGCCGTGCGGCTGGCTGATCCACAGCACAGACGGCAAGCCGATGAACGAGCCGCCGCATCCGATCATTGCGCATACGAAAGTGCGTCATGTCGGCGATCAAGTTGCGCTCGTCATCGCCGATTCGATCAAGGCCGCGAAAGACGCGGCCGAACTGATAGAGGTCGACTACGACGTGCTGCCGGCCGTGGTCGACACCGCGCACGCGTCTGATCCAGGCCAGGCCGCGGTTCACGACGAAGTGCCGGACAACGTCTGCTACAACTGGGGCCACGGCGACAAAGCCGCGACCGACGCCGCCTTCGCCAAGGCCGCGCACGTCACCACGCTCGACATCGTCAACAACCGTCTGATCCCGAATGCGATCGAACCGCGCGCGGTCAACGCGAGCTATTCGGTGCAGGACGACAGCTACACACTCTACGTCGCGAATCAGAATCCGCACGTGGAACGCCTGTTGATGGCCGCTTTCGTGCTGTCTCTGCCGGAATCGAAACTGCGCGTCGTCGCGCCGGATGTCGGCGGCGGCTTCGGGTCGAAGATTTTCCTCTACGCCGAAGACGTCGCGCTCACGTGGGCCTCGAAGAAGATTCGCCGTCCGGTCAAATGGACCGCCGAACGCTCGGAAGCGTTCGTATCCGATGCGCACGGCCGCGATCACGTCACCAAGGCCGAACTGGCGATGGACGCCGACGGCAAGTTCCTCGGGATGCGCATTCATACGATCGCCAACATGGGCGCGTATCTGTCGACCTTCGCCTCGAGCGTGCCGACCATCCTTTACGCGACGCTGCTCGCCGGCCAGTACGCGACACCCGCCATCTACGCCGAGGTGAAAGCGGTCTTCACCAACACCGTCCCGGTCGATGCCTACCGCGGCGCGGGCCGTCCGGAAGCGACGTACGTGGTCGAACGTCTGGTCGAAACCGCAGCACGTGAGATGAAGCTCGATCCCGCGGAAATCCGCCGCCGCAACTTCATCCGCACGTTTCCGTATGCCACGCCGGTCGGCCTCACCTACGATACCGGCGACTACGAGACCACGCTGAACCGCGCGCTCGAACTCGCGGATGTGAAAGGCTTTGCCGCGCGCAGGCAGGAATCCGAAAAGAACGGCAAGCTGCGTGGCCTCGGCTACTCGTGCTACATCGAAGCCTGCGGTTTGGCGCCGTCGAACATTGCCGGCGCATTGGGCGCACGGGCCGGACTCTTCGAAGTCGGCCAGATCCGCGTGCATCCGACAGGTTCGGTCACGGTGTTCACCGGCTCCCACAGTCACGGTCAAGGGCACGAGACAACCTTTGCGCAAGTGGTCGCGGACCGGCTCGGCATCGCGCTGGAAAGCGTGGAGATCGTTCATGGCGACACCGGGCGCATTCCGTTCGGCATGGGCACGTACGGCTCGCGCTCAATTGCGGTCGGCGGCTCGGCGATCATGAAGGCGCTCGACAAGATCGAAGCGAAGGCGAAGAAAATCGCCGCGCATCTGCTGGAAGCCGCAGCGGAAGACATCGAGTTCAAGGACGGCGTGTTTCGCGTTGCCGGCACCGATCGCACCAAAGCATTTGCCGACATCTCGCTCGCGGCGTATGTGCCGCACAACTATCCGCTCAACGTGCTCGAACCGGGCCTCGAAGAAAGCGCGTTCTACGATCCGAGCAACTTCACGTATCCGGCCGGCTCGTACATCTGCGAGATCGAGGTCGATCCGGAGACAGGCGTCTGCCGCATCCAGCAGTTCACCGCGGTCGACGATTTCGGCAACGTGATCAATCCGATGATTGTCGAAGGCCAGGTGCATGGCGGGCTCGCCCAGGGCATCGGACAGGCGATGCTGGAGCGCTGCGTGTACGACAACGAGAGCGGTCAGTTGCTGTCCGGCTCCTATATGGACTACGCGATGCCGCATGCGTCCGATCTGCCGAACTTCACGGTCGAAACCGCGAAGGGCACACCGTGCACACACAATCCGCTCGGCGTGAAAGGCTGCGGCGAGGCAGGCGCGATCGGCTCGCCACCCGCGGTCATCAACGCCATCCTGGACGCGCTCGCGCCGCTCGGCGTAACCGATCTGCAAATGCCGGCAACGCCGCATCGCGTGTGGTCCGCGATCCACGCGGCCAAGCAACCCCACTGAGATCCTGAGCGGAGCATTCGACATGTATTCATTCGAGTATCAACGCGCGGCGGATCCGAAAGCGGCCGCCGCAGCCATCGCTGCCGACAGTGACGCGAAGTTCATCGCCGGCGGACAAAGCCTGTTGCCCACCATGCGTCTGCGGCTCGCGCAGCCGTCGCAACTGATCGACGTGACGCGGATTCCAGCGCTCAAATCGATCACCGTCGACGCCGGCAAGGTGACGATCGGCGCCGCTGTATGCCATGCGGACGTCGCCGATCACGCCGGACTTCGGCGCGTGCTGCCGGCGCTCGCGGATCTCGCCGGACACATCGGCGATCGTCAGGTGCGCGCGCTCGGCACTATCGGCGGCTCGCTCGCGAACAACGATCCGGCCGCCTGCTATCCGGCTGCGGCGATGGCGTTGGACGCAACCATCGTCACGGACCGGCGGCGGATTGCCTCGAGCGATTTCTTCGTCGGCATGTACGAGACGGAATTGGCGCCCGACGAACTGATCGTGGCCGTGGAGTTTCCGGTGCCCGAACGCGCTGCCTACGAGAAATTCCGCCAGCCGGCGTCGCAGTTTGCCCTGGTCGGCGTGTTCGTCGCGAAGTTCGCGAACGGCGTGCGCGTCGCGGTGACAGGTGCGGCGTCGTCGGTATTTCGCGTGCCGGAGCTGGAAAGCGCGCTATCGGCGAATTTCACGCCCGAGGCCGCGCGAGCGGTAACCGTACCCGATGCCGACCTGAACGCCGACATGCACGCGAGCGCCGAATATCGCGCGCATCTGATTCCGGTGCTGGGCGCGCGAGCGGTGGCGAAGGCGAACGGCTAGCGATTGTCGACACCATGCAGCCTGCTTCAATCGACGACACCCTCGCGCAACTTGCCGCTCAAAGCTACTTCGCCAGCCGCGAACTCGCGACCGCGTTGTATCTCGCGCTGCGCATGGAGCGGCCGTTGTTCGTCGAAGGCGAGCCGGGTGTCGGCAAGACCGAACTCGCCAAAGCCGCGGCGGGGATGCTCGGCACCTCGATGCTGCGGCTGCAATGCTACGAAGGACTCGACACTGCCAGCGCGCTCTACGAATGGGACTACCCGCGCCAGATCATGGCGCTGCGCCTGGCCGAAGCCGCCGGCAAACGGCCCGGCAACGACACGCTCTATCGCAGCGAATTCCTGCTGAAGCGGCCGCTGCTGCAAGCGCTGATGCCCGACGAAAATCATCCGGGCGCGCGGCGCGTGTTGCTGATCGACGAGATCGACCGCGCCGACGAACCGTTCGAAGCATTTCTGCTCGAGTTGCTGTCCGACTTTCAGGTATCGATTCCCGAATACGGCACGGTGCGCGCGGAGCAGCCGCCGCTGGTGGTCATGACGTCGAACCGCACGCGCGAAGTACACGATGCGTTGAAACGCCGTTGCCTGTATCAATGGATCGGTTATCCCGAACGCGATCGGGAACTGGAGATCGTCGCCGCGCGCGCGCCGCAAACGTCGGCTGAGTTGCAACGGCGCGCGGTCGATTTTGTGCATCGGCTGCGCGGCATGGACCTGTTCAAGGCGCCCGGCATCGCCGAAACGATCGACTGGTGCCGCGCTTTGGAGGCGCTGTCGGTGACGGAGCTCGATCCGCAATCGGTGCAAAACACGCTGGGTGTGCTGCTCAAGTATCAGGACGATCTGGCGCGCGTCGACGCCGCGCAGATCGCGCAATGCCTTGCGACGCCAGGATAACGGCGATGGAAAAGAACCCCGACGCTGGCAACAGCGCTTCAGCAAGCAGTGAACCGCCCGCAAACAGCGACATTGCGCGAAGCAGTAGTGCATCGGCGAGTCGTCCCGTGTTGACAAACGACGCAAGTGCACGCTTGGCGCCCGCGCCCGTCGAAACGTCGACCTCGCCGACCGATACACCCACACTCGCGCACAACGTCGTCCATTTTGTGCGCGTGCTGCGCGGCGCGGGCTTGCCGATGTCGCCGGCGCAAGCGGTCGACGCACTCGAGGCGCTGCACTGGATCGACCTCGGCCGCCGCGACGATGTACGCGCCGCGCTCGCCACGCTATTGGTCTGCGCGCCGGACGAACGCGACCTCTTCAACGCCGCCTTCGACCTGTTCTGGCGCGACCCGGATTGGGAAGGCAAGCTGCGTGCGCTGCTGCTGCCGAAAGTTCGCGACGGGCTGCCGCCGCCCAAACGCAACAACCGTCTCGCCGATGCGCTTGCCGTGCGCACGCCACCCTCGCCGCACCGTAGAGCGCCGCAGGAAACCGAACAGCACGACCTGCACGCGCATGTCACCTTCAGCGCTGAAGAGCGGCTGCGCCATCGCGATTTCGACACGCTTTCCGCCGACGAATGGCGCACCTTGCGTCATCTGATCCGCGGCCAGCGTCTGCCGCTGGCCACCGAACCGACGCGCCGCCTGAAGGCCGCTTCGCACGGCACGCATGCCGATTTGCGCGCGAGCGCCCGGCACGCGGTGCGCGCAGGCGGCGACTGGACGGTATGGAAGTATCGCGCGGTGGTGGAACGCAAACCCCCGCTCGTGCTGCTGCTCGATATCTCCGGCTCGATGAGCAGCTATTCGCGCGCGGTCCTGTACTTCTGCCACGCGCTGCTGCAATCGCGTGAGCGTCTGCAGGTGTTCCTTTTCGGCACGCGCCTGACCAACGCGACGCGCGCGCTGCGCGAGCGCGATCCCGACGTGGCGATCGCGACGCTGGCCGATCAGGTGGTCGACTGGTCGGGCGGCACGCGGATCGGCGCGGCGCTCGCCGAATTCAACCGGCGCTGGGCACGCCGCGTGCTGACCGGCAGGGCCACCGTGCTGCTCGTTACCGACGGCCTCGATCACGAAGCGATCGACGTGCTCGACACCGAAATGGCCCGCCTGCGCCGCTTCGCACACCGTATCGTGTGGCTCAACCCGCTGCTGCGTTTCAGCGGTTTCTCACCGAAAGCGCGCGGCGTGCAGGCGATCCTGCCGTATGTCGACGCACATCGTCCGGTTCATAATCTGGACAGTCTGACAGCATTCGGCCACGACCTCGCGCAACTCACGCGCGCGCCTCGCTTGACCGTCCGCGCCACGACAACTGCAGGAGCAACG
This sequence comes from Paraburkholderia caffeinilytica, assembly GCF_003368325.1. Taxonomy (NCBI): domain Bacteria; kingdom Pseudomonadati; phylum Pseudomonadota; class Betaproteobacteria; order Burkholderiales; family Burkholderiaceae; genus Paraburkholderia; species Paraburkholderia caffeinilytica. The sequence goes on along the minus strand of NZ_CP031467.1, from coordinate 2,329,964 downwards.
CCATGGAATTGAGTGAAACCCATACGCTGCCGGTTCCTCAGCAGCGCGCCTGGGATGCGCTGAACGATACCGAAATCCTGCGCGTGTGCATTCCCGGCTGCGAGAGCATCGACCCGGATGGCGAAAACGCGTATGCGGTGGTGTTGAGCGCATCGGTCGGTCCCGTGAAGGCGCGCTTCAAAGGGCGTATGCTGCTGACCGACATCGAGGCGCCGAACAGCTACACCATCGTTTTCGAAGGCCAGGGCGGTGCGGCAGGCTTCGGCAAAGGCAATACGCGCGTCACGCTCGAACCCGAAGGCGAAGACGCGACGAAGCTCACGTACACGGCGACGGCGCAGGTCGGCGGTAAGCTCGCCCAGATCGGTTCGCGGCTGGTCGACGGCGCGGCGCGTAAGATCGCGGGCGAATTTTTCAAGCGCTTCGGCGCGCAGGTCGGCGGCGACGCTGACGGCGCCACGGCCCCGGATGACGGGGACACTGCAGCCTCCGACGCAGCGGCGCAAAATACGGAATCGAATGAGGCCACGGACACGGAGTCCGGCGGCGGCGGAACCAAAAGGAAGAAATCATGGACAGCGTGGATCTCGAAGTCCTGAAGTCCAGCGCACGTTGGCTGGAAGAAGGGCATCGCGCGCTACTGGTGACGGTGGTGAAAACGTGGGGCTCGTCGCCGCGTCCCGAGGGCGCGATGCTCGCGGTGCGTGACGATGGCCTCGTGGTGGGTTCGGTATCCGGCGGCTGCATCGAAGACGACCTGATCGACCGCGTGCGGCAAAAGGGTATTGAACAGACATGCCCGGAGGCGGTGAAGTACGGTATTTCGGCGGAAGAAGCGCATCGCTTCGGCCTGCCTTGCGGCGGCACGATTCAACTGGTGCTGGAACCTTTGACGCCACAAAGCGGCATTGCCGAACTGTGCCATGCGGTGGAGGAAGGTCGGCTGGTGGCTCGCGAAGTCGACATGGTGACGGGCGTGGTACGGCTCGATACGGCGCAGGCGACAGACGGCGTGCATTTCGACGGTGAGCGCCTGCTGACGATTCACGGCCCGCGCTACCGGATGCTGGTGATCGGCGCGGGGCAGTTGTCGCGCTACCTGTGCAACATCGCCGTCGGGCTCGATTATCAGGTCACCGTGTGCGATCCGCGCGAGGAGTACACCGAGGAGTGGAATATTCCCGGCACGAAGATCGTGCGGACGATGCCGGACGATACGGTGACCGACATGAAGCTCGACGAGCGGTGCGCGGTGATTGCCTTGACGCATGATCCGAAGCTCGACGATCTCGCGTTGATGGAGGCGTTGAAGACGCCGGCGTTTTATGTGGGTGCTTTGGGGTCGAGAAGGAATAATCAGGCGCGGCGCGAGCGGTTGAAAGAGTTCGATCTGAACGATACCGAGTTGGCTCGATTGCATGGGCCGGTCGGGATTTATATCGGCAGCCGGACGCCGCCTGAGATCGCTGTTTCCATTCTCGCTGAGGTTACTGCGGCTAAAAATGGCGTTTCGTTGCCGACCTTGCTGCAGGTTGAAGGCGCTAAGGCAGCGCGGGAGATTGCTGCTTCTGGTGGGGCTGCTTGTAGTGTTTAGTTGCTTTTTTTTGGGCTGCGCGGACGTTTGTTGTTCTTGTGCTTATGGTGTTGTCTTTCCCTGATCTGGCTTTCGTGCCTTTCCTTGATCTGGATTTTGTGCCTTTCCTTGAATTGCTAGTGGTCTATTAGCGTTCGCCCCTGTGCGGGGCAGGCACTCACTTCTCTTTGCCGCCGCAAAGAGAAGTAAGCAAGAGAAAGCGGCTCACACCGCTCCTGCTAAGTGGGCACCGTAGCTCGCACAGGGTGGTGGTGCATCTGGAATCCGTGCCCTCGCACCTTCAGGCGTTAGTGACAAGGGACTCATCAGCTCCCACTCCGCACTGCGTGCGTCGCGGACGGGTCTGCATGGGAAACCAGCGGCTTCGTTTGGGTTTGGTGGAGCCATCGGCTTCGCCTCGGCGACGCGCCTCCGCCCTCACCCCGGAAACCCCCACTTCAAATGATCTGCCGGCGTGCTGCAATCATCGTCCCAACCCCAGTCACAATCACCACCACGACCAAAGTCGCAACCGCAGCTACCCTTCCAATCGCAATCGCAGTCGCGGTTGCAGGCGCACTTGCACTTGCACTTGCACTTGCACTTGCACTTGCGGTGGCGGTGGCGGTGGCGGTGGCGGTGGCGGTGGCGGTGGCGGTGGCGGTGGCGGTGGCGGTGGCGGTGGCGGTGACGATTGTGATGGCGGTGCAATGACGAGCCACTACACGGTCGCGAAACGCGAGTGCGAAACGTAGCGGGTGGTTTTATGAGGTGCTCTTCGGCGCGCGCAGCGCCGCCGGAAGTATGACTCCCTTGTCACCAGCGCAGGCAGAGGCGCGAGCACCGATTCCAGATGCACCACTACCCTGTGCAAACAGAGGCGCCCACTTAGCAGGATCGGTGTGAGCCGCTTTCTCTTGCTTACTTCTCTTTGCGGCGGCAAAGAGAAGTAAGTGCCTGCCCCGCACAGGGGCGACACTAATAGACCACTAGCAATTCAAGGAAAGGCACAAAATCCAGATCAAGGAAAGCCCAACACCGCAAACACACAGACAAAAAACGCCGAGCAGGCAAAAAACCCACCTCACATCAACCCGCAAACCACCGCAGCAATCACCGACCCACCCACCAGCACGACCCCCACCATCCGCCGCTTATTCAGTTCAGTCCACAGCAGGACGCCAGTCAGAGAAAGCAGAATCATCCCACCGGCAATCGTATCGATCAGCAACACCCAGCCGACACTCAGCCCCACGCCGCGATGCAGGTTATTCATCGTCGTGAGAAACGAGTTCTGCGTGCGTTTCACCGCCACAAAGCCATTGCCGACCCAGTATTCGGCCTGCACGTTCTGAGCCGGTCCAACAATCCCGACCTGCCAGAACTCCGGCTGCATCGTGCTGCGATCGCCCCACGCGACCGGATGCGCCGGCTCGCGCTTCACCCGCCCCGGCTTGCCGTCGATCTTCAACTCGCCCTTGAGCCACTTCGCCATTTCCATCGGCGAACCCAATTTCTTTTGCGGCACGGGGATTTGCATCTCCTCAACCTGCGGCTCACCGGACGACACCTTCAACGGCCCAGCCCGATGATTCAGCAGAAAACCGGTCGCGCCGAACATCAGCCCCAACACCGCGCCCCATAGGCCAACCCAGCCGTGCACCTTGCGCAGCCACTTGATGAAATTCGCTCGCCGCGAACGCTGGCGCCGCGCCGCCTGCTCAGCATCGTCCATCAGATGACGACCGCGCTCCAGCGTATGAGCCGTATATTGCGTGCCGCCGCCAGCAGCAGGTTTCATATCGATCGAATCAGGCGCGTTCACATCCATGCTCCAGGCGCAGCAAGTTAAACCCTCGCCGGCGGGCGGCGACGAAGCGCTCGCGCTCACCAGCGGTAAAAGGAAGTTCGAAGGGAAGAGCCGGACGAACCCGGCTTGCGGTCCAGGCCGTCCGGCTGAGAGGCTGGCTGGCAGTCACAGAGGAGGAGAAATGTGACAGAACGCTGGCGATGCCTTTCAATTGAGAATGGATATCATTACATAATTGAGGCATTTGCTCAATCGCAATGCGCGGCATCCGCTTGACATCCGGGCGGCGCAATCCGACTCTAGCTGGCGACCCCGTCAACGTTGCCGTTCCGGATACCTGACCGCCATGCGCCTCTCCTCTTTGGTCTGTGTTGCTTCTTTCGGCTGGCTTGCCGGCGTTCACAACGCGAGCGCGAGCATCGAGGCAAAACTGGACGATCCCTATACCAACGAAGGCGAAACGCAGACCTTCACCGTCAACGCCGACGGCTCCTTCTCGAAGCTCGATTCGATGACGCTGCGCGTGAACAACGAAGCAGGCGTCGCACGGGTGGCGCAGCAATACGTCTGGTTCAACCGCAACATGGCGGACGTGCAGATCATCGAGGCATATACGACCACCGCCGACGGCGTGCGTCACGACGTGCAGCCCGAGCAGATCCGCGACGTGCAGGAAGCCCGTTCGTTCGACGCGCCGATGTTCCAGGACATCCAGGAAAAGGTGATCGTATTCCCCGCTGTCGAGCCCGGTGCGCGCGTGCACCTCACCTATTGCAAGACGCAAAAGCAGCCGATCGTGCCGGGCGAATTCAGCGACTTCACCCCGCCCGATCTCGCACCGACCCACAACTTTCGCCTCATCTACGATCTGCCCGCCGACAAACCGCTCTATGCCGATGCACGCGGCTTCACCACGCTGAAACCGGTCACGCGCGACGGCCGCACACGCTACGAATATCGTTACGACAAGGCGCATTTCAGCCGGCTGGAGCGCGGCTCGATCGCGTACGTGTCCTATGGCGACCGGCTCATGGTCTCGACCTTTCCGGACTATGCCGCTTTCGCCGCCAGCTACAGGGCATCCTCCGCCGATCCGGGCGCGCGCGACGCCGCCGTCACGCGTCTTGCGCAAAAGCTGACCGCGCGTGACCACACCCCACGCGAGAAAGCCAAGACGCTGTACGACTGGGTGCGTCGCGACGTCCGCTACGTGGCGATCTATGTCGGACGCGGCTCGGTGGTGCCGCACAGCGCAAGCGCGATCCTCGCGAACCGCTACGGCGACTGCAAGGATCACGTGGCGTTATATGGCGCGCTGCTCGACGCGGTCGGCATCCGCAACGAGCCGGCCTTGATCAGCAGCGGGTCGATCTATACGCTGCCGAGCGTGCCGGGTTACGGCGTCATCAATCACGCCATCACGTGGCTGCCGGATTTGCAGCAATACGCCGATTCGACCGCGTCGAATGTCGAATTCGGCTTTCTGCCAGCGTCCGATATGAACCGTCCAACGGTGCTCGTGAATCAGGGGGTGGTCGCACAAACACCCGCCACCGAGTTGACGACGCACAACACCGACCTGTCGATCAAGGTCGAACCGGATGGCTCGGCGAGCTTCACCTATCGGCTGGAAGCCTCGGGTGCCACAGCCGAACAGGCGCGCGCGATGTTGCGCACGCAGACGCCCGCGCAACGTGAGGATTCGATCCAGGCGGAACTACGCAGCGCCAACCTGCGCGGCACCGCCACGCTGACCACCAGCGATCTCAGCGCGGCCGACGGCCCGCTGACGATCACGATGAAAGGCACGCTGGAAAGTCTCGTGGTGCCGGGCGCAGCGGCATCGATTCCGGCGCTGACGAGTCTGGCCGGCGGCTTCGAGTCGGGCGCCCGCTACTGGCTCGGCGAACGGCAGCGCACGCAGCCGTTCGTCTGCCACAACCTGGCGTTGCATGAACACGCGCGCCTTGAATTGCCCGCGAATTTCCACGTGCTCGAGATGCCGGAGGCGAAACGAACCCAGGACCGTTTCGTCGATTTCCAGTCTCAGTACACGTTGGATCCGCTCCACAACGTGGTGACGATGACGCGCGACGGCACCACCCACTTCGACAGCGAAGTCTGCACGCCCGACGACTTCACGCAGATGCACCCCGCGATCGAGGCGATCGGGCGCGACGTGCGCGCCGAAGTGATCGTCAAATCGACGCTGGTGGAATCGTCGAGCGTGGCGTCGCAGGCGCCCTGAAACACCGTAAAAGCGCCGCAGACCCGCGGCGCTCCGCTTCATGCCGCCGCCATGCGAAGCCGCCCTGGAACGGCAGACGCGTGGAAACGCACTTACTCAAACCGGCCAGAGCGGCCCTTCCTGCATCGCGCCGAGCTGCTCGCGCAGTTCGAGGATGCGGTCTTCCCAATAGCGCTGCGTGTTGAACCACGGAAACGCGGCCGGAAAAGCCGGGTCGTCCCAACGGCGCGCAAGCCACGCCTGGTAGTGAATCAGCCGCAGCGTGCGCAACGCTTCGACGAGGTACAGTTCGCGCGGCTCGAAGTCGCAGAAGTCTTCGTAGCCCGCGAGCAGATCCGCCAGCGCACGCGACGCCTCGGCGCGCTCGCCCGGCAGCAGCAGCCACAAATCCTGCACTGCCGGACCCATGCGGCTATCGTCGAAGTCGACGAAATGCGGACCCGCGTCGGTCCACAACACATTGCTCGGATGACAATCGCCGTGCATTCGCAACATGCGAATATCGCCGGCGCGCTCGAAAGCGCGTTCGACGCCTTCAAGCGCGAGATTCACCACGGTTTCCCATGCCGGCCGCACGTCGTCAGGCACGAAGCGGTGTGACAGCAGGAAATCGCGCGGCTCGTAGCCAAACGTGTCGATGTCGAGCGTGGGACGCTCGGTGTAGTTCTGCGTCTGCCCAACCGCATGGATGCGGCCGATAAAACGCCCCAGCCATTCGAGCGTATCGCGCCGGTCCAGATCGGGCGCGCGGCCGCCGCGGCGTTCGAAGATCGAGAAACGGAAACCGTCGAAGGTGTGCAGTGTGCGGCCGTCGAAAACACGCGCGGGCACCGCCGGAATCTCACGCGCGGCGAGGTCGGCGACAAAGGCGTGTTCTTCGAGAATGGCGGCGTCGGTCCAACGCTCGGGACGGTAGAACTTGGCGACCACCGGCGGGCCGTCTTCCACGCCCACCTGGTACACGCGGTTCTCGTAACTGTTGAGCGGCAACATGCGGCCGTCGGTGTACACGCCGACGCTGCTGAGCACGCTGTCGAGCGCGTCGAGCACGATTTCCGGCTTGAGCCGGGCAAAAGGCACGGCGCCATCGGCGCCGTCCTGTGAGTCGAGAGTGTCGTCGTTCATGCCCGCATTGTGCGCCGCGCCGCCGTCAAAGACGAGGGCGTCGGCTCACCTTACGGCTTACCGCCACCTGCAGCCTCCATGAATCGAACTCAAACCCGCTTTAATGCACTTGTGCGCTCGACGGGCGCACCTGCTCGCCTGTATCGATCAGATCTTCAAGGAAAAAGGGTTCAGTATTCAGATGCTCCGATGTGCCGGGTTCGCCGGCATACCAGGCCACCATCGCCATGTCGCCGAGAATGCGCATGACAATCCCGCGTGCGCCTTGCGGCACCGCGATATGCACCGATCGGACAATGGAACCGATTTGCATGATGTTTCCCCGTTTCTCCCATAGCCGGCTTTATGGTTTCCGCGCCGGTCAAGGTGATGATAAAAGCGCCGCTTCGCCAATAACGTTGCGTACGCACCCAATCTGCTGCGCGTAAGACGCGTGAGAGGTTCGAGTCATTGTTCCCGTTTTGCGGGGCCACGGAAAGCGCGAACTCAAGGCTGTTCACCCGTCGTTTCGCCCTGTTCCCATTACAGCGCGCCGGGCCGATGATCCGGGCGTGAAGCGTCGTAACGAGACCATCATAAACCCAGCCGGGGCGATACATCAAAATCATGCTGCGCCACAACGATCCGCCTGGTCCGCCCGTTGCGGCCGCCAGGCGCCATCGCCGCATGGCCGGCAGCGTCACGCCGATCAGGACATTGGGCGACGGTTGGGACACGTCCGCATTGCCGACTGACGAAAAGATCGTGCATCCCGCGCCGCCCGAGTGCGAGGCTGCGGCGCACGGTTAAACCTTTTCAGCTTATTCTTAACTCCTTTGAGTACGCTGCGCGCCCCAAGGAGATTTTTTCGTGACCGCATCGCCGGACGCTCACCGGACTGCTACTTCGGCTGTTCCCGCGTCATCCGCCTCTTTCCCCTCCGCGCCCGTGCCTGACGTCCGCGACATTCCCTATCTCGAACGCGGCACGCATGCTTATTGGCGCGCCAGTATTGCGCTGTTGTTCGCGGGTTACGCGACCTTCTCGCTGCTGTATTGCGTACAGCCATTGTTGCCTGCGTTCTCAACGGCGTTCGAGGTGACGCCGGCGCAAAGCAGCCTGTCGCTCTCGCTGGCGACAGCCGCGCTCGCGCTCGCCATCTTCGTGGCCGGTTTCGTCTCGGAAGGCTGGAGCCGTCACAAGCTGATGACGGCATCGCTTACGCTGTCGGCGCTGCTGACGATCGGCGTGTCGATCGCGCCCCACTGGCATCAATTGCTCGTGTTGCGCGCGCTCGAAGGCCTCGCGCTCGGTGGCGTGCCCGCCGTTGCGATGGCGTATCTCGCGGAAGAAGTGCACCCCGACGGACTCGGTCTGGCGATGGGGCTGTATGTCGGCGGCACGGCGATCGGCGGGATGGCTGGGCGCGTGATCACCGGCGTCGTCGCGGATCTGTTTTCGTGGCGCGTGGCAATCGGCACGATCGGCGTGCTGGGCATTCTGTCGATGCTCGCGTTTCGCGCTTTGCTGCCGCCGTCGCGCCATTTCGTACCGCGCCGCGGGCTCGGCTTTTCCCATCACCGCACCGCCTTGCTCAAGCAATTCACGCGACCTGGCTTACCTCTGCTGTTTCTGCTCGGCTTCGTGCTGATGGGCAGCTTCGTCACGCTGTACAACTACGTCGGTTACCGTCTGCTCGCGCCGCCGTACCTGTTGAGTCAAACGGAGATCGGCGCGATTTTCGTCGTCTATCTAACGGGCGTGGTTGCCTCGCCGTGGTCGGGCCGCATGGCCGACACCTTCGACCGGGCGCGCGTGCTGACCGGCAGCTTGCTGCTGATGGCATTCGGACTCGCCCTCACGATGCTGCACCCGCTGGCGGCCATTGCGACCGGCATCGCTTGCGTGACGTTCGGTTTTTTCGCCGGACACTCGGTGGCGAGCGGCTGGGTCGGCCGCCTCGCCAAAGAAGCCAAGGGCCAGGCGGCCGCGTTGTATCTGCTCGCGTATTACATCGGTTCGAGCGTGGTCGGTTCTTATGGCGGGCACGTATGGGCAGGTGATGGGTGGAACGGTGTCGCCGGGCTGGTGGGCATGCTGCTTGTCGTCGGCCTCGTCGCGGCCATACGCTTGCGCCGACTCGAACGGATCACGGCATGAGGACACGCGGCTGATCGGCTTTGGGTAAACCGAGCCTGGCGGCAACGCGAAACCGGGTCCGCAAGAGGCGGATTCCAGTTCGGAGAGCCCCCTCCTCAGTGCATCGAACGGGCTCAAAAAGTAAGGCCCGCGTAAACAAGCACTTCATTGTTTACGGCGTTTTTGCTGCAGCGCGCCAATCGCGGCGACCCTTGCGGCACCGGGTTCAGCAGCCTGCGAAGACACGCTGCAGCGCCGCAAGACGTTGTTATGTTGATCTAACCGTCGCCTATACTCGAATCGGCCGTTGGCAGTGCATGACTCCAGAAATCGAGCCACTGCCCGCGTCGGTACTACATAAGGAGACGGGTATGACGACCTACTTCACGATTGGCGATTTCATCCTGGTCATTCCGATGGCGCTGGCCGGCGCCCTGTTCGTCGGCGCGCTCCCCTGCAAGACGGAATTTCGGCACAACGCGTTACGCGTGCTTGGCGCGCTGATCGGCGTGGTGTTCGCGGTCGTGCTGGTCGAAGGCTTGCCTGCGCTGGTGTAGCGGGGTCCGGCGAAGACAGCCTGGACGCTTCGCCGATAGTTCGCTTGACTGAACGCAGCAGCTTCGGCTGCTGCGATGTTTGTGCGCGCCACTGATCCGAACAGCGCTTACGATCGGACCGCGACAGTTCGGGACTTGATCTGTGCGGGTGCTTGACCAGGCTACCGGTCGCTGAAAACCGCGCGCTACTTGATTGAACAGACCAAACAAAAAGCCGCCTCACCGGCGGCTTTTCTACATATCTTCTCTGCGTCTACTTCTAAGGCACTAAAAGAACCGCCGAGCACCGCCCACTCAGATCGCCTGATCGGTCGACGGCTTTTCCCACAGGTTAATACCGCCTTCGGTCGCGTAGCGATCGATCTCCGTCAGCTCCTCTTTCGAGAACGCGAGATTCTTCAGCGCGCCGACGTTTTCGCGCACCTGTTCCGCACGGCTCGCGCCGATCAGCACGGACGTGACGCGCGGATCGCGCAGCGCCCAGGCGAGCGCCATCTGCGCGAGACTTTGTCCGCGACGCTGCGCAATATCGTTGAGCTTGCGCACATGTTCGATATTTTGCGGGCTCAGATGCTCCTGCTTCAACGAACCGCCGCCCGGCTTGTTGACGCGCGCGTCTTCCGGCACACCGTTCAGATATTTGCCGGTGAGCAAGCCCTGCGCGAGCGGCGTGAATGCGATGGCGCCCGCGCCAACCTGCTCGAGCGTGTCCAGCAGTTCGCGTTCGATCCAGCGGTTGAGCATGTTGTACGCCGGCTGATGGATCAGCAGCGGCACCTTGTACTCGGCGAGCAGCTTGGCCATTTCGAGCGTCTTGGTCGCCGAGTATGACGAAATTCCGATGTACAGCGCCTTGCCCTGCTGCACGGCGCTCGCCAATGCACCGGCGGTTTCCTCGAGTGGCGTATCCGCATCGAAACGATGCGAATAGAAGATATCGACATAGTCGAGACCCATGCGCTGCAAGCTCTGATCAAGACTCGCAAGGACGTATTTACGCGAGCCACCGCCCTGGCCGTACGGACCCGGCCACATGTCCCAACCTGCCTTCGACGAAATCAGCAGTTCGTCGCGATACGGCTTGAAGTCGTCTTTGAAGAGCCGGCCGAAATTGGTTTCGGCGCTGCCGTACGGGGGGCCGTAGTTGTTGGCGAGGTCGAAGTGCGTGATGCCCAGATCGAAAGCCGTGCGCAGGATGTCGCGCTGCGTGGAGATCGGCGTGGTATCGCCGAAGTTATGCCACAGGCCCAGCGACAGCGCCGGCAGTTTGAGACCCGACTTGCCGCAGACGCGGTATTGCATGTCCGAATAGCGTTCTGAAGCTGCTTCGTAAGCCATTGCTAGTGTCCTTGATGTTGAAGTCGCCCGGCGATCACGGGCGTGAGGAAATCACATGCTGCGGGAGGCGTGCAGGTTTTATGTTTGGGTATCGGCGAGACTAGAGCGCTATGGTAGCCAATCGGCGTGATACGTGCAGACGTCCAGTATGCGGGATGGACGACCGCTTGCGGCTCCCCTACACTTTGGCCGATCGAAGCTTAGCGGAGGGACGGATTCATGACGAAGGCGATTTCAATCGCGCTGATTGCCGGCGGTATCGTGTTGTTGTATTTCGGCGGGCAGGCGTTCAACTCGGTCAGCAGCGAGGTGTCCCGCGTGTTTACCGGGTCGCCGACCAATAAGGCGATCATGCTGATTGTGGGCGGCGTTGTCGCCACGATTGCCGGCCTGACCGGAGTGGCTATTTCCGGGCGCAAGCGGTAGAACGCCGACTGCCTGCACGGCGCGGGACCAACGGGCATCCGCGCCGCACAAGGCAAATAGACTTAAAAAGCAATTTCAGGCTTGGCCGCCGAGCGGGATCCCGGCAGGGGCACATTGCTTGCCCCGTGATAGGTGAACACCAAAGAAAATTTCACCTGATCGCTGAGATTCTTGCCCGCCGAATGCAGCGTGTTGCAATGAAAGAACACCACGTCTCCGGCCTTGAGTTCGGGCGAGACCGCCGTGCGAATCAATGCCTGATTCTCTTCCAGATCGGAGCGGAAAAACTTGGCTTCGTCGAAGCGGTCGGAAGTGAAGGCCGCGCTGTGCGACTTCGGGACCAACCACAACGCACCGTTATCGATCGTCTCAGACCCGACAGCAAGCCACACGGACACCAGGTCGTCGCGCTCGAACGACCAATACCTCACGTCACGATGCCAGCCGGTCAAGCTGCCATAGGCAGGATGCTTGGTCATCATGCAATTGTGATGCGCCCGCGATAAACGCGGCTCCTCGCCGAAGTACAACTCCATCCAGCCACGAATTTCCGGTGCGGTCGCCCATTGCGCAAAATCCGGATGGCGCCCGTACGCATCCAGCAGACGACGAACCGTATGGCCGCCCGGCGCATGTTTGGATTCCGGTGCGCCTGGATACCGCAGATCCGCTTCGAACTCGATCGGCGCGGCCGCTTCCTGCAACTGGCGCTCGGCAATCTGCTTCAGTTCAGCGCAACGCTCGGGCGAAACCAGTCCCGGCACAACGACAAATCCCTGCTCCCGCAACGTTTGAATCTGTTCTTTCTTCGAGTGAAGTGACATGGTGTTCCGTTACTTTCGACTGACCGATGCTCGATTGTAAAACGGGCGCGATCGGACTGCGCGCTGTTTCACCTTGCGAGAGATCAAGGCCTTACGCACTACTTTCACGCGAAATGGCGCTTTGCACGGCACGCTGTCAGGGCAAGCACGCACGAAAATCGACCGCAAAGGGCGCGACCCCGCACGCATGCACGTCGCGCTTCCCTCGTAAAAACCCGTATTCGCAGGGTAAAAACCGACTTTCTGACGTCATGAATCGCGTGTAGCCTGCACACATGTTGATTGCTCCTCCCGCACTTTCACGGCGCGAACAGGCCGCCAAGGCTGTCTCCACCGTCCTCCGTGTTCTTTCCCGTCGAATTCCGGGCTTTCGCACCGTCCATCGCGACACCGCCGTTGGCACATTTGGTGCTCCTTCTGGCGCACACTCCGTCGCGCGACACGCTGCCTACTTGTGAAGCCATGCATACTCTTCTGAGCACCCGTCTTACCCGCGCCGCATTGAAAGCAGCGCGTCCCGCGCGTCGTCATCTCGTGCGCGCGCTGCGTCACCATGCCACCCGCACCCGTGCATTAGGGGAACAATGGCGCGAAGCCAAAGCGGTGGACGGCATTCGCACGTGGTTCCATACCTTTTTCTCCGCACTGCGTCTGCAAGGCAGTTCGCGCCGTTTTTCGCTGCGCACGCTGCTGCGCAAACCGACGCCTCTGCGCCTCGCCGCGACGCGCCGTGCACCGGTCGCCGCGCCGCAAAGCACGAGCCGCCGACCGCGCCGTATGTCGACGAGCGGCAGCACCGGCTGGTTTGCGTTCGCGTTTGCGAGCCGCTGAATCCGTCATTGAATGCGCCGCCGCGAATGGGCGGTGAAGTGAGCCGCTGAGCGCGGTATGAGGCCTGCCACGAACGGCCTCGCGCTCCGCTGAACTGCAGCGAGTACGTACGACCGCGGTCGTGTTTGCGCCGCCGCCGCTCCAATGCACGGCGCCTTCGAAAGCAATAAAAAACCCCGCACGGCTCGCGCCGGCGGGGTTTTTTACTGAAGCGAGCTACGCGCTGTTTGTCAGGCGAGCGCGGCGACCGGTTCGGTGCCTGCGGCTTCGGCGAGCGCCAGCGCTTTGTCAGTGGCTTCCCAGGTGAATTCCGGCTCTTCGCGGCCGAAGTGACCGTAGGCCGCGCTCTTCTCGTAGATCGGGCGCAGCAGGTCGAGCATCTGGATGATGCCCTTCGGACGCAGGTCGAAATGCTCCTGCACCAGCTTCGTAATCGTCGCGTCCGACACGCGGCCCGTGCCGAACGTGTTGACCATCACCGAAGTCGGCTGGGCAACGCCGATCGCGTACGACACCTGAATCAGGCAGCGCGACGCCAAACCAGCCGCCACGATGTTCTTCGCGACATAACGGCCGGCGTAAGCCGCCGAACGGTCGACCTTCGACGGATCCTTGCCCGAGAACGCGCCGCCGCCGTGGGGCGCTGCGCCGCCGTACGTATCGACGATGATCTTGCGGCCCGTCAGACCGCAATCGCCTTGCGGGCCGCCAATCACGAACCGGCCGGTCGGGTTCACCAGGAACTTGATGTCACCCTTGATCAGGTCGGCCGGCAGCGTCGGCTTGATGACTTCTTCGATCACGGCTTCGCGCAGCGTGGCCAGATCGATGTCCGGCGAATGTTGCGTGGACAGCACGACCGTGTCGATCGCATGCGGCTTGCCGTCGACATAACGGACCGTGACCTGCGATTTTGCATCCGGACGCAGCCAGGGCAGGCGGCCGTCGCGGCGCAGATTCGCCTGACGCTCCACCAGACGGTGCGACAGGTGGATCGGCAGCGGCATCAGTTCCGGCGTTTCTTCGCACGCGTAACCGAACATCAGGCCCTGGTCGCCGGCGCCTTGATCGAGGTTGTTGTCGTGCGCACGGTCCACGCCCTGGGCGATGTCCGGCGATTGCTTGTCGTACGCCACCAGCACTGCGCAACCGCGGTAGTCGATACCGTAATCGGTGTTGTCGTAGCCGATGCGCTTGATCGTGTTGCGCGCGACCTGGATGTAATCGACATTCGCGGTGGTGGTGATTTCACCGGCCAGCACGACGAGACCCGTATTGCACAGTGTCTCGGCTGCGACACGCGAATATTTGTCCTGTGTCAGGATAGCGTCGAGGATCGCGTCCGAGATCTGATCCGCGACTTTGTCGGGATGGCCTTCGGAAACGGATTCGGAAGTGAAGAGATAATCGTTTGCCACGTTGCAGACTCCTGTTTTGTGGTTACGGTTGAGTTTCACGTAGCCAGCTTCGGGAGCCTTGAAGCGGCGACGCTTTAGCGGATTACCTTACTGGCAGGGCCATGGATCGCACCCGCCAGCTTCGCCCCGCAAGTTGTCTATTAACTCGGCGAAGCCCTTATTATAGCGACTTCCTTTGATTGTCACAGAGTGATCACACGTGCTGTATTTCGACCCGTCTTCAGGTTTCTTGAGCAAAGCGTCGCTCGACGCCCTAAACGGAGGGGCGGCATGCTGAGTCGCCTTGGTGCCCATCTGGCCATTGGACTGCTGAAATTTTTAGCATTGTTGCCGTACGGTCTGGTTGCGCGATTGGGCGACGGGCTGGGCTGGCTGCTCTATCAGATCCCCAGCAACCGTAAGCGCATCGTCCACATCAATCTGGGTTTGTGTTTCCCGGAATGGAGCGCCGAACACCGCGAAGAGATCGCACAGAAACACTTCCGCCACGCGATCCGCAGTTATGTCGAGCGCAGCGTCCAGTGGTTCTGGTCCGCAAAGAAGCTCGAAAAGATCGTGCAGGTGGATAGCGAGATCGACCTGCGCGACCCGGACATGCCGCCTACCCTGTTGCTCGGCGCGCACTTCGTCGGCATCGAAGCGGGCTCGGTGTTCATCAATCACGCGCTGGACCGGCAGTGCGGCGCGCTGTACCAGCCCATGTCCAACAAGGTGCTCGACGACGTGGCCATAGCCGCGCGCGGCCGCTTCGGCGCGGACATGGCAAGCCGCGCCGACAGTGCGCGCATCGTGCTGCGCTGGTTGCGCGACCGCAAACCGGTCATGCTCGGCGCCGACATGGACTACGGCATGCGCAACTCGACGTTCGTGCCGTTCTTCGGCATACAGACGTGCACGCTGACGGCCGTCGCGCGGCTCGCCGGGGTCGGCCACGCGCAGGTGGTGCCGTTCATCGGCGAGGTGCTGCCGAACTACAAAGGCTACCGGCTGAAGGTCTTCAAGCCGTGGGACAACTACCCCACCGGCGACGACGACGCCGACGCGCGGCGCATGAACGCGTTCCTCGAAGAACAGATTCCGCTGATCCCCGAGCAATACTACTGGGTGCACAAGCGCTTCAAGACCCGGCCGCCGGGCGAGCCGAGCGTCTACTGAGCGGTCCTTGAAAAAAGCGCCTGAACGCGGAAATCAGGCAGCAAATAAAGTGGCAAATAAGGCGGCGTTCGGCCCACCCGCGGGCGCGTCACTTACAATAGCGTGATGAAACTGAAATTCACCAAAATGCACGGCGCGGGTAACGACTTCGTCGTGCTCGACGGCTACACCCAACCGGTCAACCTGACGCCGGCGCAGGCGCGCGCACTCGCGGACCGGCATTTCGGCGTCGGCGCCGACCAGTTGCTGCTGGTCGAAAAGCCCACTGTGGACGGCGTCGATTTCAGATATCGCATCTTCAATTGCGACGGCGGCGAGGTCGAGCACTGCGGCAACGGCGCGCGCTGCTTCGTCAAGTTCGTGCGCGACAACGGTCTGACCGACAAGCGCAGCGTGCGCGTGCAAGTGCAGAACGGCATTATCGTGCTGACCATGCAGGAAAACGGCGAAGTGCTGGTCGACATGGGCGCCCCGGTGTTCGAACCGGAGCGCGTACCGTTCGCCGCCAAAGGGCTCGAAGGCCGCCGCGAGAGCGCGGACACGCTCTGGCCGCTCGACGTGAACGGTGTGACGCGCTGGATTTCAGTGGTGTCGATGGGCAATCCGCATGCGGTGCAAGTGGTCGACGACGTCGAAGATTTTCCGGTGCTCGTCGAAGGTCCGGTAATCGAACGGCATGCACGCTTCCCGCAGCGAGTGAACGCGGGTTTCATGCAGATCGTTAGCCGTAGCGAGATCAAGCTGCGGGTCTATGAACGCGGCGCCGGCGAAACGCTGGCGTGCGGCACGGGCGCGTGCGCGGCAGTCGCCGCCGGCATTCGCCGCGGCCTGCTCGATACGCCGGTGCTGGTGCACACGCACGGCGGCAAGCTGACCATCACGTGGGATAGCACGCAAGACGGCGCGCCGCTGTTGTTGGCGGGCCCCGCGGCAACCGTCTTCGAAGGCGAAATCGAACTGGCCGATTGACCCGCGCCAGCGCACTACCCGATTCAGCGGCCGAGCGATCGGCCGAGGAAGTACCCGACACGAGGCCTCGAACAGGCCGTTAAAGAAGCCAGTGAAGCAGCCGATGAAGAGCCGGACCAGGCAGCTCTTTCACCGGCCGACCGAACGCATGACCGATGCGCCGCCCGAAGGCGTCGTCCCGTAGTCCTTTAGCCGAAACCATGAACGATCGCGAAGTCGCCGAATATCTGCTCGCCAACCCCGATTTCTTCGCCGAACACGCGGAAATGCTCGCAACGATCCGGCTTGCGAACCCGCACGGCAAAGCCGCGGTGTCGCTGCAGGAGCGCCAGATGGAAATGCTGCGCGACAAGAACAAGCATCTCGAGCGGCGTCTGGCCGAACTGCTGCGCTGCGGCCACGAAAACGACAGCATCGCGTCGAAATTCAATCGCTGGACCATCCGCGTGATGGCCGAGCGCGATCCGTACGCGCTGCCGCGCACGATTTCCAACGGCTTGCGCGATATTTTCGATGTGCCGCAAGCCGCACTGCGTGTGTGGGATGTCTCCGAGCCCTATGCACAGGCCGAGTTCGCGCGCCATGTCGGCGAGGAAGTGCGAATCTTCGCGAACAGCCTCACCACGCCGTACTGTGGCGCGAACACCGGCTTCGAAGCGGCGCAGTGGCTGGCGCCGGCGGTGTCGGCGGTGAGCGACGACGGGTCCCCAGGCGCTACGGGCGAGTCCGCGCACACCACGGAATCGATCGCGCTGCTCGCGCTGCGCGACCCCGAAGGCAAGGAAGAAGCGCCCACCTTTGGCCTGCTGGTGATGGGTTCGGCCGACGCCCGCCGCTTCCATGACGGCATGGCAACCGATTTCCTGACGCAGATCGGCGCGTTGGCAAGCGCGGCGCTGAGCCGTCTGCTGCCGCGCTAAAGCCGCTGATCCGCCGATCCCGCAAAAGCCATCGTGACCGAAGCCGACCCGATTGCCGCCTATCTGTCGAATCTCGAACATGAGCGGCGACTGTCGGCGCACACGCTGCGCGGCTACACCCACGAACTCGAAGAGCTCAAACTGCTGGCCAAAGGCCGGCCGCTCGAAAGTCTCACCGCGGTCGATATTCGCGGCGCGGTTTCGCGAGCGCATGCCGGCGGCCTGACGGCGCGCTCGATCAGCCATCGGCTGTCGTCCTGGCGGGCGTTCTACCGCTGGTTCGCGGGCCGCGTCGATCTGCCGGCCAATCCGGTCGCCACCGTGCGGGCGCCGAAGCAGGTCAAGGCGCTGCCGAAAGCGCTTTCCGTCGACGACGCCACGCGTCTGATGGAGAGCCCGCCCGCCGCGACACCCGAAGGCTTGCGCGACCACGCGATGCTCGAATTGTTCTACTCGTCGGGCCTGCGGCTGTCCGAACTGGTCGGCCTCGACGCCCGTTTTGCCGATGCCGAGGACTACCGCTCCGCGGGCTGGCTCAAACTCGATTCCGCCGAAGTCGAAGTGCTCGGCAAGGGCAACCGGCGCCGCATCGTGCCGGTCGGCAGCAAGGCGCTCGACGCCTTGAACGCGTGGCTCGCGGTGCGCGACCAGATGGTCAGGCACGATCCGCATCCGCTGTTTCTCTCGGCGCGCGGCAATCGGCTGTCGCCGAACGTCGTGCGCGAGCGCGTGAAGCGCGCGGCGCTGGTCGCCGGCATTCCCGCCAATGTGCATCCGCACGTGCTGCGGCATTCGTTCGCCACGCACGTGCTGCAGTCGAGCGGCGATCTGCGGGCCGTGCAGGAACTGCTCGGCCACGCCAGCATCACCGCCACGCAGGTCTACACCGCGCTCGATTTCCAGCATCTCGCGCACGTCTACGATCAGGCGCATCCGCGCGCCAAAAAACGCGACTGATCCCGCAATTTGCCTTTTGCGGCTGACGGTCTCCGCCTTCGCTTCACCTGTCGTGTGCCTCTTTGTTCACGCGGCCTACTGCTCCTGCTGACACCCTGATGAATACCGTTACGCTCAAACCGTCGAAAGAAAAATCGCTGTTGCGCCGCCACCCGTGGGTCTATGCCAACGCGATCGATCGCGTCGACGGCAATCCCGCGCCCGGCGCGACCGTGCTGGTGCGCGCACACGACGGCCGGTTTCTCGCCCGCGCGGCCTACAGCCCGCATTCGCAGATTCGCGCCCGCGTGTGGAGCTTCGACGAAGCCGAGCCGATCGATCACGCGTTCTTCAAGCGCCGCGTGCAGCGCGCGCTCGCGCATCGTCAAACGATGGTGCACAACACCGGCGCCGTGCGGCTGATTTTCGGCGAAGCGGACGGCTTGCCGGGTCTGATCGTCGATCACTACGTCGCCGAGGACGAAGGCCAGCGCAGCCAGCTGGTGTGCCAGTTCATGGCGACGGGCGTCGAAGCATGGAAGGAAGCGATCGTCGCGGCGCTGACCGGCGCGACCGGCTGCCCGAACGTCTACGAGCGCTCGGACGTGTCGATCCGCCAGAAGGAAGGACTCGAACAGATCACCGGCGTGCTGGCGGGCGAAGCGCCGTCGGAAGCGCTGATCGCGAGCGAAAACGGCGTGCGTTATCACGTCGACGTGCGCAACGGCCACAAAACCGGCTTCTACGTCGACCAGCGCGACAACCGCTTGCTGGTGCAGGAGCTGGCGAAAGATCGCGACGTGTTGAACTGCTTCTGCTACACCGGCGGCTTTTCGCTGGCGGCATTGAAAGGCGGGGCAAAGCGCGTGGTGTCGATCGATTCGTCGGGCGACGCGCTCGCGATCGCGCAACAGAACGTGGCCGCCAACGGTTTCGACGCCGAGCGCGCCACCTGGCTCGACGCCGACGCCTTCAAAACCTTGCGCCGCCTGTACGACGAAGGCGAACGCTTCGACCTGATCGTGCTCGATCCGCCGAAATTCGCGCCGTCGCGGGAACACGTGGACCGCGCCTCGCGCGCCTACAAGGACATCAACCTGACCGGCATGAAGCTGCTGCGCCCGGGCGGACTGCTGTTCACTTACTCGTGCTCCGGCGCGATCGACGCCGAACTGTTCCAGAAGATCGTGTCCGGCGCGGCGGCCGATGCGCGCGTCGATGCACGGATTCTCAAGCGCCTCGGCGCCGGAGTCGACCACCCGTTGCTCACCGCCTTCCCGGAAGGCGAATACCTGAAGGGCCTGCTGTTGCAAATTGCCTGATCGCCCATAACTTCAGGGCTATTTCCCGCGCGCCGCGGGGGGCTTCGTCCCGCCGCCAGCGCCGGCTTGACAGATATGTTTCAATATCCGGCTAGATCGGGCCGCGCGCCGTCAGGCTGCCACGCCCGGCAAACCGGATTCGCGAATGCATTCGCGGCAGCTTGCGAGCTGTACCTTTCGCGCTGCATTTTTCGCGCTGCACTTTTCGATTACGCACAGACTCACGTACAAGGCGACCCACATGATCCCAGTCACCATCCTCACCGGCTTTCTCGGCAGCGGCAAAACCACCCTGCTCAAGCGCATCCTGAACGAAAAGCACGGCATGAAGATCGCCGTGATCGAGAACGAGTTCGGCGAAGAGAACATCGATAACGAAATCCTCGTGCAGGACACGAGCGAACAGATCATCCAGATGAGCAACGGCTGCATCTGCTGCACGATCCGCGGCGACCTGTCGCGCGTGCTGGGCGATCTGGCGGCGAAGAAACAGGCTGGCGAACTGGATTTCGACCGTGTCGTGATCGAAACCACCGGCCTCGCCAATCCGGGCCCGGTCGCGCAGACGTTCTTCATGGACGACCAGATCGCCAACGAATTCCTGCTCGACGCAATCATCACGCTCGTCGACGCGAAGCACGCGAATCACCAGCTGGACGAGCACGAAGTGGTGCAACGCCAGGTCGGCTTCGCCGATCGCCTGTTCATCACCAAGTCCGATCTGGTCGACGAACAGCATCTGGGCGATCTGCGCCATCGCCTGCTGCACATGAACCCGCGGGCAGCGATCAAGGTCGTCAATTTCGGCGAAGCGGACATCAAGGAAATCTTCGACCTGCGCGGCTTCAACCTCAATTCGAAGCTCGAAATCGACCCGGACTTCCTCGCCGAAGACGAACATGCGCACAGCCACGCTCACGCGCATGACGAACACGGCCACACCCATGCCGATCACGACGATCACGATCACGAAAATTGCGATCACGATCACGGCAAGTGCGACCACGAAGGCCACGACCACGCGCATCACCATCACGCGCACCATGACGACAAGATCAGATCGTTCGTCTACCGCAGCGACCGCCCGTTCGATCCGAACAAGCTCGAGGACTTCCTCGGCGGCATTCTGCAGATCTATGGCGAGCGCCTGCTGCGCTACAAAGGCGTGCTGTATATGAAGGGCGTCGACCGGAAGGTGGTGTTCCAGGGCGTGCACCAGATGATGGGCAGCGATCTGGCCGCGAAATGGCAGCCGATCGAGAAGAAGACCAACAAAATGGTGTTCATCGGCATCGAACTGCCGCAAGACCTGATCACCGACGGCCTGGACGCCTGCCTGGCGTAAGCATCAGGCGGGCCGGGCCGCGCCGGGCCGTACAAATGGCGCGGCACGCGGCATGCTGCAGCGTGGTATCCGCGAGCCCGCGTCGTGCGGGCATCGCGGCAATTGTCTGCAGAATATGCGGAAGAATGCGCCGAAAGCGTGCTGAAATGTCGGCCGTGTGAAAAGCACGTGAAAACCCTGCTGTATTAAAGCGTGCACGACCATCGCTTTTTGACCGTGCGCGCGTTATATTTTCGGGATATCAGTGCGCCGCCAGGGGATTTTCACCAGTTGCGGTGCTGGATTGTGATTCAGTTACAATACGTGCCCACTGGAGAATGACAACGAATTGCCCGGTCAGCGCGTATTCCGCGCCGGGCCTGAAACGGCGCCGGAAAATCTTATCCGGAACTCACGCCGACAATGCCGGCTGGCACAGCAGACAAGGCACGCTGCCGGCAAGCAATGCCTCAGGAGCATGTGAGAAACGGTTTCCAGAGGAGTTCGGCCCCGCATTGGCGTAGCGACGCCCGGCGCGTGGGCGCAGGGCGCTTCGGCGTCACCGACAGCCCATCGTCCGTGCCCGTCCAGCGCCCAGCGTTCTCGTGGCGCCTTTGCGGGCAATACGAAAGTGCGGGCACTATGTAAGAGTTCTGCCTCACATTGAAGAAGCAAGCCAGATGACGACGAAACGACTCTTGACTGAAGCCGAAATCCTGAAGATGAGCGACAAGGATTACATGAATGAGGATCAGCTCGCTTTCTTCAAGAACAAGCTCGAACAGCTGCAGGCGGACATTCTCCGCAATGCCGGCCAGACGACCGAGAACCTGCGCGAAACGGTAATCGTGCCGGACCCGGCCGACCGTGCAACGATCGAGGAAGAGCATGCGCTCGAACTGCGCACGCGCGACCGCGAGCGCAAGCTGCTGAAGAAGGTGCAGCAATCGATCGCGCGCATCGATTCGGGCGACTACGGCTGGTGCGAAGAAACCGGCGAGCCGATCGGCATTCCGCGTCTGCTCGCGCGGCCCACGGCTACCCTGTCGCTCGAAGCGCAGGAACGCCGCGAACTGCGCCAGAAGCTGTTCGGCGACTGAACGCCTGCGGCGCGGCTTCGGCTCCGCGCCCTTTTAAGCTGCTTCGTCGAGAGGCGCACGGTGATCTGTGCGCCTTTTTTCTTTTGTGCGGCCCTCCGCACCTTCCCCGCGTCCTGCTCCCGTGTTTTTGTCTTATGCCGTTTGCCGGCTCTTGATATGACCGCGCACGCCCTAAAATAAGTCGGACATGCGTTGCACGAGCGCGCGCCGACCGGTTGATCGTTTCAGCGTTGCGCGCCGTCCGCTTCCAGGATTCATGCGGTGGTGCTGCGCCACCGTGTCCTACCCGTTTTGCAAAGAGGAACGCATATGGAGCAATTTCACGGCACGACGATCGTTTCCGTGCGCCGCGGCGACAAGGTCGCGCTTGGCGGCGACGGCCAGGTGACGCTGGGCAACATCGTCATGAAAGGTGGCGCGAAGAAAGTCCGGCGCATCTATAACGGCAAGGTGCTGGTCGGCTTCGCCGGCGGCACGGCCGACGCCTTCTCGTTGCTCGACCGCTTCGAAGCGAAGCTGGAAAAACATCAGGGTAATCTGACCCGCGCCGCCGTCGAACTCGCCAAAGACTGGCGCACCGACCGCATGCTGCGCCGCCTCGAAGCGATGCTGATCGCCGCCGATGCCACCACCACCCTCGTCATCACCGGCAACGGCGACGTGCTCGATCCCGAAGGCGGCATCTGCGCGATCGGCTCGGGTGGCGCCTATGCGCAAGCCGCTGCGAAGGCGCTCGCGGACAACACCGAGTTGTCGCCGCGCGAGATCGTGGAGAAGTCGCTCGAAATTGCCGGCGACATGTGCATCTATACGAACCATAACCGCGTCATCGAGACGATCGAGTAAGGACCCACGATGAGCACCATGACCCCCGCCGAGATCGTCTCGGAACTCGACAAACATATCATCGGCCAAGGCCGCGCGAAAAAAGCAGTTGCCGTGGCGCTGCGCAACCGCTGGCGCCGTCAGCAGGTTGAAGATCCGCTGCGTCAGGAAATCACGCCGAAGAACATTCTGATGATTGGTCCGACCGGCGTCGGCAAGACCGAGATCGCGCGGCGTCTGGCGAAATTGGCCGATGCACCGTTCATCAAGATCGAAGCCACCAAATTCACCGAAGTCGGTTATGTGGGCCGCGACGTCGACAGCATCGTGCGCGACCTGATCGAAATCTCGGTCAAGCAGACGCGCGAGACGGAAATGCGCAAAGTGCGGACCAAGGCGGAAGATCAGGCCGAAGACCGTATTCTCGACATCCTGTTGCCGAGTGCGCGCCCGGTCGGTTTCGGCGCGAGTTCGAGCGCAGCGGATACGGCGGACGAAGGCAGCACCACGCGCCAGACCTTCCGCAAGCGTCTGCGGGAAGGCCTGCTCGATGACAAGGAAATCGAACTCGACGTCGAACAACCGCAGGTGGGCATGGACATCATGGGGCCGCCGGGCATGGAGGATATGACCGAACAGATCCGTTCGATGTTCGCGAACATCGGCGGCGGCAAGAAAACGCGCCGCAAGCTGAAGGTGAAGGAAGCGCTGAAGGTCCTCACCGACGAAGAAGCCGGCAAGATGCTCAACGACGAAGAAGTGAAAGCCAAGGCGGTGCAGAACGTCGAGCAGAACGGTATCGTGTTCCTCGACGAAATCGACAAGATCGCGTCGCGTAGCGAAGCGGGCGGTGGCGAAGTGTCGCGTCAGGGCGTGCAGCGCGATCTGCTGCCGCTTGTCGAAGGCACCACGATCAACACCAAGTACGGCATGGTGAAGACCGACCACATTCTGTTCATCGCAAGCGGCGCGTTTCATCTGGCCAAGCCGAGCGATCTGATTCCGGAACTGCAAGGCCGCTTCCCGATTCGGGTCGAACTGGATTCGCTCTCGGTGGGCGATTTCGAATCGATCCTCGTGTCGACCGACGCGAGCCTCGTCAAGCAATACCAGGCCCTGTTGGCCACGGAAGACGTGCACCTCGAATTCGCCGAAGACGGCATTCGCCGTATGGCCGAAATCGCGTACTCGGTCAACGAGAAGACCGAAAACATCGGTGCGCGCCGCCTGTACACGGTGATCGAAAAACTGCTCGAAGATGTCTCGTTCGCAGCCGGCAATCACTCGGGCAAGACGGTGCAGGTCGACGCGGCGTATGTCGACCGCGCACTGAACGAAGTGGCGGAAGACGAGGATCTGTCGCGCTACGTACTGTGATATCGATGTAGACGTCGATGCTCATGCCGATGCTGGCGTCGATGTCGATGTCGATATTGAAACCGCGTTAAAGCCGAACACCTCGCACACGGCCGATCACGTGTGAGGCGTAAAAAAAACGGGCTGTCTTGTGAAAGACAACCCGTTTTGCTTTCCGGCCCGCAAAGACGAGCAGGGGTCGGCGCTTACTGCCTGACCGGCCGCTTCGCCAACTTCCGCTGCAGCGTTCGACGATGCATGTTCAATGCGCGCGCAGTAGCCGAAATATTGCCGCCGTGCTCCGCGAGCACACGTTGAATGTGCTCCCACTCGAGGCGCGCAACCGACAACGGCGTGGGATGCTCGATCGCCTCTTCAGCTTGCAGCGCGCTCGCTTCGCTTTGCAGCGCCGACAAAATGGTCTCCACGTTGGCGGGCTTCGCCAGATAGTTATCGGCGCCGTCTTTCACCGCCTGCACCGCCGTAGCGATACTGGCATAACCAGTCAACACCAGCATGCGCGCGTCAGGCTGCAAATCGCGCAAAGGGGCGACGAGCGTAAGACCGGAGTCGTTGCCGAGATGCAGGTCTACCGTGATCTGGCTGAACTTCTGCTGGTTCGCCAACTTGATAGCCTCATCCGCGTTGTGCGCTTCGGCCACCGTATAGCCGCGCCGCGTCAAACCGCGAGCGAGGATGCCGGAGAACACCTCGTCGTCGTCGATCACCAGAAAA
This sequence comes from Paraburkholderia caffeinilytica, assembly GCF_003368325.1. Classification (NCBI taxonomy): domain Bacteria; kingdom Pseudomonadati; phylum Pseudomonadota; class Betaproteobacteria; order Burkholderiales; family Burkholderiaceae; genus Paraburkholderia; species Paraburkholderia caffeinilytica. The sequence goes on along the minus strand of NZ_CP031467.1, from coordinate 2,305,054 downwards.
TTCATTTCGCTCATGCCTGTTTCTCCGTGTTGGATGGCGTAGTGCCTTGACGGCCCGCACCTGATAATTTGCGCGCTGCAAGCGGCAGTCTCAACACTGCACGCGTGCCGCGCGGCTTGATCTCGCTGACATCGGCCAGCTCAATCGAGCCCTTCAGACGTGTCGCCGCTGAAAATGCCAGATACAGGCCCACGCCGTGTCCGCCCTGCGTACTGTCGACCGGCATCGTGCCGAGCGACCCGCGCAACGTGACCGGAATACCCGGGCCCACGTCGCATACTTCGAATACGATCTGGTCGCCGCGCGCCGTGAGCGTGCACGACAGCGTCACGTGATCGCGGCTCGCTCGCGCGGCGTTGTCGAGCAGAATCGTCAGAATCTGACTGACGGCAACCGTGTCGTCAAGACTGACACCCTCCGGCGGCACGCCGATCCGCTCGAACTTCACATGCGGATGACGCAAGCGCCATTGCTCGGCAAACGACTCGAGCCACTCGCTGACCGTTTGCCGGTTGGTCGTTGTCGATGCGCGGCTGCGCAACCGCGCAAGCGCCGAAGTACACAGCGTCATTTGCTGTTCGAGCAGTTCCAGATCGGCGCTGTATGGCGCGAGTCCCTTGTCGGTTCGAGCGGCATCGCGCAATTCTTCGGACAACATCGCAATTGTAGACAGCGGCGTGCCGATTTCGTGCGCGACAGTGGCAGCCTGCACGCCGAGCGCGACGGCACGTTCATCGTGAAGCAAGCGCTGCTGCGCGTCTCCGAGCGCTGCGTCACGTAGTCGCAGAGCGCGCGACATGCGCGCGACGAACCACGCAATCAGCCCGACGCTGACCATGAAGTTCACCCACATACCGGCGCGAAAGTAGTCGAACAGGTTCGCCGGGTTGTCGAGATTCAGCGGCACTGAATCGAAACCGAGCACGGCGTAACAGGCCACAGCGAACGCGGCGAGCCACGCCATCAGATGCCATGGCAACACAGCTGCGGCAATCGCGAGCGACGGCAGGTACAGCGAAACGAATGGGTTGGTTGTGCCACCGGAGAGGAACAGCAACGCCGACAATGCGCCGAGATCGACCCATATCTGGCCGAACAGTTCGAGATTGGACTCGGGCCGCTGCTGCGAGACACGCCACCATGTCAGCCCGTTGAAAATCACTTCGAGGGCGATCACGAGCAACATGGCGGGCAACGGCAGATGCACGCCGAAGAAGATCTGCACGCACGCGATTGTCGCCAGCTGGCCGATGATGGCGAGGCTGCGCAGCCAGAACAGATGACCGAGGTTGACCCGGCCGGTGTTGGTTATACGATGCATGACTTTAGTTTAACGGTTCGGACTAGTCCGACTGACCTCACGGTCTTGCGCCCGTAACATGGAATTTTGCGACAGCGTTGCGCGCCCCGGTTGTTCAACATCGGTTTTCGCGCCACCCAAATTCATCCATGCGGCCAATCTCTGATAGCGAAACCCACGCCTCATCAGCTTTCCTGACTTTCCTGCGACATGCCGTCGCAGCCCGGCAAAACGGCACCGCAGAAGCGGAGGCCCGGTGGCTCGATGCCGCAGCACAGCGCCATTCACTCGACGACGAGTCCATCGATTCGCTCATGACTACGTTGCTCGGGCAACATCGTCACGACGACGCGATCGAACTCGCCGCCATTATTGCCCAACTCGATCCCCATCGCGCGCTTGCGCACTTCCGCTTTGGCTACACGCTGCAGATGAGGAACCGGCATCGCGAGGCAATCGCGCCCTATCGTCGCGCACTCGCCATCGATCCGAAACTGCCGCAGTTGCGCAACAATCTTGCGGGCGCCCTCACCCTCACTGGCGGCGACCTCAACGAGCAGATCGCATTACTGGAAAGTGCGGTGCATGACGAACCTGGCCATGGCGATGCATGGACCAATCTCGCTCATGCAAGCCGCGTCAATTTGAATCTGCCGCGTGCGCTCGAAGCCGGCGCAAAAGCCGTGCAATGCGCGTCACATAGCCCGCTGGCGCATAACAACTATGCGCTGGCGTTGCGTGAAGCGCAACGCTGGGACGAAGCGGAGCAAGCCGGAAGAACCGCCTGCGCATTGGCGCCCAGCGACGCGACCATGCGCTCCAACCTCGGCATGCTGCAGCTCATGCGCGGCGATTACGCGCACGGCTGGCAAGCCCACGAAGCACGTTGGGATGGCTCGTCTGAATTGGGCGGCAACCGCCCCGTCATGCCAGCACCGGCCTGGCAAGGCGAACCGCTGGCCGGCAAAACCCTGCTGGTGTGGGGCGAACAGGGCATGGGCGATGTGTTGCAGTTCAGCCGCTACATCCCGTTGCTGGCCGAGCGCGTTCATCGCCAGGGCGGCCGTCTGATCTGGAATTCGTTTCCGCAGATGAGTGCGTTGCTCGCGCGCAGCCTCGGTGGTCATGTCGACAACTTCTCGGCTGGCGGTGGCGTCGAATCTCTGCTGCCGTTCGACTACGAAATTCCGTTGCTCAGCTTGCCTTTCATATTCGACACGCGCGAAGAGACGATCCCCGCTGCGACTCCGTATTTGCGTACGGACGCTGCAGCCCGTGCCTCGTGGCAGCAGAGGCTTGCCGGCGAAACCAGGCTCAAAGTCGGACTGACGTGGACCGGCAGCCTTGGCCACCAGCGCAATCCGTTCCGGCGGGTGGGTTGGGAGCGCTATGCGAAACATTTCGGCGGGATACAGGGCGAGGGCGTGGCGTTCTATTCGCTGCAGCCGGGTGCCGGGGCAGATGTCGCCGCCGCCCGGGCGGCGGGCCTGCCGATGTCGGACTACACCGCCGAATTCGCCACCTTCGACGACACAGCTGCGTTTGTCTGCACGCTCGATCTCGTCATCACGGTTTGCACGTCCGTGGCGCATCTGAGCGGCGCACTGGGACAGCGCACGTGGGTGCTGCTCGACGTCAATCCACACTGGGTCTGGCTGCTCGACCGGCCCGACAGCCCGTGGTATTCGAGCGCGACGCTCTACCGGCAGCCGCGGTTCGGCCAATGGGATCCCGCGCTGGAGGCTGTTGCACGCGATCTGGACGCGCTTGCCGCCCGGCATCGCGCCGCGTAGGCCGGCAACGCGGCCGCCAGAGCCGCACCGCACCGCACCGCACCGCACCGCACCGCACCGCACCGCACCGCACCGCACCGCACCGCACCGCCTTCAAAGTGAACCCGATCCCGCACCGGATTGCACGGCTCGCGCAATCTCCGCTGCAAGACATTCAGGACACAGGCAGCGGCCAGACGGATCGAGCCGGTCGGCCGGCAGTGCCGGCATCTCACGGCACCAGCAGTCGAACGGCACCCCGTGCATGGCGCAATCGAACGCATGACCGCAGCGCGGGCAAAGCGCGCTGCTTGCGGAGCGGGAAGCTGACGGTTTCATGAGGGGCCGGATGGTCTCGCTTCAACCTGTATCAGGAAATGATGCCACGACTGGCGCGCCGCCGTGAGTCGGCCGTTCGGCCAATTCACGGGGACATCTGAACGGCGGTAAGCTTGATTGTCGGCCGCCGCTTCGGGCCGCTCATTGCGCAATGCGCAAAGCCGGTGCCGCCCGTCACCGGCACCGCCGTCGAAAACCCTGTTGCAGCGCGCCAGTCCTGTACAATTCGCCGTGTTTTAACTGTCCCGTGCCAGAGCCTGCCGCCATGTCCGAGCTTCCTGACCTTTCGCAGATCGCGCCCACCCTGAAGGCTGAAATCCTGGCCGAGGCGCTGCCTTACATTCGCCAGTATCACGGTAAGACCGTGGTCATCAAATACGGCGGCAACGCCATGACCGAGGAACGGCTCAAGCAGGGCTTCGCGCGCGACGTGATCCTGCTGAAGCTGGTCGGCATCAATCCGGTCATCGTGCACGGCGGCGGTCCGCAAATCGACCAGGCGCTGAAGAAAATCGGCAAGCAGGGCACGTTCATTCAGGGCATGCGCGTCACCGACGAAGAGACGATGGAAGTCGTCGAATGGGTGCTCGGCGGCGAAGTGCAGCAGGACATCGTCACGCTGATCAACCACTTTGGCGGCCATGCGGTCGGCCTGACCGGCAAGGACGGCGGCCTGATCCACGCGCGCAAGATGCTGATGCCGGATCGCGACAATCCGGGCCAGTACGTCGACATCGGCCAGGTGGGTGAAGTCGAGGCGATCAACCCGGCGGTCGTGAAAGCACTGCAGGACGACGCGTTCATCCCGGTGATCTCGCCGATCGGTTTCGGCGAAGACGGCCTGTCGTACAACATCAACGCGGATCTGGTCGCGGGCAAGCTGGCGGTCGTGCTGAACGCCGAAAAGCTCGTGATGATGACCAACATCCCCGGCGTGATGGACAAGGAAGGCAATCTGCTGACCGATCTGTCGGCTCGCGAAATCGACGGGCTGTTCGCGGACGGCACGATCTCCGGCGGCATGCTGCCGAAAATCTCGTCGGCGCTGGATGCGGCGAAGAGCGGCGTGCGTTCGGTACACATCATCGACGGCCGCATCGAGCACTCGGTGCTGCTGGAAATTCTCACCGAACAGCCGTTCGGCACGATGATCCGCTCGCATTGATTCCTGCCTCAAACCCGGCACACGTGGTACGCCAGCGAGGCGTGCCACGTGTGCCGTGCAGTTACGCTGCCGCTGCCGCTGCCGCTGCCGCTGCCGCTGCGCCAAACGATACACAACGCGCCGCTCGCCGGCGCAAAAACGCTCTCCCCTCTTTTATCGCCTTCCGCATCGCGAAGCGTCGTCCGCGTTTGCTGCGTGAAGCGACTGCCCGCGCCTGAACGGCGTCCTCCATCATGCGCACCCCCACTTCCCGACGCCGTCGTCCGCATATCGCAGGCGGCAGTCCGGTCTGGCTGTTCGATCTCGACAACACGCTGCATCACGCCTCGCACGCGATCTTTCCGGCGATCAATGAGGGAATGACGCAGTACATCATCGACGCATTGCAAGTCGACATCGACGAAGCCAACCGTCTGCGCACCGGCTACACGCAACGCTACGGCGCGACGCTGCTCGGCCTCGCGCGCCACCATCCGCTCGACCCGAACGACTTCCTGAAAGTCGTCCACACGTTCCCCGATCTCGGTTCGATGATCCGCCACGAACGCGGTGTCGCCCGGCTCGTCGCGGCGCTGCCCGGTCGCAAGATCGTCCTGACCAATGCCCCCGAGGCCTACGCGCGCGCGGTGCTCGCCAAGCTGCGCATCGAGCGTCTGTTCGAACAGGTGATTGCGATCGAACATATGCGCGATCGCCGTCACTGGCGCGCCAAACCCGACCATTCGATGCTGCGCCGGGCGATGCGCGACGCGCACGTCTCGCTCAAGGACGTAATCCTCGTGGAAGACACGCGCTCGCATCTGAAAAACTATCGGCGGCTCGGCATCCGCACCGTGTGGATTACCGGCCATCTGCCGCGCAAAGCACACGCGGACGGCGTGCCGACGCGTCTGCCGGGCACCGGCCGGCCGCACTATGTCGATCGATGCATTCGTTCGTTAAAATCGCTACGACTGGGCAGCCGCTCGGTTCGTTTGAAGAGACAGCAGACGGGGCGACAGCCATGCAGCCGATCGACAAGCCTGACCAAGCCGTAGCCGAACACGAACCCGCCCCGTCGGGCGCCGCACGTGCCGCGCGCCTGAAACCGGGGGAGCGCCGCGTGCACATCCTGCAGACGCTTGCCGCGATGCTGGAGGCGCCGAAGAGCGAAAAGATCACCACGGCGGCGCTCGCCGCCCGGCTAGGCGTCTCGGAAGCCGCGCTGTACCGCCATTTCGCCAGCAAGGCGCAAATGTTCGAAGGGCTCATCGAGTTCATCGAGCAGACCATCTTCGGACTGATCAACCAGATCGCCGATAAGGAAAGCAACGGCGTGCTGCAAGCCCGCGCGATCGCGCTGATGCTGCTCAACTTCCCCGCGAAGAATCCCGGCATGACGCGCGTGCTGACCTGCGAGGCACTGGTCGGCGAGCACGAACGGCTGACCGAGCGGGTCAATCAGATGCTTGAGCGGGTCGAGGCGTCGTTGAAGCAATGTTTGCGGCTGGCTCAGACGGAGGCAAACGCCAGCGCGGGTGAAAGCGCGGGGCCGAGCGCAAATGCGCATGCCGCACCGCTGCCCGCCGGCTACGATCCCGCGATCCGCGCGAGCCTGCTGCTGAGCTACATCATCGGCCGCTGGCATCGGTATGTGCGCAGCGGCTTTGCGCGGGCGCCCGCCGAGCACGCCGACGCGCAACTGCTGCTGATTCCTCAGTAGTCCGCGCGGCAGGTGCAGTGGCACGGCAGCGCCCGCGACGCTGCCGCATGAAATTTTCCGCTATACTTTGCCCCTGACTTCGGCAACTCACTACGCCTGAGGCCGTTGTCCAGAGCACCCTGAACACCTTGAACACCTACTACGCGCCGATTTGCTGACTCGATTGCGGGCGCGCGAACTACCGGGAACATACGGTCCCGTGGTTCACTATAAATGCGGCTAAAGAGGTCGTCAGCCGCGCACACCGCTTCTCCTCCGTGCTTCGCCGACGCCAATCTAGCCGCCCTGTATTTGTTAAATGGCGGAATGAATGGAATCGATCGGTATCGTCGCTCCCAAGAAAATGCATTTCACCGAGCCGCTGCTGCTGCAGAACGGCAGCTCGCTGGCCGGTTACGACCTGATGGTCGAGACCTACGGCACGCTCAACGCCGCGCGCAGCAATGCCGTGCTGGTGTGCCACGCGCTCAACGCGTCGCACCACGTGGCAGGTGTATACGCCGACGACCCGAAGGACATCGGCTGGTGGGACAACATGGTCGGCCCGGGCAAGCCGCTCGACACCAACAGGTTCTTCGTGATCGGCGTCAACAACCTGGGTTCGTGCTTCGGCTCGACCGGGCCGATGAGCATCGATCCGGCGACGGGCCATCCGTACGGCGCGACCTTTCCTGTCGTCACGGTTGAAGACTGGGTGAACGCGCAGGCACGCGTCGCCGATGAGTTCGGCATCGCGCGTTTCGCCGCGGTGATGGGCGGCAGCCTCGGCGGCATGCAGGCGCTCGCGTGGAGCATGATGTATCCGGAGCGCGTGGGCCATTGCATCGTGGTCGCGTCCACGCCGAAGCTGTCCGCGCAGAACATCGCATTCAACGAGGTGGCGCGCTCGGCGATCCTGTCGGACCCCGACTTCCACGGCGGCAACTACTACGCGCACAACGTGAAGCCCAAACGCGGCTTGCGCGTCGCGCGCATGATCGGCCACATCACGTACCTGTCGGACGACGACATGGCGGAGAAATTCGGCCGTTCGTTGCGCCGCGCGGAAGGCGCGGTGGACGCGTACAACTTCAACTTCGACGTCGAATTCGAAGTGGAATCGTACCTGCGCTACCAGGGCGACAAATTCGCGGACTACTTCGACGCGAACACGTACCTGCTGATCACCCGCGCGCTCGACTATTTCGATCCGGCCAAGGCCTTCGACGGCGATCTGACCGCCGCCGTCGCGCACACCACCGCGAAATACCTGATCGCCAGTTTCTCGACCGACTGGCGTTTCGCGCCGGCCCGTTCGCGCGAACTGGTGAAGGCGCTGCTCGACCATAAGCGCACGGTGACCTACGCGGAAATCGACGCGCCGCACGGCCACGACGCCTTCCTGCTCGACGACGCGCGCTATCACAACCTGATGCGCGCCTATTACGAACGTATTGCGAACGAGGTGAACGCATGAACCAGCGAGCACTCGATTACCTGGCGCTGCGCCCGGACTTCCGCGCGATCGCCCGCTGGGTCGAACCGCGCGCCAGCGTGCTCGATCTGGGTTGCGGCGACGGCTCGCTGCTGTCGCTCCTGACCGAAGAACTGGACGTGCAGGGCTACGGCATCGAAATCAACGACGCCGGCGTGCTGGCGTCGACGCAAAACGGCGTCAACGTGATCCAGCAGAATCTGGAAGACGGCCTGCGCCTGTTCGAAGACGGCAGCTTCGATTTCGCGGTTTTGTCGCAGACGCTGCAAACCATCCATCAGACCGCCGCGATCCTGCGCGAGACGGTGCGGGTGGGCAAGGAATGCATCGTCTCGTTCCCGAATTTCGGCTACTGGGCACATCGGCTGTCCGTGCTGCAAGGCCGCATGCCGGTGTCGAAGTCGTTGCCTTTCCAGTGGCACAACACGCCGAACGTGCGGGTACTGACGATCAAGGATTTCGAGGCGCTGGCGCCGGAAGTCGGCATCGAGATTCTCGATCGCGTGGTGCTTCACGAAGGCCAGGTGGTGCGATGGGGCGTGAACTGGCGTGGTAGTCTTGCGGTCTATCGCGTCAAGAAAAGCTAACGCCACTTATCCACATGTCGAACCCGCCGCACGAGGCGCCTGCACTTACCGCTCACGAAGAACATCCCGGCTGGCGCGCGTTCCTGAATACGCGCATGCTGATCTGCGTCTTTCTCGGCTTTACGTCGGGACTGCCGCTGTTCACGCTCGTCTATCTGGTGCAGGCGTGGCTACGCTCCGAAGGCGTCAATCTGAAGGAAATCGGCCTTTTTGCGCTGATCCAGTTCCCCTACACCTGGAAATTCGTCTGGGCGCCGCTGATGGACCGCTACGTGCCACGTTTTCCGGGCTGGCGTCCGGGCAGACGGCGGGGCTGGATGCTGGTCACGCAGATTCTGGTGGCGGGCGCGATTGGCACGCTCGGCTTCGTGTCGCCGAAGGATTCGATCTGGACCGTGGCGGCTTTGACGGCGCTGGTCGCGTTTTTCGGTGCGAGCCAGGACATCGTGATCGACGCCTACCGGCGTGAGTTGCTGAGCGACACGCAGCAGGGTCTCGGCAATGCGGTGCACGTGAACGCCTACAAGATCGCCGCGCTGGTGCCCGGTTCGCTGGCGCTGATTCTGTCCGACCATCTGCCCTGGGCCACTGTGTTCATCGTCACCGCCGCGTTCATGTTGCCCGGCATGGTCATGACGCTGGTGGTGCGCGAGCCCCAGGTGCACGGCACGCCGCCGAAGAATCTGCGCGAAGCGATCGTGCAACCGTTCAGCGAATTCATCCAGCGCGACGGCTGGCGCGGCGCGCTGTTCGTGCTCGGTTTCATCTTCCTTTACAAGCTCGGCGATACGATGGCGACCACGCTGTCCACGTCGTTCTTTCTCGACATCGGCTTTTCGCGCACGCAGATTGGCGTGATCGCCAAGACTACCGCGTTCGGCGCGAGTCTGGCGGGCGGGATCGTCGGTGGGATCTGGCTGATGAGAGTCGGTATCGGCCGCGGACTCTGGATCTTCGGCGTCCTGCAGATGGTGTCGACGCTCGGCTTTGCATGGCTTGCGCATCTCGGCCCGGCATCGCCTGGTTTGACCGTGATTTACGACATCGCTGTCTGGCTGAGCCAGGGCACCTCGAAGCTGCTCGCGCTGGTCGGCGTCGACTGGACCGTGCAGCTCGACCCGCGCTCCGTCGCACTGGCGTTGGTCTACGGCCTGGAAACCTTCGCGACCGGGCTGACGATGGCGGCCTTCACCGCGTACATTGCCAGCACCACGGACCCGCGTTACACCGCCACGCAGTTCGCGCTCTTCACGAGCCTGGCTTCGGTGCCGCGCACGTTGGCATCGGCGGCGAGCGGCTATGTGGTCGCGCGGATCGGCTGGTTCGACTATTTCATCGTGTGTACCGCGCTGGGGCTGCCCGGCATGCTGCTTCTGCTGCGCATCGCGCCGTGGAGAATCCGGTCGTGACGATGCTTCGGTCAAAGCGTGTGGCGCGCCCGGTTTCGGATGCCGGCGGGATGTGTTTGCTCAAGGCCGGACGCGCGGTGCTGCGTGCAGCGTTGGCGCTCGGTTGCGCGAGCCTGACATTGGCAGTGCCGCTGAGCGCCTACGCGACCGCCATGCCGGCAGTCGGCTCCAGTGCCGCCGCGCCGGCCACAGCCACCACGTCGGCGCCGGCCCCTGCCCCGTCGGCAAAATCGGCGCCGAATACGGCGAGCGCTGAAAACGCGACACCGGCGGCGTCCGGCGCGACCAGCGCCACGAATGCCGGCAGCGCACCTGCGGCCGCGGCACCACCCTCTTCGATGCAGCCGCCACCTGCACCGGTAACGGCCAAAACGCCCGCAGCCACCTCGACGCCGGCAGCGACCGCAAAAGCGCCGGCAGCGACGCCGACGCCCGCCGCAACCGCCAACGCCCCTACTCCCCCGTCTTACAGCGCGCCGAGCACACAGTTGCGCTATGGCGGCTACCTCGTATTCCGCAACCTGATCCCATCGCCGATGCTCGAGGCGCAAGCTGCCGAAGAGTTCAGCCAGATCACGTACGGGGCAGAACACGCAAACCGCCTGTACGGCGACACCGACGCCCACGTCACGCGGGTGCGGTCGATCGTCGACAAGCTGATCCCCTACTCGCTGAAATGGAACGAGCGGGCCAGGGGCTGGAAGTGGGATGTCGCCGTGGTGCGCTCGTCCGACATCCGCATGTACTGCCTGCCGGGCGGCAAGATCGTGGTGTATGGCGGCCTGCTCGACCGCACGCGTTTGAACGACAACGAACTCGGCATGCTGATCGGTCACGAGATCGCACACGCACTGCGCGAACATGCGCGCGAGCGGCTCGGCGAACTGCAGTCGAGCCAGCTCGACTCGTCCGGCACGATCCCGCAGCTATTCGGACTCGCCGATCTGGGCGCGGCGCCGCTCGGCATCGGTTCGCGTTTGCTGGAGATGAAGTACGAGAGCACCGACGAAACCGAGGCCGACGTGATCGGCAGCGATATCGCCTCTCGCGCCGGCTTCGATCCGCGCGCGGCCGTCACGCTGTGGGACAAGCTGGCCACGGCCACGCGCAGCATTCGCGATCAGGGCTATATCTACGTGCACCCGTACACGCCGACGCGACGCCACGACATCGTCAAGCGTTTGCCGGATATGCTGCCGCTCTACGCGAAGGCAATCGGCAAGAGCGTCGATGCGCTGCCGGACTATGCCGGCATGGGCCGCCCGCGCCGCGCCGCCTCGCGGGACTGAGAACAATAGCGGCTTCATCGCGAGTCCGCCCTGGACTCGGGCACGTCCCCCACATCCCTATCCCGCATTCGCTATCAAGCTGACGTGGTTCACCAGCTTAATAAGATAGCCGATATCAAAACCGGCTTAAATTCCTGTCGACAAAGGTAGCGCGAAGAGACCCTCTCTTTGTGCACAGCGGACCCTCGCTGCCTGCACGTTTGCCACAGCAGGCAAACGCAGGGCGAACGACCGCTTCGACTAAAACAGGAATAGCCGGCATGAAACCGTCCTCTTTCCGTTTGACCAGCCTCAGTGTCTGCGCGCTGGTCACGCTATCGGCGTGTGCCGGGTCCGCGCGCTTGCCGGATGATCCGTTTTCGTCCCGCGCAACCGCCATGGCGATGGTGCCCATCAATCATACGGGCCGCTATGCCACGAGCATCTTCATCGACAAGCATTGGGCAGGTGATGTGGATGAACACGCCGGCGGAGGAGCAGCCGCCTGCTGCTATCCCGGTCTTGCCGACTGGAGCCGCCCGGCAACCGTCACGTGGACATGGGGCCAGGAATCCGATCCTGAAACCAGAGTCGTTTTGAAGCCGCGCGAGCAGCGAACAGTTGTAACGCACTTCCCAGCAGATGGCCCGCACAGCGACCCCGATCCGAACAAAGACGATGCCTACGTCTGCGTGATCCTGCGTGACCTCAATACCGCTGATCTGGCGTTTTCGCCTTCCGCTTCGGGTTGCGCCGATAGATAACTCACCTTCACAGGAACAGGCGCTATGAAAGTAATCCCTATCCGTTTGACCAGCCTCGCTGTCTGCGCGCTGGTCACGCTCTCGGCATGTACCGGGTCTCCCCGCCTGCCGGATGATCCGTTTGCGTCCCGCGCAACCGCCATGGCGATGGTGCCCATCAATCATACGGACCGCTATGCAGTGAACATCTTCGTTGACAAATATTGGGCCGGAAATGCACGGCCACATAACGACGGCGCAGCCGCAGCTTGCTGCCACCCTGGTCTCACGGATTGGCACAGCCCCTCATCCGTCCGATGGAAGTGGTCTGAAGAAGACCCGAAAGGCAACACCCCGGCGCTGAACAGGGAAACGCACTCAATGCTGGCCCACTTCCCAGCAGATGGCCCACACAGCGACCCCGATCCGAACAAAGACGATGCCTACGTCTGCGTGATCCTGCGTGACCTCAATACCGCTGATCTGGCGTTTTCGCCTTCCGCTTCGGGTTGCGCCGATAGATAACTCACTTTCACAGGAACAGGCGCTATGAAAGTAATCCCCCTCCGTTTAACCAGCCTCGCTGTCTGCGCGCTGGTCACGCTCTCGGCATGTACCGGGTCTCCCCGCCTGCCGGATGATCCGTTTGCTTCCCGCGCAACAGCCATGGCGATGGTGCCCATCAATCATACGGGCCGCTATGCATTTGAGGTATTCGTCGACAAGTACTGGGCGGGCGATGCACCGCCACATAACGACGGCGCAGCCGCAGCTTGCTGTCACCCTGGACTCACGGATTGGCACAGCCCCTCAACCGTCCGATGGAAGTGGTCTGAAGAAGACCCGAAAGGCAACACCCCGGCGCTGAACAGGGAAACACACTCAATGCTGGCCCACTTCCCAGCAGATGGTCCGCACAGTGACCCCGATCCGAACAAGGACGACGCCTACGTCTGCGTGATCCTGCGTGACCTCAATACGGCCGAGCTGGCGTTTTCACCTTCCAGATCGGGCTGCGCCGATAGATAACTCACTTTCATAGGAAAACTGATGACTGTTCGCCAAGCCAGTGCGCCAATTACCGACAAAGAAATAGACAGGGCCGTCATTCAGGGTGTAGATAAACGCGCCAAGGAGCTGTTCGCGCCGTCCAACAAGGATGGTCCGTACACCTACATGGACGCCAAATGCCGCCTCTATCCTAAGCTGTCGTTCTTCTTTGATGGTACCAACAACAATCTGGAGCGTGATCAACCGCTCGACAGACATTCGAACATTGCCAAGCTCTTCGGTGCCGCCGTCGATGACCGGCGACGCCTTGGCTCCTCGCCTCGCTACATCCCTGGTGTCGGCACGCCCTTCCGCTTTCCCAAGGTAGTCGGCTATACCGACACGCTCGAAGACGATCCCGGGGGCGCGTTAGGACTCGGGCTGGGCGCAGGTGGCGACATGCGCATCAAGTTCGCGCTTGCGGAGTTTTCCCGCATTCTCGAACGCGAATGGGGCTCGGCTGCGTGGAAGTGCATGCAGTTCATCAACGTCGCCATCTTCGGCTTCTCGCGCGGCGCAACACAAGCACGCACCTTCGTACGCCGGTTGATCGACCTGAAGAGCAAACGCACCGATAACGGTTTGGTCTGGCTCGCCCCGAACGGCGAGCGCGTGCCACTGCGCATCAATTTCATGGGTTTGTTCGATACGGTCGCATCGGTCGGCGGCCCGACGCTACACCTCGACTGGGCATCAGAACTGGCGATTCCGCCCGAGGTGGAGCGGTGCGTGCATTACGTTTCAGCACACGAGGTACGGCAGGCATTCCCGCTCGATTCGGTGCGGGTGGGACGCACCTACCCCGTCAACTGCGAGGAGGTGGTGTACCCAGGCGTTCATTCGGACGTTGGTGGCGGCTACGCGCCTGACGAACAGGGCCGTAGCTGCGACCTTGCGCGCATTCCGTTGCGTCATATGCTGGCTGATGCACTGCGAGCTGGTGTGCCGATGCAACTGCCACGGCAGTTGCCAATGCTGCTCCAACCGGATTACTCGCTTCCCGATGACAACCCGGTATCGAGCCTATACCAAGACTACATGACCGCCTTGCCCGAACCGACCGGCAACGATCTCGAAGCCTTGATTCACGCGCACCGCCGCCTGAATTTCCGCTGGCGCGGCATGCTTGCACGGCAGCGTTCCGATTTACGCGTGCTTGGCCAGCTCTACGGGAAGGTCAACCGCGCCGCCTGCGCAAGCGTGCCGCCTGCTACGGATCAGGACCACCCGCCCTGTAGGCCCAACACGTGGATCTACGACGTGCCCGCCCAACCCGAGGCGCAAGCAAAACAGTTACTGGGCGAACAACGGCGCCTCATGCAGCAGATCGCATTTCTGCGCAATCCGGTCGAATCCCGTCAGGCCGATCGCGATTGGCCACCACCGCCGCCACGCCCGTTGACCGATTACGAAAGACTGATCCTCTCGTCGTGGGACGATTCGAGCGCCATTCCTCCTGCGGTCGATAGCCTGCTGGCTGAGTACGTACACGACTCGGTCGCCCCCTTCACCTCTTGGCCATGCGCACTGCACGAGCCACGCGGCGTGTACTGCGATGGCAAAAAATACTATGCACACTCGCAGGACATCGATAGCGACACTCAGGCGATCGCGTAAAAATCGGGGCGCGGAGATCAAGGCCGGAGATAAGCCACCATCAACACCCCCAGCGCGCGCTGCATCGTATGCGAACGCTCGCCCGGTGAGACAAACCGATCTACAGCGACCTCACTTCGCCATCTTGTGATCGTAGTCGACTGTCAACGGCGCATGGTCGCTGAACTTGATATCGCGGAACACGTCGGTGCGTTTCGCCTTGCCGGCAATACCCTGCGTCGCGATCTGATAATCGATCCGCCACCCCACGTTCTTCGCATACGCCTGACCGCGATTGCTCCACCACGTATATTGCTCGGGCCGCTGGTCGAGCGTGCGGAAAACGTCGACGTAACCGACTTCGTCAAACAGCTTGGTGAGCCACTCGCGCTCTTCCGGCAGGCAGCCTGAGTTCTTCTGGTTGCTCTTCCAGTTCTTGATGTCGATCTCTTTGTGGACGATGTTCACGTCGCCGCACACGATCACTTCGCGCTTCCTGGCCAGTTCCGCGAGGTGCGGCATGAACTCGTCCATGAACCGGAACTTGGCCTGCTGGCGATCTTCCCCGCTCGACCCCGACGGCACGTACACCGAGATCACCGAAAGCTTGCCGAAGCGCAGTTCGACATAGCGCCCTTCCGGATCGAATTCCTCGCTGCCGAACCCGATCACCACTTCATCCGGTTCGTGACGCGTGTACACACCCGCGCCGCTATAGCCTTTCTTCACCGCATGCTGGAAATAGCCGGTGTAATCGTGCGGCGCCATGAATTCCGGCGTCATGTCGTCTTGCGAGCATTTGATTTCCTGCACGCACAGCACGTCGGCTTTCTGTTCGCCGAACCATTCAAAAAAACCCTTTTTTGCCGCTGAGCGGATGCCGTTCAGGTTGGCGGTAATCACACGCAACATGTCGTTCCTTTTATGTTCGATTCGTTGTTGGAGCAAAGAGCACAAGGCAAAATGGTCACTCGACCCTGACGCCCTTCAGCGATTCTTTAGCAGGCGGATATTCGAGCTTCAGCGCTTCGAACGTGCGCAGCAACAACTCGGCGACCATCACATTGCGATGAGTCTTCGAATCGGCCGGAACCACGTACCACGGCGCGTAATCGGTCGACGTCGCGGCCAGCGCGTCACGGTACGCCGCCTGATATTTGTCCCAATGTTTGCGGGCTTCGAGATCGGAGACGTCGAATTTCCAGTGCTTGCTCGGATCGTCAATGCGCGCTTGCAGACGCTCACGCTGTTCATCTTTCGAAATGTGCAGCATGCACTTGACGATGGCGGTTCCGCTGTATGCGAGCAGTTCCTCGAACTGGCGAATATGGCCACAGCGTCGCTCGAATGCTTCGGCATCCAGATCGCCGAGCACGGTCGGCACCAGCAAATCTTCGTAGTGACTGCGGTTGAAGATGGTCAGCTCACCGGCAGCGGGCGCCTGTGCATGCACGCGCCAGAGGAAATCGTGCGCCACTTCGACAGGCGTCGGCGCCTTGAACGGCACGATGCGCAAGCCAAGCGGATCGACTTCATGAAACACCGCGCGGATCGTGCCGTCCTTGCCGCTCGTGTCCATGCCCTGCAGCACCAGCAACACGCGACGCTTCTGCTGCGCATGCAGGCACTCCTGCAACGTGTCGAGCTTCGCGCCGATCTCCGACAAACGCGCCCGGTCGGCATCTTTGGAACCGGTCGAAAACGGCTTCGCGGTCGGGTCGAAAGCGTCGAGCGAGAACTTGCCGTTCTTCTTGCTTTCGTCGAAATACGGTACGCGGAAATCGTCGAGTTCAGGTTGCTTCGCCATTCACACTCCGTGATCTGCGTTCAGCGGTACATAAAAGCGGGCCCGCAAAATGAAACGGGCCGTTGCCCCACTTTCGTTTCCGGCAACAGCCCGTGATGACCGAAGCTCGCGCTTCAGCCGTGGCTCTTCAAATGAGGTTCAACCCAGCATCAGCCGATGCTGCAATCCAGTGTCAACTCAGGACAGCTTCTTCTTCAGCAGTTCGTTCACCTGCGCCGGATTGGCCTTGCCCTTGGTCGCTTTCATCGCCTGGCCGATCAGCGCGTTGAACGCCTTTTCCTTGCCGGCGCGGAATTCCTCAACCGACTTCGGGTTCGCGGCGAGCACTTCGTCGATAATCGCTTCCAGCGCGCCCGTGTCCGAAATCTGCTTCAAACCCTTCGCTTCGATGATGCGGTCGGCAGCGGCTTCGTCGGTGGCCTTCTCCTCCCAGATCGCGAGGAAAATTTCCTTGGCGATCTTGTTCGAGATCGTGCCGTCGGCGATACGTTGCAGCAGCAGCGCGAGTTGCGCCGACGAAACCGGACTCTCTGCGATATCCAGGCCTTCGCGATTCAGTTGCGACGACACTTCGCCCATCAACCAGTTAGCCGCCACCTTCGCCTGCGCCGGACCCACCTTGACCACAACCGCCTCGTAATACGCAGCCATGGCCTTGCTCGACGTCAGCACGTTCGCGTCGTACGGCGTGAGGCCGTATTGCGTGACGAAGCGCTGTTGAATCGCCACCGGCAGTTCCGGCATCTCACCCTTCACGCGTTCGACCCACGCCGCGTCGATCACCAGCGGCATCAGATCGGGATCGGGGAAATAGCGGTAATCGTGCGCGTCTTCCTTGCTGCGCATCGAACGTGTTTCGCGCTTGTCCGGATCGTACAGACGCGTTTCCTGCACCACCGTGCCGCCGTCTTCGATCAATTCGATCTGGCGGCGCACTTCGTACTGGATCGCTTCTTCGAGAAAGCGGAACGAGTTCAGGTTCTTGATCTCGGCCCGCGTGCCGAATTCCGCCTGACCGACCGGGCGCACCGACACGTTCGCGTCGCAACGGAACGAGCCTTCCTGCATGTTGCCGTCGCAGATACCGAGCCACGTGACCAGCGTATGCAGCGTCTTGGCATACGCGACTGCTTCGGCCGCGCTGCGCATTTCCGGCTCGGTGACGATTTCGAGCAGCGGCGTACCGGCGCGATTCAGGTCGATGCCCGTCATACCCGCGAAGTCTTCGTGCAGCGACTTGCCCGCGTCTTCTTCGAGGTGAGCGCGTGTCAGGTTGACGACCTTCTCGTACGCTTCCTTGCCGGCCTTCTCGTTAGCCGGGACCTGAATCGTCACCTGGCCGCCCTGCACGACGGGGATTTCGTACTGGCTGATCTGATAGCCCTTCGGCAGATCGGGGTAGAAGTAATTCTTGCGCGCGAAGATGCTGCGCGGCGCGATCGTCGAGCCGATCGCGAGGCCGAACTGAATCGCCCGCTCCACGGCGCCACGGTTCATCACCGGCAGCGTGCCCGGCAATGCCAGATCGACGGGGCTGGCCTGCGTGTTCGGTGCAGCACCGAATTGCGTGGCGGTGCCCGAGAAAATCTTCGATTGGGTCGACAGTTGCGCGTGGGTCTCCAGACCGATCACGACTTCCCATTGCTTGGTCATGGTGTTCACACTCCAGCCGGCGCTTTGCGGTGCCAGTCGGTCGCACGCTGGAACGCGTCGGCCACTTGCAGCATCCGGGCTTCATTGAAATAGTTGCCGATGATCTGCAGACCCACCGGCCGCTGCGCATTCGCCCCCGCGCCGAAGCCGCACGGCACGCTCATGCCCGGCAAACCGGCGAGGCTCACCGACAGCGTGTAGATGTCGGCCAGATACATCTGCACCGGATCGTCGCCCTTCGCGCCGAGGTCCCACGCCACCGACGGCGCAACCGGCCCCATGATCACGTCGCACTGCCTGAATGCTTCCTGGAAGTCTTGCGCGATGATGCGGCGGATTTTTTGCGCCTGCAGGTAGTACGCGTCGTAGTAGCCGTGCGACAGCACATAGGCGCCCACCAGAATGCGGCGCTTCACTTCCGGGCCGAAGCCTTCGGCACGCGACTTCTTGTACATGTCGAGCAGATCGCGGTATTCCGCGGCGCGATGGCCGAAGCGCACGCCGTCGAAACGCGACAGGTTCGACGAAGCCTCCGCCGGTGCAATCACGTAGTACACCGGGATCGACAGCTCGGTTTTCGGCAGCGAGACTTCGACCAGCGTGGCGCCCAACGCTTCGTATTGCCTCAAGGCGGCGTCGATCGAGGCGCGCACGTCGGCGGCGAGGCCTTCGCCGAAATATTCTTTCGGCAGGCCGATGCGCAGCCCGGCGAGCGGTTTATCCGCACCGTCTTCTTTCCACGTCTTACCGATGTAGCGCGTGAAGTCTTCGTCCTCGCGCGTGAGGCTGGTCGAATCGCGCTCGTCGAAACCGGCCATGGCGTTGAGCAGCGTGGCGCAATCCGCGGCGGTTTGGGCCATCGGGCCGCCCTGATCGAGCGACGACGCGAACGCGATCATCCCGTAACGCGACACACGGCCATACGTCGGCTTGATGCCGGTGATGCCCGAGAACGACGCCGGCTGGCGAATCGAGCCGCCGGTATCCGTGCCGGTGGCCGCGGGCGCGAGACGCGCCGCGACCGCAGCCGCCGAACCGCCCGACGAACCGCCCGGCACAGCCTGACGATCCCACGGATTCTGCACGGGACCAAAGTACGAATTCTCGTTGGACGAGCCCATCGCGAACTCGTCCATATTGGTTTTGCCCACGCACACCATGCCGGCGCTCTGCAGACGGGCGACCACGGTGGCGTCGAACGGGCTTTCGTAATTCGACAGCATCTTCGAGCCGGCCGTGGCGCGCCAGCCCTTGGTGACGAACACGTCCTTGTGGGCGATCGGTAGGCCGACCAGCGGGCCGGCATGGCCGGTGTGGAGAAGCGCGTCGGCCGCCTTCGCCTGTGCGAGCGTCAGGTCGGCGTCGACCTGAATGAAGGCGTTCAGGCTATTGGCCGCGTCGATCCGCTTCAGATAGAGCTGCGCCAGTTCGACTGCGGAGCATTCCTTGGCTGCCAGTGCGGCGCGCAGTTCGGTCAAGCTTTTTTCATGCATTGCGTTTTATCCTGGGCTTGATTCGCGAGTCTTGGTCGATCACTTACTCGATCACCTTCGGCACGAGGTACAGGCCGTCCTGAACGGCCGGCGCCGGGCGCTGGAAGGCTTCACGGTCGACCGTTTCGGTCACCGCGTCGCCGCGCAGACGCAGCGCGACGTCTTCGATCTGCTCGATCGGATGGGCAAGCGGGGCGATGCCGGTGGTATCGACCGCCTGCATTTGCTCGACGAGGCCGAAGAAATCATTGAGCTGGGCAAGCGTGTGCTCAGCGTCGGCATCAGCCAGTTCGAGCCGCGCAAGGTGCGCGATGCGTTTAACATCGGTCAGGGTCAGAGCCATGCAGTCACCGGAAAATGTGGTGGACCGCCGCAGCGCGGGAAAAACGATGCTGCGACAGCGGGTTACGACACTGGAGGAAGACCTCGAAAAAGGGGCCAGCGGCGGCAAAAAGTGCCGTCCGTTTCCTTCAAAACATCCAAAATTATAAGGTATCATTACGCGTTCGACCCAAACCCGGACCGACTTACCAAGGCCTTTCTGAACAATTCCCAAAGATAGTTTGGATTTTTCTGACTGGGCCTTGCACCGGCCTCCGGTAGACTCCCTCGCAGCTTCAAGTTCCTGTGGCGCCGCTTCCGCCCGGTTGAAGCTGTTATTTTTTCCGCTGCCGCCCTGCGCAACCGTTGCGAGGGCCGGCCCCAAGCGAGACAGGATTTTGAATGTTCGGTTTTCTGCGCAGCTACTTCTCCAACGATCTGGCGATTGACCTTGGCACTGCCAACACGCTCATTTACATGCGTGGCAAGGGTATCGTTCTCGATGAACCGTCGGTGGTCTCGATCCGCCAGGAAGGCGGTCCCAACGGCAAGAAGACCATTCAGGCAGTCGGCAAGGAAGCCAAGCAGATGCTTGGCAAGGTGCCGGGCAACATCGAGGCGATCCGCCCGATGAAAGACGGCGTGATCGCCGACTTCACGGTCACCGAGCAGATGATCAAGCAGTTCATCAAAACGGCTCACGAATCGCGCATGTTCTCGCCGTCGCCGCGCATCATCATCTGCGTGCCGTGCGGTTCGACCCAGGTCGAGCGTCGCGCCATTAAAGAAGCGGCGCACGGTGCGGGCGCTTCGCAGGTTTACCTCATTGAAGAGCCCATGGCAGCGGCAATCGGCGCAGGCCTGCCGGTGTCGGAAGCAACCGGCTCGATGGTCGTCGACATCGGCGGCGGCACGACCGAAGTGGGCGTGATCTCGCTCGGCGGCATCGTGTACAAGGGTTCGGTCCGCGTAGGCGGCGACAAGTTCGACGAAGCCATCGTCAACTACATCCGCCGCAACTACGGCATGCTGATCGGCGAACAAACCGCCGAAGCCATCAAGAAGGAAATCGGCTCCGCGTTCCCCGGTTCCGAAGTCAAGGAAATGGAAGTGAAGGGCCGCAATCTGTCGGAAGGCATTCCGCGCAGCTTCACGATCTCCAGCAACGAAATTCTTGAAGCCCTCACCGATCCGCTGAACCAGATCGTGTCGTCGGTGAAGATCGCGCTGGAGCAAACACCGCCGGAATTGGGTGCGGACATCGCCGAGCGCGGCATGATGCTGACCGGCGGCGGCGCACTGCTGCGCGATCTGGACCGCCTGCTCGCCGAAGAAACCGGCCTGCCGGTGCTCGTCGCCGAAGACCCGCTGACCTGTGTTGTGCGCGGCTCGGGCATGGCGCTCGAACGCATGGACAAGCTGGGCAGCATCTTCTCGTACGAGTAAGCGAGCCCGTCTCCATGTCAGTAGCGCGGATCTGGCAAACGGCCCCTTGCGGGCCGGTTTGCCGTTGGCTGGAACTACCAGCCTCCGCGAGCTGAACGCGCGTCCCTCGCGCGCCGCCGTCTCACCCAACCGCTCACGCCCCCGGCGCCGACCATGGAATACAGTCCGCCGCCCCTGTTCAAGCAAGGCCCGTCCGCCCTCGCACGGCTGGTGTTTTTCGTCGTGCTGGCGCTCGCCCTGCTGATCTCCGATGCACGCTTCAAAACGCTCGAAATCGTTCGCGGCGTGCTCGGTGCGGGTCTTTATCCGTTGCAACGCGCAGCCCTCGTGCCGCGCGACGTTTTCGTGGGTGCGGCCGACCTGGCCGTGACCAGCGCCACGTTGCGCAGCGAGAACGACAAGCTGCGCACCAAAGATCTCCAGCTCGCGCAGCAGGCCAATACGGCCGCCGAACTGGCCGCCGAAAACGCCCATTTGCGTGCACTGCTGCAACTCTCGCAGCGCTCGACCACGCAATCGCTGCCCGCTGAAATCCAGTACGACACGCGCGACCCGTTCACGCAGAAGGTCGTAATAGGCCGCGGCGCTCAGCAAGGCGTCCAGAACGGCTCGCCGGTCGTCAACGAAGACGGCGTGATCGGTCAGGTAACGCGTGTGTTCCCGCTGCAAGCCGAAGTGACCCTGCTCACCGACAAGGATCAGGCAGTGCCCGTGCAGATCGTGCGCACCGGCTTGCGCAGCGTGATTTACGGCACGCCGAAGGGCGATACGCTCGATCTGCGCTTCGTGCCGATCAGCGCCGACGTGCAAACCGGCGACGAACTCGTCACCAGCGGGCTCGACGGCGTTTATCCGCCTGGGCTGCCGGTCGCCAAGGTCGTGCGGGTCGACAAGCAGGCCGATACGGCGTTCGCGCGCGTGGTCTGCTTGCCGGTTGCGCCCGTGCGCGGCGCGCGTCAGTTGCTGGTGCTGCACTATCTGAACGACGTGCCGCCGCGCCCGGCGGAAGAGCCCGATGCGGCCACGACCGCCAAAGACGCGAAAGCAAAGAAGGGCGGCAAGCCTGCGGACAGCAAGGCCGCAGCGGATAAATCCGCTGCGAAGCCTGCCGAAAAGCCGGCCGCTGCGGCCAAGCCCGCTGAAAAACCGTCGGACAAAGCCGCAGCCGCGGAGAAGAAAACCGCCACCGACAAGAAACCGGCCGCCGAGAAAAGCGCGAAGCCGCAAGCCACGCCGGGGGCCCAGCCATGAACCGTCCGCAATACATCCTGCAGCCGGTCAATCCGTATTTCATCGCGTTTAGCCTCGCCGCGGCGTTCCTGCTGAACCTGATGCCATGGGGACGCCTTGTCGGCGTGCCCGATTTCGTGGCGCTCGTGCTGCTGTTCTGGAACGTGCACCAGCCGCGCAAAGTCGGCATGGGCATCGCGTTCTTTCTCGGTTTGCTGATGGACGTGCACAACGCCAGCCTGCTCGGCGAGCACGCGCTGGCGTATACGTTGTTGTCGTATGGCGCGATTACGATCCATCGCCGGGTGCTATGGATGTCGCTCGGCGTGCAGACTTTCGCGGTGATGCCCCTGCTGGTCGTCGCGCAACTGGTGCCGTTCGTGATCCGTCTGCTGACGGGCGCGGCGTTTCCGGGCTGGGGTTACCTGATCGACGGCTTTGTCGAAGCCGCACTGTGGCCGGTTGCCAGCATGCTGCTGCTGATGCCGCAGCGCCGCCCGGCCGATCCGGACGATACGCGGCCGATTTAAACCCGCATCGAGCCCGCCGGCCTTCCCGATGGAACCCAAGCTCCCGGCCTGCTCGACGCGCATCGCTGTTCATGCCTCCCGGTTCCGGCCGGATTAGGCGCACACTCTTGATGGCCGTTACGCGGCCTTTTGCAGAATCGCATGACCGAATTCAAGGACACTCAGCAACAGCTCTCGAAGTTCCGCCTGCGCGTCGCGGCGGCGGGCGTGTTCGTGTTCGTCTGCTTCGGGCTGATCGGTTTCCGTTTCCTCGTCCTGCAGGTCTGGCACTACAGCAAGTACTCGCTGCAAGCCGACGAAAACCGCATCTCGGTCGCACCGATCGTACCGAACCGGGGCATCATCACCGACCGTAACGGGGTGGTGCTGGCCAAGAACTACTCGGCGTACACGCTCGAAATCACCCCGTCGAAGCTGAACGACACGCTCGAAAACGTGATCGACAACCTGGCCACCGTGGTCTCGATCGACGCACGCGACCGGCGCCGCTTCAAGAAGCTGCAGGAAGACTCGAAGAACTTCGAGAGCCTGCCGATCCGCACCCGCCTCACCGACGACGAAGTCGCGCGCTTCACCGCGCAACGCTTCCGCTTCCCGGGCGTTGAAGTGCGCGCGCGCCTGTTCCGTCAATATCCGCTCGGACCGACCGCAGCCCACGTGATCGGCTACATCGGCCGGATTTCGCAACGCGATCAGGACCGGATCGACGACGCCAGCGACCAGAACGACAGCGACCCGGATCACTACGATCCGCGCCTCGACGCCAACAACTACAAGGGCACCGACTACATCGGCAAGATCGGCGTCGAGCAGAGCTACGAGACCGAGCTGCACGGCCAGACCGGTTTTGAGGAAGTCGAAGTCACCGCGGGCGGCCGGCCTGTACGCACGCTGTCGCGCACTCAGGCGACACCGGGCAACAATCTCGAACTGTCGATCGACATCGGCCTGCAGCAGGTCGCCGAGCAGGCCTTCGCGGGCCGCCGCGGGGCATTGGTCGCGATCGAGCCGGCAACCGGCGACGTGCTCGCGTTCGTGTCGGCGCCGAGTTTCGATCCGAATTCGTTTGTCGACGGCATCGATCAACAGACGTGGGACGAGCTCAACAACTCGCCCGACCATCCGCTGCTGAACCGCCCGCTGCACGGCACCTATCCGCCGGGCTCGACCTACAAGCCGTTCATGGCGCTCGCCGCGCTGACGCTGCACAAGCGCACGCCGGGCTGGGGTTTCCAGGATCCGGGCTCGTACACGTTCGGCGGCCATACGTTCCGCAACGACGTGCGCTCCGGCCAGGGCTGGGTCGACATGAACCGCGCGATCGTGGTGTCGAACGACACGTATTTCTACATGCTCGCGCACGATCTCGGCGTCAACGCGATCGCCAACTTCATGAAGCCGTGGGGCTTCGGCCAGATCACCGGCATCGACATTTCGGGAGAAGCGCGCGGCATCCTGCCGTCGACGGAATGGAAGCGCAAGGCGTACCGCAAGCCCGAGCAGCAGCGCTGGTATGAAGGCGAAACGATCAGTCTGGGCATCGGCCAGGGCTATAACTCGTTCACCATTCTGCAACTTGCCCACGCCACGGCCACGCTCGCCAACAACGGCGTCGTGATGAAGCCGCACCTCGTGCGCGACATCGAAAATCCGATCACCAAAGACACGCGCCCGGTCGTGCGCGATCCGAGCGACAAGATCGCGGTGAAACAAGCGGACATCGACATCATCAAGCGCGCGATGGAAGGCGTCGTGACCAACGGTACGGCGTCGAAGCTGTTCATCGGCGCACCCTATCTGGCCGCCGGCAAAACCGGTACGGCGCAGGTCTACTCGCTGCAAGGCGCGAACTATAAGGGCCACGCAATCGCCGAGCATCTGCGCGACCACGCGCTCTTCATCGCGTTCGCGCCGGCCGAGCAACCGAAGATCGCGCTCGCGCTGATCGTCGAAAACGGCGGCTGGGGCGCTGAAGCGGCCGGGCCGGTCGCGCGGCGTGTGCTCGATTACTACCTGGTCGGCAAGAACAAGCCTGGCGCTGAAGCGGCGGCTGTCGCGGCAGCGGCTTCGGCGACGCAGGATGCGTCCGCGCCTGAAGTAGGTGGCGCACCGACGCCGCAGGACGCCGCGCAGCCGGTCAAGATCGCGGCGGGCTTCACGGCACTGCCGATGCCGGGTGCTGCTTCGGCGGCCGCGGCGGCTTCCGCGGCGGCGGCATCGACGGCAGCGGCAGCGTCGGCTCCGTCTGCTGCATCGGCGCCTTCGGCGACGGCCACCGCTTCTGCATCCGGTGCTTCGGCGGCCGTCGCCGCATCCGCGTCTGCGCCCGCTGCCGCAAAAATTCCGGCGCCGCGTAAATCCGGCGCTCCGCACAAACCCCGCCCGAGCAGCGAGGCGGCACCGACCGCTGCCGCACCGTCGCGGGATGACGGCATTCAGCCTACGTCGCCACGCCAGCCGGTTTCCGGCGGCATCGACGAGTAAGGAGAAAGGCATGCAATTCGACAAGCGCGCCTGGCTCGACCGCATCAAGCGGATGTTCGTGGGCTTCGATCGGCCGCTCGCCCTGATCGTGTTCCTGCTGCTGTGCGTCGGCATCGTCACGCTCTACAGCGCGACGCTGGACATGCCCGGCCGCGTGGAAGACCAGCTGCGCAACATCATGCTGACGTTCGTGCTGATGTGGGCGCTGGCCAATGTGCCACCCACCACGCTGATGCGCTTCGCGGTCCCGCTCTATACATTCGGGATCGCGTTGCTGGTGGCCGTAGCGCTGTTCGGACTCACACGCAAGGGCGCGAAGCGCTGGATCAACGTTGGCGTGGTGATCCAGCCATCGGAAATTCTGAAGATCGCCACACCGTTGATGCTCGCCTGGTACTACCAGCGCCGCGAAGGCGTCATGCGGTGGTACGACTTTCTGGTTGGCTTCCTGATCCTGATTGTGCCGGTCGGTTTGATCGCCAAGCAGCCTGACCTCGGCACGGCCGTGCTGGTGTTCGCGGCCGGCCTCTTCGTGATTTACTTCGCGGGACTGAGTTTCAAGCTGATCGTGCCGGTACTGATTGCCGGCGTGATCGCGGTCGGCTCGATTGCGGCGTTCCAGGACAAGATCTGTCAGCCGGAAGTGCAATGGCCGCTGATGCACGATTATCAGAAGCACCGTATCTGTACGCTGCTGGATCCGACTTCCGATCCGCTCGGCAAGGGTTTCCACACGATCCAGGCGGTGATTGCAATCGGCTCGGGCGGCCCGCTCGGCAAGGGCTGGCTCAAGGGTACACAGGCGCATCTGGAGTTCATCCCTGAGAAGCACACCGACTTCATCTTCGCGGTGTTTTCCGAGGAGTTCGGACTAGCGGGCGGGATCGTGCTGCTCACGCTTTATATGCTGCTGATCGCACGCGGACTATTTATCGCCGCCAATGGGGCGACGTTGTTTGGGCGGCTGCTGGCCGGATCGTTGACGATGGCGTTCTTCACCTATGCATTCGTCAATATCGGCATGGTGAGCGGGATCTTGCCGGTGGTGGGCGTGCCGTTGCCATTCATGAGTTACGGCGGCACTGCGCTGACCACGCTGGGGGTCGCGATCGGCCTCATCATGAGCGTCGCGCGGCAGAAGCGGCTGATGCAGAGCTAGAGCGGGGCTGAGCGTAGGACTCACGGCACAGACTGCGGAGCCGACGGCAGCGGAGACGAAGGACGCAGAGCCGATGAGGCGAAGTCAAAGCAGCCTTTGGCAGATCCGACAAAGAAAAGGGGTGCGCCGTCAGGAGCACCCCTTTTTCATTGATTGCCGCTTCGCTTACTGCGGTTTCACTTCCTTCTGATCCCGCAATTGCGCGCTCAGTTGCTGATACTTGAGTTTCGCCGCCGGATCGCCCTGTGCCGCCGCTGCCGCGTAATACGCGCGCGCCACGTTCAGATTCTTGTCCACGCCGTCGCCGCCACGTTCGTAGAACGAGCCGGTCACGTACTGCGCGGTCATATCGCCGCCTTGCGCAGCCTTCTTGTACCAGACGAACGCCTGCTGATTGTCGCGAGTCGTGCCGCGGCCATCGAGAAACTGGTTGGCCAACGCGAGTTCCGCCTGCACGTGCCCCTGCTGCGCGGCCTTGAGGAACCACCGGTGCGCTTCGACCGGATCGCGTCCGACGAACTCGCCGTCGTCGTACATCTTGCCGTACACATACTGCGCGTGCGACATGTTGGCGTCGGCGGCTTTGCGCAGCCACTTCTTGCCCTCGTCGACATTGACCTTGGTGCCCTCGCCGTTGAGCAGCATCATCGCGTAGTTGAACTCGGCCAGCCGGCTGCCGCGCTCCGCGGCCTTACGGAACTCGGCAAGCGCCGCGCCCAGATTGCCGGCGTTGTAATCGGCAACCGCGGTTTGCGTCTCCGGATCGCTCGACTTCGCGACGCGGTTGTCCTGCGCATAAGCCGTCACATTCGCTATCAACGCCGCCGTAACCGCCAGACGCACCGCGACGCACTGCACCATCCCCTTCATGTCCTCACCTCCTGCAACGCCTGGCGGGTTGCGCGCAACATCCACATGACGTCGGCGGCCAGGGCGATAAAACGAAAACCGGCATCGCGATGCTGCTTTGCGCTCGCGACATCCATGGCAAATATTCCCGCTGCGATACCGGCCTTGTCGGCGGCGCTGACAATGCGCGCCATCGCCGCCTGCACGTCGGCATGCTTCGAGTCGCCGAGGTGGCCAAGGCTCGCGGCCAGATCGGCCGGCCCGACGAACAGACAATCGACGCCCGGCGTCGCAGCGATCTTCTCCACCTCCTGCAAGCCGCGCGCCGACTCGATCTGCACAATGGTCGCGATCTGCGCGTTGGCCGTCTGCACGTAGTCGCGCCGCATGCCGTACGCAGCCGCCCGCACCGCACCGGCGACGCCACGCTGGCCGCCGAGCGCCGCGGCAGTCGGATATTGCGTCAGGCGCACGGCCTGTGCCGCCTCTTCCGCGGTTTCGATGTTCGGGAACATCAGCGTGCGGGCGCCGGCGTCCAGCACACGCTTGACGAGCCACGCCTCGCTGGCGGGCACGCGCACGACCGGCTCGCTCGGCAGATGCGCGGCGGCGATCGCGCGCAATTGCGACGTGACGTCGCCGCTATCGTTCGGCGCATGCTCCATGTCGATCAGCAGCCAGTCGAAACCGGCATGCGCGAGCGCCTCGGCGGCGGAATCGCTGCCGAGCGAAAGCCACAGGCCGAACAGCGGATCGGCTTCTTTCAGACGTTGCTTGAGGGGATTCGTGAAAGTGCTCATTGCCGCGCTCCCTGGCGATGGGACACATCGCCTGAAACGCGGGTGAGGATGCTGGCGTGGCGGAACAGGCTCACGCCTGGGCCGTGACGGCCTGAATGCCTGCTGCGGCGCAATGCGGTGACCGGCATGTCTCGCTCCGTGTGGTTATCGGAGCGATCATACCGTGACAATAACGTGGAGGCAGGACTGCGGAGTCGACTCGCGCGGCCTCGAGTCTAATCGCGGACCACGTCGGCCCAGCAGTTCGGCGTCTCGAACAGACGCACCTTATGCAGTCTCAGATTCACGCCGTAATGTGCGTCATAAACGTTCGCGAGGATATCGAATGCGACGGCAGCAAGATTTTCAACGGTCGGGATGCGATCGAGCACGACCGTCTTGTGCCCCGCCATGGTGTCCAGAAAACCGCGCACCTGCGTATCGCCTTCGTAGACGAGAAACGCATGATCCCACTTGTCGACCAGATGCTCGACCGCGAGCGACTTCACGTCGGCGAAGTCCATCACCATGCCGCGATCCGGCGCGCCTTCGGTGTCGACCAGGTCGCCTTGCAGCGTGATTTCGAGCACATAGCGATGGCCGTGCAGATTACGGCACTGGCTGCGGTGATCGGGGATGCGGTGGCCCGCGTCGAATTCGAGTTTTCGTGTAATCGTCAGCACGGCAAATCAGGGAATGTTCAGATACTTGTGGGTCTGCATCGACAGGCGCCATTGTGGATGGCGTTTGCACCAGTCGATCGCGAGCTTCGTGTTGAGATCGCGCGACGGGCCGTCCATCGGCTGGACGAGGAAATACTCGAAGTCGAGCTTCGCATACTCGGACAAACGCTGGTTGTCCTGCGGAATCACGACCTTCAGTTCGTTGCCCTTGGTGACGACGAGCGGCGCGTCGGCTTTCGGGCTCACGCAGATCCAGTCGATCGTCTCGAGCACCGGCAGCGAGCCGTTGGTTTCGATGGCGATTTCAAAGCCGGCGGCGTGCAGCGCATCGACAAACGGCGGGTCGATCTGCAGCATCGGTTCGCCGCCGGTGCACACCACGAAGCGCTCGCCCTCGCCTTCCGGCCATTGCGACGCGATCATCTGCACCAGTTCTTCCGCCGTGCGGTACTTGCCGCCGTTCTCACCGTCGGTACCGACGAAGTCTGTATCGCAGAAACGGCACACTGCATCCGCACGATCCTCTTCGCGGCCCGACCACAGATTGCAGCCGGCGAACCGGCAGAACACGGCCGGACGCCCGGCATTCGCGCCCTCGCCCTGCAATGTGTAGAAGATTTCCTTGACCGCGTAAGTCATGCTGCTTTCTGCCTTGTGTTCCTGAAAATAATGGGCTGCGCCGTGCCCGTTCACACGGCGCGCCAACGTCAAACTGTTGCGAGGGCGTCAGACTGGCTCGGTCACCTTCTCTCCGGCCAGGTACGCTTCATAGCCGCGCTTGCGCAAGCGGCACGCCGGGCATTCGCCGCAGCCGAAGCCCCATGCGTGCAGCTCCGCGCGCTCGCCGACATAACAAGTGTGCGTTTCGACGCGCACCAGTTCGACCAGTTCGTCGCCGCCCAACTCGTGCGCGAGACGCCACGTATCGGCCTTGTCGAGCCACATCAGCGGCGTTTCGAGCAGGAAGCGCGTGTCCATGCCGAGGTTCAGCGCAACCTGCAATGCCTTCATCGTGTCGTCGCGGCAGTCGGGGTAGCCCGAGAAGTCCGTCTCGCACATCCCACCGACCAGTACCTGCAAGCCGCGCCGATAGGCGATGGCGGCGGCGATCGTCATGAACATCAGATTGCGGCCCGGCACGAACGTATTCGGCAAACCGTTCGCCGTGGCGTGAATCTCGATTTCGCGCGTCATCGCGGTATCGCTGATCGAGCCGAGCACCGACAGATCGATCATGTGATCTTCGCCGAGGCGGTCGGCCCAAGCCGGAAATGCCCGCGTCACCGCGTCACGAAACCCTTCGCGGCATTCAAGTTCGACTCGGTGCCGCTGGCCATAATCGAAGCCGAGCGTCTCGACCGTTTCATACCGTGCGAGAGCCCAGGCGAGGCATGTGGCGGAATCCTGGCCGCCGGAAAACAGCACCAGAGCGCTCCGTTTAGCGTCTTTGCGGATCACCGTGAAACTCCGTGAATGATGGGTGCCACGTCGCGCTGCGCGAGGTGCGCCATGCAAGCAACGCGGCGCGACGCGTGCCGGCACTGCTGCCGGCCCAAACCAGTATAGGCCGCGCCTTCCGCATGCAGAGTCGCTGGGCGCTTATACCGTTAATCGTCGGGCGAAGGGTTCGGCACCTGTCGCGGCCTCGCCGCGTTGCGGCTGAGTGCGCAAAAAGCCCCGCTTCGGGACACGAAAAGACGCGTTCGATGCGATAGCGCGCCAGTGAAACACCGACTGCATGCTCGCATGCAAGTCCTTGAACTGGCGCGATTTTATCACGCGACGCCCAATGCCGCCGAGCACACCCGCCGCAGCGGCCAAGTCAGCCGCGCCGCAGCGAATGCCTATCAGAAAAGGAAAAGCCCCAGGAATCTTGCGATCTCCTGGGGCTGAATCCTGGTGGCCTGGGACGGAATCGAACCATCGACACGCGGATTTTCAATCCGCTGCTCTACCAACTGAGCTACCGGGCCAACGAAGAACGAAATCATATCAAAGGGTCAGCTGCTCGGCAAGCCCCCTCTCGAAAAAATCTGCCGCGCCCGAGCGTGCACGCCTCGCGCAGAAGCCGTTCACTCTCCTTTGTTCTTACCGAGATCGACACCGAGCTGCTTGAGCTTGCGATACAAGTGCGTGCGCTCGAGGCCCGTCTTCTCCGCGACGCGCGTCATGCTGCCATTCTCGCGCGCGAGGTGATATTCGAAGTAAGCGCGCTCGAATGCATCGCGCGCGTCGCGCAACGGGATGTCGAACGAGATCGACGCCGTTTGCGCGGCCAACGCGCCGCTGCCCATGCCATCCGACGACAGCATCGGCAACGCAGCCGACGAAGCCACAGCCGAGGCGCTGACAGGCAGCGCCGGCTTGACGACCGTGCCGCCCGGCGCACCGGTCGCATTGCCGCGGGCGAGGCCCTGCTCGACGGCCTTCAGCAGCTTCTGCAACGCAATCGGCTTCTCCAGGAAATTGAGTGCGCCGATCTTGGTCGCTTCGACCGCCGTGTCGATGGTTGCGTGACCGGACATCATGATCACCGGCATGGTCAGCTGCCCCTGCGCGGCCCATTCCTTGAGCAAGGTCACGCCGTCGGTATCGGGCATCCAGATGTCGAGCAGCACCAGGTCCGGCGCCTGGCGCAAACGGAACTCGCGCGCTTCCTGCGCGTTTTCCGCGGCCTCCACGACATGCCCCTCGTCGCTCAGGATCTCCGAGAGCAATTCCCGGATGCCCATTTCATCGTCTACCACCAGGATGGTTGCCATTTACGCTGCCTTTGTCTGCACTGTTGCTTTTGTCGTTCCCTGCGACGCATTGCCATGCGCCGGCCGCGGCCCTGCTCCAGGTGCCGCGGTATCGTCCGCCAGTTGAAGGAAGAGGATCGAAATCTGCGCACCCTCGATCACGTCGCCCGCCTTCATGCGGTTGCGAATGTCGATGCGCGCGCCGTGTTCGTCGACGATCTTCTTGACCATCGCAAGACCGAGACCCGTACCTTTGGCCTTGGTCGTCACGTAAGGTTCGAATGCACGTGTGAGGATACGCGCGGGGAAGCCCGGTCCGTTATCCGACACCGTCAGGCGCACCGCGACGTGTACTTTGCCTTCCGCGTCGGGGTCTCCGTATTCTACTGTCCTCGTCTCGAGCAACACACGCGGTTGTTCGACGTCGGCCACGGCATCCTGCGCATTCTGCAGCAGGTTGTGAATCACCTGTCGCAATTGTGTCGCGTCGCCGCGAATCGCCGGCAAGTCCGCGAGCTCCACCTGGATCGCGCCCTTGCCTTCTTCGATACCGTACAGCGTGAGCACTTCGCTGACCAGCTCGTTCAGTTGCAGATGCGCGAGCACCGCCGGGGGCGTGCGCGCATAGTCGCGGAAATTGTCGACCATCTGCTTCATCGCCGCGACCTGATTGACGATGGTGGTCGCGCCGCGCTTCAGCACATCGGCATCCGACGGCGACAGCTTGTCGGCGAGTTTCATCTGCAAACGCTCGGCGGAGAGCTGAATCGGTGTGAGCGGGTTCTTGATCTCATGCGCGAGACGCCGCGCCACTTCGCCCCAGGCGATCGAACGCTGTGCGGAGATCACATCCGAAATATCGTCGAACACGACCACGTAGCCGGACGTTTGCATGTCTTCCGCGCCACGGTCAGTGGCGGACACAAGGCGCGCGCCTCGCACAAGCAAGGTGAGCGGCTCGGTTTCGCCCGGCACCTGCACCGAGAACTGCTGCTGCCAGTGGCCGCGGTCGTCGTGACCGTCGCCACTCGCGGCTTCGCGATCGGCAAAGGCCTTGCGCACCATTCCGCCAAATTCGCTCAACACGCCGATCTGTTCGAGCGCCGAACCCAGCACCTCCTGGAATTGCTGACGGAAAATCCGCTCGGCGCCGCGGTTCGCGGTGGTGAGGCGGAACTGCCTGTCGAACACGAACACGCCCGCAGTCAGATTCGCGAGAATGCTTTCCAGATAGGCCTTGGAATGCTCGAGCGCGATGCGGTTGTTCTCGACCGCTGCGCGCGCCTCGGACAGCTGCCGCGTCATCGCGTTGAACGACTGTGTGAGAAAACCCAGTTCGTCGCGCGATTTGATTTCACGCTTCGGCGTGTAGTCGCCCTCGGTCACCTCCTTGGTGCCCTGCGCGAGCAGGAACAACGGCCGCGCGAGCTGATTGCCGAGCGCGAGCGCCAGCATCATCGCGATGAACGTGGCGAGGAACAGCGCGAGCGTCAGTGTGCCGATGTACATCTTGCGCAAGCCGGTGCGGCCGAGCGCCTTCTCCTGATACTCGCGATAGGCGCGCTGCACGGCATCGGCGTTACGCGCGAGCGACGGCGACACCGGCTGCGTGAGCTGCAGGAAGCGTTCGGTGGGCTGCAGCAGCGACGCATTCGAATCGGGAATGCGCTGCACGACACGCAATCGCAGCGCGCCCTTGCTGCCATGCGCGTGCGGATCGCCGTCGACTTCCCCTTCGATCGCCGCGTAGCCGCGGCCGCGCGCCTGATCGATCATCAACGGCGTGGGCAGGTCGTTCGAAACGAGACTCGCGTAATTGCCGGATGCCTGCGCGACCACGTGCATGTCCGGTGTCGCGCCCGACATGCTGCGCGTGGGTTCGACGATCGTCGCGTCCTGCACGCCGAACTGATCGCGCAAGCGCAGCAGCGTGAGCGTGGTGCCGGCGGCATCCGCGCTCGCCAGCTGCTCGGACATCAGGCGGCCCTTGGTCTGCAGATCGGACAGCGACGCGTCGAGCATGCCGCGGCCGAGATTCAGGCCCGAGGTCAATGCGGTTTCGACGTTCACGTCGAACCACGACTCGATACTGCGCGATACGAACTGATACGAGACGACGTAAATGATGCCGCCCGGCACCACGCCGACCAGCGCCATGAAGAACGCGAGTTTTGCTAACAGCCGGGTGCCGAACTTACCTTTTTTAAGCCGCGCAATGATGATGACGACGAGCGTCGCCACCACCAGCAGGAAGATCATCGCGACGACGAGGTTGGCCGCGTACAGCCACTGGTAGTAGCGGTCGAAAAATTCGGTATTCGCGCTCGCCGCTGCAAGCAGCACGAGCAGCAGCACGGCCGTCACAGCGACCGTGGACACCAGCACGCGCACGACGATGCTGCTGACGCTGGTGGCTCGGCGCACTCTATTTAGCACGTTCGGTCACCGTGAAGGTAAAGCGCTTCCACTCCGACGAAAGGCTCCAGTCGCGGTTGTTCACCGCGTCGATCTGGAACGGCTTGGGCATCAGCGCGATGTCGAGTTGCATGCGTACCGACGCGTTGTAGGTCTCCCCGGTATGCACCTGATTGCGGTCGATCACATGCCATGACGTGACGTGCTTGATCACCGCGAGCGCGTCTTTCAGCGTCGTGAAGCCGAGCTGCAACCCACCCGACGACACGCTCGACACACGATACTCACGCGTGAGCGGCTGGAACGACAGGCGAATGCTCTGCGACACGCTCACCGGCTGTTCGTCGAACCAGTACCAGCGCGGCCGGCTCAGTTCGAAGTCCGTTGTGAAATACAGCGGAATGCCTTTGTTGACGGCGTCTTCCAGATTGCTGTTCAGGTCGAAGTCGAAACGCGCATCGAGATTCCAGCCAGTGTTGTCCGATTGCAGCGAGGCGCGCTGCACCGCGATCGAATCGGCATACGCCGCGCCCGGTACAGCCAGCCATACGGCAAGCACGATCCAGAGCACGGCAGCGAGCCGAAGCGGGAAGAAGCGTTTGATGGTCACCGTTTCTGAAAGCGCGCGTAGAAAAATCCGTCGTGGTCTGAGTTCGAGCCGGCGCTATCTTCAGCGGCATGTCCGGCAGGGGACCCGGCCGATGTGTCGGCGGGCGCGCGGGCAACTGAGGGTAAAAGTTGCCCCGGCGCGTCCAATCGTACCGCATCCTGATACTTGTTTCCAAACCACTGCGCCTGCAACTCGCCTTCTTCCGGGAAGATCGAACACGTAACGTAGAGCAACTCGCCGCCCGGCTTCACAAGTGGCCATAGCGCGTCGAGAATGCGGCGCTGCTCGGCGACCAGGGCGGGGATATCGGACGCGCGACGCAGCCAGCGAATATCGGGATGACGCCGCACGATACCCGAGGCCGAACACGGCACGTCGGCCAGAATGCGATCGAACGGCTGATCGATGTCGTCGTGCCACTTTGCGGGCGCACCCGCGTCGCCGATACGCACCTCCGCTTCGAGCTTGAGGCGCTGCAAGTTTTCGCCGATGCGACGTGCGCGCGACACGTCGCTTTCGAGCGCCACGAGCTGCAGGTTGGCGAGTTCGAGCAGATGGCCGGTTTTGCCGCCAGGCGCCGCGCACGCATCGAGCACGCGCATGCCATCACGCACGCCGAGCAGTTGAGCGGCGAGTTGCGCGCCGGCGTCTTGCACGGACACGACGCCGTCGCTGAAGCCGGGGATCCGGTCGACCGGCATCGGCGTGACGAGCTTGACGGCGTATTCGCCGGCCCTGCTCGCGGGAATGTGATGGTCTTGCAGCGCCTGCAGATAGGCATCGACCGTCGAGCGGCGCGCGTTGACGCGCAATGTCAGCGGACCTTGCATGTTGCCGGAGGCGAGCACAGCTTGCCATTCGTCAGGCCATGCGGCTCTGACCGCATCGATCCACCACGCCGGGTAGTTCCAGCGCGCCACTTCGTCGGCCTGCGCTGCGCTCAGCAGCGCCTCACGCTCGCGCAGAAAATTGCGCAGCACGGCGTTGACGAGACCTTTTGCGAACGCGAATTCACGACGCGCGGCGATGGCGCTGACCGCCTGATCGACAACCGTGAACGGCGCATAGGCGGCGGTCGCTTCATCGTCGACGAGCAAAGCGAGCGCGCAGGCGAGGACGTGACCGACGTGCGGAGGCGGTGCTTTTTTCACCAGCTTCGCGATCAGCCATTCGGCAGTCGCCAGACGCCGCATGGTGCGGTACGCGATGTCCTGCACCGCGCCGCGCGCCGCGGCGACGCTACCTTCAGGCGCGGACACGAAGACGGATTGCAACGCGGCCGGCAAGGACGCGCCGAGGCCCACGGCGCCGACGGCCTGGCCCGCGCAGTCGAGCGCGAAACCGAGCGATTCGGGCGCGAGGTGCAGTATCGACAAGCGGGATTCGCGTGGACGCGCCGGTGATGTAGCAGACCGCGAAGAAGGCTTTGGAGTCATGAAAGAGGCAAAGACAGGCCGCGCGGTGCGCGCGACGCAAACAGCACACATTGTAGCGTGGCGCGGGATAGGGGCCGCCGAGGGCGGATCACAACCCCAAGGCGTAGCCGCGCCTGCCGGCGCGCGAGCAATAGGGCAAGGACCCGCCAGCGAACGGTCGGCGACACGGCGCGGCACAGCATCCGGAGCGAAAGGACTCCGCATGGGCCGCGTCCGGCTGCGCCGCTGCCATCCCGGATTTCCCTGTGCTCAAGCAAAAAGGCGAGTCCGCAGACTCGCCTCTCGTTCGCCGGGCGAGTGCGCCCGTTACTCGAAGCGCCCGGTGCGCGCCATTTCCATCAACCGCGCGATGCGTTCCTCGGTAGCCGGGTGCGTCGAGAACAGATTCGCGATGCCGCCGCCCGACAGCGGATTCATGATCATCATCTGCGCGGTGGCCGGATGCTGCTCGGCTGCGGGGAACGGAATGCCGCTCGCGTAACGATGAATCTTGTCGAGCGCCGAGGCGAGCGCTTGCGGATCGCCGGAAATTTGCGCGCCGCCACGGTCCGCTTCGAATTCACGCGCGCGCGAAATCGCCATCTGAATCAACGCACCGGCGATCGGCGCGAGCAGCGCGACAGCAATGCCTGCGATCGGGTTCGTCGGACGGCCGTTTTCATCGCGGCTGCCGAAAAACATCGCAAAGTTTGCGAGCGCGGAAATGGCGCCCGCCATGGTCGCCGAAACCGTGGAGATGAGGATGTCGCGATGCTTCACGTGCGCCAGTTCGTGCGCCATCACGCCACGCATTTCGCGCTCGGACAACACGCGCAGGATGCCGGTGGTGGCGGCGACGGCCGCATGCTCCGGATTGCGGCCGGTGGCGAACGCGTTCGGCGCGTCTTCGTTGATCAGGTAGACGCGCGGCATCGGCAGATTGGCGCGGGTGGCGAGTTCGCGCACCATGCGGTAGAACTGTGGCGCACTGTTTTCGTCGACTTCCTGCGCGTTGTACATGCGCAGAACCATCTTGTCCGAGAACCAGTACGAAAAGAAATTCATTCCAAGGGCGATCACGAGCGCGATCGTCATGCCGCGCGACCCGCCGATCATCCCGCCGATCACGATGAAAAGGGCCGTGATCGCGGCCATCAACATCGCGGTTTTGACCCAATTGAACATGTCTGCAACTCCTTGCCCTAACGCGGGTTCATATCTGCGCCGCATGATCGCGGCGGCTGATTGTAAGCGAAATGTTAGATATGGGCGCGTGAGGAAAATTCAATCATCTTGATGCGGTAGCGAGCTTGATGCCCAAGCCGACGAATGCGCTACCGACACCGCGGTCCATCCACCGCTTCACCAACGGCTTGCCGGAGAAGCGCTGGGTCACGCTGCCGGCGACCCACGCGACAAAACTGTTCCAGACCATGCTCATCACGACGAACACCCCGCCGAGCGTGAGGAACGCCAGCGCCTTATGGTCGCTGCCCGCGGTGACGAATTGCGGAAAGAACGACACGAAAAACAGCACGACCTTAGGGTTCAGCACATTGGTCCAGAAACCCTGCAGGAACAATTGACGCAGCGACTTCGGCGCGCCGGCAGCGCGCGCTTCGCCCACCGCAGGATCGACCGCCGGCTTGGCAAAAACGAGGCGCACGCCGAGATAGATCAGATATATGGCGCCGACGAACTTGATGACGGTGAACGCGGTGGCCGAAGCGGCCAGCAGCGCCGTCAAGCCGAACGCACAGGCAAGCGAATGAACGCAGCAACCGGCGGAGATGCCGAGCGCGGACATTAGCCCCGCGCCACGGCCCTGCGCGACGCTGCGCCCGACGATGTAAGCCGTGTCGGGACCGGGCGTCACGTTCAGCAGAAAAACCGCGACGACGAAAAATTCGAAATGGGTGATGCCAAACATGGGGATCCTATCCTCTAGGCGCGCGCCGTTGCATGAACAATTTTACCGCGCTGCAGGCTTGCAGCGGGGCGCTTGAACATCGGCCGAACGGACGATGTTCAAGCTATGCGCAAGGGTGTTATTTTGCTTCGGGAAGCTGGAAACGCTGGCCCGGGACCAGCGTGGCGCCGGCCAGAAAATCGCGCACCGGCAAACGCTTGCCGCCGGGTTTCTGCAATTGGATAAGGCGCAAAGCGCCTTCGCCACAGGCAACGACGACGCCTTCCGGAGAGACCTCGGCGATCGTGCCGGGCGCCGTGTTGCCTTGCGCCTCGACCGGGACCGCTGCCCAGATCTTGATCGACGTACCGTCTTCCAGCGTGCCCACGCCACCGGGAAACGGGTCGAACGCGCGCACCTGGCGCGCGAGGGTCGCGGCCGGCTTGCGCCAGTCGAGCGCAGCCTCGTGCTTGCCGATCTTTTCCGCGTAGGTCACGCCGTCCGCGGGTTGCGGCGTCGCCGCCAGCTTGCCGCTGCGCTCGAGTTCGATCAGCGCTTCGACGATCAGCTTCGCGCCGTCTTGCGCGAGGCGGTCGTGGAGAGTGGCCGTCGTGTCGTCGGAGGCAATTGGCGTGCGTGCTTCGGAAATCATCGCGCCGGTGTCGAGGCCGACATCCATCTGCATCAGCGTGATGCCGGTTTCCGCATCGCCCGCCTCGATCGCCCGATGAATCGGCGCGGCGCCGCGCCAGCGCGGCAACAACGACGCGTGAATGTTGATGCAACCCAGCGGCGGAATATCGAGAACTTCCTGCGGCAGGATCAGACCGTAGGCGGCCACCACCATCACGTCGTGCTGCGTGGCGCGCAATTGATCGATCGCGGCGGAGGCTTCGGCCGGATATTTGCCGGCACGACGCAACGAAGGCGGCTGCGCGACGGCAAGCCCATGTTCCTGCGCGTAGCGCTTGACCGGACTTGCCTGCAATTTCATCCCGCGACCCGCGGGCCGGTCGGGCTGGGTCAGCACGAGCGGCACCGGAAAACCGGCACTGTGGATCGCGGCCAGTGCCGCCGCGGCGAACTCCGGCGTGCCGGCAAAGATGACGCGCAACGAATGACTCATGAAGGGAGGCAGTAGGCGAGGTGGACGCGCGTTACATCGCGTGGGCGAGCTTCTTCATCTTGCTCTTGATGCGCGTCTGCTTGAGCGGCGACAGGTACTCGACGAACACGCGGCCCATCAGGTGATCCATTTCGTGCTGCACGCACACGGCCAGCAACCCCTCGCAATCGAGCTCGAAGGTTTCGCCCTTCTCGTTCAGCGCCCGCACGCGCACTTTCTCGGCACGCTCGACGTTGTCGTAAATGCCCGGCACCGAGAGGCAGCCCTCTTCCGACACTTCCTTCTCGTCGCTCGACCAGACGATTTCCGGGTTGATCAGTGCAAGCAGTTCGTCGTGCGCTTCCGACACGTCGATCACGATCACGCGCTCATGGACGTCCACCTGGGTCGCGGCGAGGCCGACGCCGGGCGCGGCGTACATCGTCTCGGCCATGTCGGCGACGAGCCTGCGGATGCGGTCGTTGACGGCTTCGACCGGCTTCGCAATCTTGTGCAGCCGCTTGTCCGGGTAATTGAGAATATTCAGTAAAGCCATGATCTTAAGTGTGTTTTTTCGGCGCCGCTGACCGGTGGAAGGCTAGCGTTGGCCATTCGGCCAGGTTGTGGGCGCATCGCGTAACGCAGAGGATAGAGGCTGTCGAACCGGTTCGATTCAACGCGCCACATGCGCCAAACGACGAGCCCGCGCGGGTGGGCGCGGCGCTGCAGTTATTTCGGATGATGAAAATTTTAGCATGGCGCCCGCCTGCCCGCTGGCCCTGTAAGAGGATCGACTTTCAATGCGTACCTTGCCCGCAACCGATATTGAACTCGCCGCCTGGCTGCGGCTCTCGCTCGCGCCGGGGCTGAAACCCGCGGCCCTGCGTCTGCTGCTGGGCGCTTTTGGACTGCCGCA
This sequence comes from Paraburkholderia caffeinilytica, assembly GCF_003368325.1. NCBI lineage: Bacteria > Pseudomonadati > Pseudomonadota > Betaproteobacteria > Burkholderiales > Burkholderiaceae > Paraburkholderia > Paraburkholderia caffeinilytica. The sequence goes on along the minus strand of NZ_CP031467.1, from coordinate 2,265,104 downwards.
AGCGATCTTCAATCGATCGTCCGAGGCACTTGCCGGGATCGCGGGCGAGGCCGCGGCGCGCGCCGTGCTGGCGCCGCCTGGTCCAGACTTCGACGCGCAACTCGACGCGGTGATCGCGTGGCGCGCGCTGGCCGGCAACCACGTGGTCACCCTCGACGATCCGGCCTACCCGCCAGCGCTGCTGACCATGCCCGATCCGCCGCCGCTGCTATATATAAAGGGCCGGCTGGATCTGTTGCATACGAGGGCGGTCGCCCTGGTGGGCAGCCGCAGCGCGACACCGCAAGGCGCTGAAGACGCTGAGCGCTTCGCGCGTGAGCTTTCGCAGGCGGGCGTCACGATCGTGTCGGGACTGGCGCTGGGCATCGACGGTGCCGCGCATCGGGGCGGCCTGGAAGGCGCCGGCGGCACGGTGGCCGTGATCGGCACCGGCGCGGACCTTGTGTATCCGGCCGCGCATCACGCGCTGGCGCGGCAGATCGCAGCGCAAGGCGCGATCCTTTCGGAGTGGCCGCTGGGCACGCCGGCGCGCGCCGCCAATTTTCCGCAACGTAACCGCTTGATCGCCGGCCTCGTCAGCGGGGTGGTGATCGTCGAGGCCGCCATGCGCTCGGGCTCGCTGATCACGGCTCGGCTCGCCAATGAAATGGGACGCGATATTTTCGCGTTGCCCGGCTCGATCCACGCACCGTTGTCGCGCGGTTGTCACCGAATCATCAAGCAGGGCGCCAGGTTGGTGGAAACGCCCGACGAAGTGCTGGAGGAATTGGGCTTCGCCAAGCCTGTGGCTGCGAAGGCAGCCAGCGGGCAGGCGATGCTTTGGGGCGACGCGGGCGTGCGAGATGCCTCAGCAGGACTGGCGTCGGTGGCAAATCAACCGGATTCGGTGGCCGCGCCAGCCTCAGCCGCGACTCGGCCAGAATCGGCAGCGGCGCCGAAATCATCCATGGCCCCGCCAGCCGTGAGTGCCGAAGCGCTGCAACTCCTCGACGCACTCGGCCACGCCCCCGCCACGCTTGAAATTCTTGCCTCCCGCACCGAGATGGGAGACGCGGCATTGCAAAGCACGCTGCTGCAGCTCGAACTCGCCGGCCAGGTGACCGCGCTGCCCGGCGGCCGCTTCATGCGAGCCACCCACAGCTGACCCCGTCTTGACCAGGGTTGACCACCATTCGGGATTGGCCATGCTACATTCGCGCCAAAGCACCTGACAAAAGTACGCAAGGAACCACCATGCCCGCGCTGAATCTCGACACCGACCAAGACCGGATCGCCGAGCGCGTCAACGAACCCGACACGCTGTTCGTGGCCTGCCTCTGCGCGGAGTGGTGCGGAACCTGCCGTGAGTATCGGGATGCCTTTGACCGGCTGGCGGACAAGCACCCGGAGATCTGTTTCGCATGGATCGACATCGAAACCCATGCGGACCGCTTCGAGGATCTGGACGTAGAGAATTTCCCGACCATCCTGATCGAAGACTCCGTAACGACACGTTTTTTTGGCACGGTTTTACCGCAGGCCGCGATTGTGGAGCGAATGTTGTCTGACTTGACAGCCGTTCCCGGCGTCAGCGGCGCGCCCAAACTACGGCCCGCGCTCGCCGTCGCGTGAATGTGGCCGCTCGCCGCTGAACCTTGCGGCACGGGCGTTGCAAGCGGCACACAGCGCGTTTTCCGCAGCTTGCCCAATTACTGGGCACGCAATTATCATGGCGCGCTTTTTATGGCACTTGACACGCCGCGTTCGCGCCGTGTGCTATAAAGCGGTCGTTATTGGGTCGCAAAGGTCGCAAACGAGGGTCGCGCTAATTCATGCGCACTCAAGGCCATCAACCCGGATCTACCAACCTCACATCGAGTCATGTCCAAAGCACTGATCATCGCCGAAAAGCCTTCCGTCGCGAACGACATCGCGCGCGCTTTGGGCGGTTTTACCAAGCATGACGAATACTACGAAAGCGACGACTACGTGCTTTCCTCGGCAGTCGGCCACTTGCTGGAAATCGCCGCGCCCGAAGACTATGAAGTCAAACGCGGCAAGTGGAGTTTCGCCAACCTGCCCGTCATTCCGCCGCATTTCGATCTGAATCCGATCGCCAAGAGCGAGTCGCGCCTGAAGGTGCTGACCAAGCTGCTCAAGCGTAAAGACGTCGATCGTCTGATCAACGCATGTGACGCGGGGCGCGAGGGTGAGCTGATTTTCCGCCTGATCGCGCAGCACGCGAAAGCCAGGCAACCGGTTCAACGCCTGTGGCTTCAGTCGATGACAGCCGGTTCGATCCGCGACGGCTTTGCCCGCCTGCGCAGCGACGAAGAAATGCAGCCGCTCGCCGATGCGGCGCGCTGCCGCTCGGAAGCCGACTGGCTGGTCGGCATCAACGGCACGCGCGCCATGACCGCGTTCAACAGCAAGGGCGGCGGCTTCTTCCTGACCACGGTCGGGCGAGTGCAGACGCCGACGCTGTCGATCGTCGTCGAGCGCGAAGAAAAGATTCGCCGTTTCGTGCCGCGCGATTATTGGGAAGTGAAGGCGGATTTCGTCTGCGCGGGCGGCTTCTACGAAGGCCGCTGGTTCGATCCGAAATTCAAGCGCGACGAGTTCGATCCTGAAAAGCGCGATTCGCGCCTGTGGGCACTGCCCGCGGCCGAGACGATCGTCGCTGCCTGCCGTGGCCAGATCGGCACGGTGACGGAAGAATCGAAGCCGTCCACGCAACTATCGCCAGCGCTGTTCGATCTGACCAGCTTGCAGCGTGAAGCCAACGGACGCTTCGGCTTCTCGGCAAAGAACACGCTGGGCCTCGCCCAGGCGCTGTACGAAAAGCACAAGGTGCTGACCTATCCCCGGACCGACGCGCGCGCGCTGCCGGAAGACTATATGGAGACGGTCAAGCAGACGCTCGGCATGCTCAAGGAGAGCAACAACTATCTCCCGTTTGCCAAGCAGGTGCTCGACAAGGGCTGGGTGAAACCGAACAAGCGCATCTTCGACAACTCGAAGATCAGCGACCACTTCGCAATCATCCCCACGCTGCAGGCGCCGAAGAATCTGTCCGAACCGGAACAGAAGCTCTACGACCTCGTCGTAAAACGCTTCCTGTCGGTGTTCTTCCCGGCTGCCGAATACAAGGTGACGACGCGGATCACGGAAGTGGTCGGCCATCACTTCAAGACTGAAGGCAAGGTGCTGGTCGAACCGGGCTGGTTGCAGGTCTATGGCCGCGAAATCAGCGGCGAAGACGCGAACCTCGTGCCGGTGCAGAAGGACGAGAAGGTCAAGACGGACAAGATCGCCGCCCAGCAACTGGTGACGAAGCCGCCCGCGCGCTACAACGAAGCGACCTTGCTGTCGGCCATGGAAGGCGCGGGCAAGCTGGTCGAAGACGACGAGTTGCGCGAAGCGATGGCGGCCAAGGGGCTCGGCACGCCGGCCACGCGCGCGGCCATCATCGAAGGGTTGCTCGGCGAAAAGTATCTGATCCGCGAAGGCCGCGATCTGATTCCGACCGCCAAGGCATTCCAGCTGATGACGCTGCTACGCGGCCTCGGCGTGAAGGAACTGACCGCGCCGGAATTGACCGGCGAGTGGGAATACAAGCTCTCGCAGATGGAACGCGGCAACCTGCCGCGCGACGCGTTCATGCAGGAAATCGCCCGCATGACACAGACCATCGTCAAGCGCGCGAAAGAGTACGATTCGGACACGATCCCGGGCGATTACGCGACGTTGCAAACACCGTGTCCGAATTGCGGCGGACAGGTGAAGGAAAACTACCGGCGCTTTGCGTGCTCGAAGTGCGAGTTCTCGATCTCGAAGATTCCAGGCGGTCGTCAGTTCGAAATCCCGGAAGTTGAAGAGTTGTTGCAGAACAAGACGATCGGACCGCTGTCGGGTTTCCGCAGCAAGATGGGCCGCCCGTTCTCTGCGATCCTCAAACTCTCGCTCGATGACGAGATCAAGAACTACAAGCTCGAGTTCGACTTCGGTCAGGATTCGGGCGGCGAAGACGGTGAACCGCCTGACTTCTCCGATCAACAGGCGGTGGGCGCGTGTCCGAAGTGCAAGGGCCGCGTGTTCGAACACGGCATGAGCTACGTCTGCGAAAACTCGGTCGCCAATCCGAAGACCTGCGACTTCCGCTCGGGCAAGGTGATTCTGCAGCAGGAAATTGCGCGTGAGCAGATGGCGAAATTGCTCGAGGAAGGACGCACCGACCTGCTGACGAACTTCAAGTCGTCGCGCACCGGCCGCAACTTCAAGGCGTTCCTCGTCAAGCAGAACGACGGCAAGATCGGCTTCGAATTTGAGAAGAAAGAGCCGTCGGCCAAGACGGCTGCGAAGACGGCCGCAGCAAAGACTGCAGCCAAGGCAGCGCCGGAGTCGGACGACGAAGACGCACCGGTCGCAGTGAAGGCGGCGCCCGCCAAGAAGGTCGCGGCGAAGAAAGCGCCCGCTACGAAGACTGCTGCTGCAAAGACCGCTGCCGCCAAGAAGGCGCCGGCCAAGAAAGCGGTCGCGCGTAAGACGGGTTCGTAAGTAAATCGAGCAGGCAACCGGGAGGTACCCAGATCCCGGCTCGCCTCATTCCCGCCCAGAAAAAAGGCGCAGTCACGTGAAGTGACTGCGCCTTTTGTTTTGGAGCACCGACCTGCGCTTGCCTCAGCGCCGCCGGTGCTATCGCACGAATGCTTAAAGCGGCGAAAGAGCAGTGGGCCGTGGACGATTCGTCGTCTTTGCCAACGTCTTCGGCAGCGGCGACAACTCGCTGTCCAGTAGCCGTGACAGCGGTTCAGCGCCATCGAACGCTTCCGGCGGCATGTGATCCGCGGAATCGAGTGCTGCGGACGTGGCGGGCCGGCCTAGCCCGTCCTTGATCCACTGCTCGCCGAGCAGGCTGTTCGGCGTCTGGCTGAAATGCTCGACCAGGTGATCGATGAACGTACGCACCTTCGCCGGCAGGTGGCGGCGGCTCGGATACGCGATGTTGATCTCGACCTGCGGCAAACGGAAATCGCCGAGCAAACGCACGAGCCTGCCGCGCGTCATGTCGCGGCCGATCAGATAGCTCGGCAGAATCGCGATGCCCATGCCGAGCAACGCGAACTGCCGCAGCATTTCGGTGTTGTTCGCCACGATGACGTTGGACGGCCGCACCCGCACTTCGCCTTCAGAACCCGTGAACACCCGCTCGTCGCCCCAATACTCGGACGGCAAGCTCAGGCACGGGTGCTCGAGCAGATGCTCGGGACGCGTGGGCGTGCCGTGTTTTTCCAGGTATGCGGGCGTCGCGCACACCGTCATGCAACCGGTGGTCAAACGCCGCGTGACAATGCTCGCGCTGCGCATTTGCCGCGTGACCACGACACCCACGTCGAAACCTTCTTCGACCAGATCGACCTGGCGGTCGACCAGCGTGACATCGGGAATGACTTTCGGATAGCGCTCCGCGTACGTCTGCAGCACGGGCGCAAGGTTATGCAACCCGAACACGACCGGTGCGACGATTCGCAACGTGCCGACGGGTTCGTGATTGCGCGCGACCACCATCTGCTCGACGTCTTCAAGTTCGTCGAGAATCTGGCGCGCGCGCTCAAGATAAACCTGGCCGGATTCGGTCAGAGACAAGCTGCGGGTTGTGCGATTGAGCAGCCGCGTACCAAGACGGCCTTCGAGATCCGCAACGTGACGGGTGGCAACTGCGTTGGAAATATCCATCGCGCTCGCAGCGCGGGCAAAACTGCCGAGATCCGCCACTTTGACGAAAACTCGCATCGACTGCAAATGATCCATAGGACAACTCCTGCCGTGTTACAGCTTCCTGACAATTAGTGAAAACCAGTGAAGCGAACTTGGAATTCTCCTACGACTCGCGAAATCGTGCAGAAGTTGCCCGGGAATGCCGAAATATTGTCGATATTTGTGCGACTGTGTTCCCCAGTGCGGGGCTCGAACCTCGATTATTCCGACAAAGGCAACAATCTGCTGCGCTGCAGCTTGCACTGTCTTTTTTGTTCGAACAGACGCAAAGGTCATCCGGCCTTGGTGAAATCAGGAAAAGTCGCGATGCGGGGTCGGACCAGCAAAGAAAAGCCGCCCGAAGGCGGCTTCCGTGCGAAGTGAATACTCACCTGATCAGGCAGCGAGTTTTCCTTCGAGCGCGCGTTTTGCCTCGGTCAGAGCCGACGGCAAACCTTGCTGCAACGTGTCAAACAGCTCGGCATGGAGCGCGAGTTCGGCGCGCCAGGCCGCGTCGTCGACGGAGATCACCTGTTGGAATTGCTCGCGGCTGAAATCCAGACCACTCCAGTCGATGTCTTCATAGCGCGGCGACACGCCGAATGCGTGCTCTTCGCCCTGCGCCTTGCCTTCGATGCGCCCGACCATCCAGCTCAACACGCGCATGTTCTCGCCGAAACCCGGCCAGACGAACTTGCCGTCCGCGCCCTTGCGGAACCAGTTGACGCAGAAGATCTTCGGCAGCTTCGCGTTCAGTTTTTCGAGACGCTCGCCGGTTTTCAGCCAGTGTCCGAAGTAGTCGCTCATGTTGTAGCCGCAGAACGGCAGCATCGCGAACGGGTCGCGGCGCACCACGCCCTGCTGCCCCGCCGCCGCCGCGGTGGTTTCCGAGCCCATGGTGGCGGCCATGTAGACGCCTTCGACCCAGTTGCGCGCTTCAGTGACGAGCGGCACGGTAGTCGAACGGCGGCCGCCGAAAATGAACGCATCGATCGCCACGCCCACCGGGTTTTCCCAGTCGGCATCGATCGACGGACATTGCGACGCCGGCGCCGTGAAGCGGGCGTTCGGGTGCGCGGCCTTGCGCCCGCTCTCCTTCGCGCTCGCCGGCGTCCAGTCCTTGCCCTGCCAGTCGATCAGGTGCGCGGGCGGCACATCGGTCATGCCTTCCCACCAGACGTCGCCGTCGTCGGTCAGCGCGACGTTCGTGAAGATGACGTTTTCCTTCAACGTGGCCATCGCGTTGAAGTTGGTCTTTTCGCTCGTGCCAGGCGCGACGCCAAAGTAGCCCGCCTCCGGGTTGATCGCGTATAGACGGCCGTCCTTACCCGGCTTGATCCATGCAATATCGTCGCCGATCGTGGAGATTTTCCAGCCGTTCAGCCCTTCCGGCGGAATCAGCATCGCGAAGTTGGTCTTGCCGCAAGCCGACGGAAACGCCGCCGCGACGTGATGCTTATGCCCTTGCGGCGACGTCACGCCGAGAACCAGCATGTGCTCGGCGAGCCAGCCTTCGTCGCGGCCCATCGTGGAAGCAATACGCAGCGCAAAGCACTTCTTGCCCAGCAGCGCATTGCCGCCGTAGCCCGAGCCGTAGCTCCAGATTTCGCGCGTTTCGGGGAAATGGACGATGTATTTGGTCTCGTTGCACGGCCACGGCACGTCTTTCGCGCCCGCTGCGAGCGGCGCGCCGACCGAATGCACGCACGGCACGAACGGGCCGTCTTCGCCCAGCACCTCATACACCTTGCGACCCATGCGCGTCATGATGCGCATGTTGGTCGCGACATACGGGCTGTCGCTCAACTCGACGCCGATATGCGCGATCGGCGAACCGAGCGGGCCCATGGAGAACGGCACCACGTACATGGTGCGTCCGCGCATGGCGCCGTCGAACAGGCCGTCGAGCGTCGAACGCATCTCGGCCGGCTCGAGCCAGTTGTTGGTTGGTCCGGCGTCTTCCCGGCGCTGCGAGCAGATAAACGTGCGATCTTCGACACGCGCCACGTCCGACGGATCGGACCATGCCAGATAGGAATTGGGACGTTTGGCGGGATTGAGTTTCTTGAGGGTGCCGGCTTCGACCATCTGGGCACACAGGCGGTCGTATTCTTCCTGCGAACCGTCACACCAGACGATTCGATCGGGCTTGGTCATGGCGGCAACGCGCTGGACCCAGTCGATCAGTTTTCGGTGTTTGACCCACTCGGGCGCCCCTACGGACACCTCGCTAACGGGCTGTCCTTCGAATGAGGGATGATTCATCGACCTGTCTCCGTTTTGAAAGCAATAGAAAAACGGTACAAGCCCAGCGACGCTGCATACGAGAGGCGTTCAATTCATCACGCCGACATTCCTACAAGCCGACGTGCAATTTGTGCAGGTCATCGTGGGCTACACAGCCTGTTGCGCGGAGGTGTCCGCAGACGGCTTCTGCAACCGTCTGTAAAGCGGCTTGCCTCAACACGCAACAAACTGTTAAAAACGATGTCAATCGGCCTTGCCGTGGCGCTGCCGTTCTACGCGGCAGCTTCTACGGTAAGGCATTCAGCCAGACCATCATGTGACCTGAGTCACATGATGGGACAGTCAGCATAACACTCCGTTCCGCACCGCCATGGTGCGCCGCAAGACACATACCATGAAGATTGCCATCCTCGACGATTACCAGGACGCCGTCCGCAAGCTCGACTGCTTTCAACTGCTGGCCGACCATGAGGTCAAGGTCTTCAACAACACGGTGCGCGGCCTCGGCCAACTGGCAAGCCGTCTTGCCGAAGTCGACGCGCTCGTCCTGATTCGCGAACGCACCCGCATCAGCTCGCAACTACTCGACAAATTGCCGCGTTTGCGCATGATCAGCCAGACCGGCAAAGTCTCCAGCCATATCGATCTGGCAGCCTGTACCGAGCGTGGCATTGCCGTGCTGGAAGGCAGCGGCTCGCCGATCGCGCCGGCCGAACTGACGTGGGCCCTCATCATGGCGGCTCAACGACGGATTCCGCAATACGTAGCAAACCTTAAGCAAGGAGCCTGGCAGCAGTCTGGTTTGAAGACGTCGGTGCTGCCGCCGAACTTCGGTTTGGGCCAGGTGCTGCGCGGTCAGACGCTCGGGATTTGGGGTTACGGCAAGATCGGCCGACTGCTTGCCGGATACGGCAAGGCGTTCGGCATGAACGTGCTGATCTGGGGCCGCGAGCATTCGCGCGAAGCGGCGCGCGCGGACGGCTATGGCGTGGCCGAGAGCCGCGAGGCGCTGTTCGAGCAGAGCGATGTGCTGTCGTTGCACCTGCGTCTGCATGACGACACGCGCGGCATCGTCAAGCAGGAAGACCTGATGCGGATGAAGCCGACCGCGTTGCTCGTGAACACGAGCCGGGCCGAACTGCTCGACGAAAACGCCCTGGTGAATGCGTTGTCGCGCAACCGCCCGGGGATGGTCGCGATCGATGTCTACGAAAGCGAGCCGATTCTGCAGGGCTACAGCCTGCTGCGCATGGAGAACGTGATCTGCACGCCGCACATCGGCTACGTGGAGCGTGAGAGCTACGAGTTGTATTTCACCGCGGCCTTCCAGAACATTCTGGCTTTCGACGCCGGCGATACGGCCAGCATGGCGAATCCGGAGGCGTTGCAGGGCGGGCGTCGGCGGTAGTCTCAGGCGTTAGCTAACCACGCGAGCCTATCCTTCGCAGTTGTTGTTTCGGCTTCTTCAATCTGCGCGCCAATCTGGTCGGCGCGTGGCCTGTGAGCCCGGCAACGCGTTCAGAAAAACCGCGCCGCCCCGTTAGTCGCGCCCACCTCAGCGCGCTTCGTGCGCGCCGGCCTCCAGCAAATCGGGCATGCGTTCGAGAAAGGCCTCGCCGTCCGCGCGGCCGAGGTTGTACGCGTGCACCATCTGCGACGGGCTCGTGTAATCCCAGCTCGAAATCGGCACCTTGCGCGACGGCTGCACATAGAGCCGTTGCTGCACGCCGTGCGGCACGACGAACATCTGCGGCCGCGGATAAAGCCGCGTGACCATCACCAGCACGTTGCCGGGTGCGTCGGCGTCGAGCGCGCCGACCGGCACGTTGTCGACCATCCCGCCGTCGAGCACCGGCCGGCCATTGCGCCGCAAAACCGGCGTGAACGGCGGCGTACTGGACGATTGCAGGATCAGATCGGCAAGATCCTCGACCGTCGCGCAATCCTGCGCGCGCACGAATTCCGGATGAAAGCCAAGCGTCTGACCGAGCGTTGGATGCAGCGTCTTTCGCACGTATTTCTCGATGTTGTACGCGATCAGACCCGCGGCAACGGCGCTGCGCGCGCCAAGCCAGCGAGGCAAATGCGACACGCCAATGCGGATTTCGGGCGCGTCGGCAAGCGTCGCGAACTTGTCACGGTAGATGTCGAGCAACGCCTGCCGATAGATCCGGTAATGCGGAAACACCGATTCGCCACGCAACAGATTGCCCCAGTAAGCGTTGCGGGTGTTGTGGCGCAGCGCGTCTTCGTAATAGCGCATGACCCAGTCGGAATCGCGCGTGTAGAGCATGCACGCGGTGGCGGCGCCAGCCGAAATGCCAGCGATGACGCGCGGACGGATATGCAACTCCGGCTGCACTACGTCCCAGAAACCCGCCTGCCACCAGCAGCGATTGCCGCCGCCGGCGAATACGACCTGATCGAACATCTTGGCTTTTTCCTCTAATGCGGCTTGCGGCCTGTTTCAGGCTTCAGTCGAGCAGCGCGTAGGTGGTGGTGGCGTGGACGGCCATGTTGCCTGCTTCGTCGAATAACTCGACCTCGCCGAACACGAGGTTGCGACCCATGCGCAGCACGCGCGCGGTGATCAGCACGTCGCCGTTGCGGACCGCGCGCATGAAACTGATGTTGAGCGACACCGTGCTCATCGGCTTGAAGCCGCCGAGCGCGGCCGAAATCGCAACGATCATTGCCGTGTCGGCCGCCGCCATAAAGACCTGACCGCAGATCACGCCGCCCGAATGGCGCAGCCCGCCGGAAAACGGCAGGCGCAACGTCGCCCCCTCTTCGTCGACCTTGACCGGAGTCAGTGTGAGCGCGCGGACCCAGGGCGCGAGGATGCGGTCGAGCAGCTCGATAATTTCTTTGTCATCCATGGCGGCCCCCGGTCGAAAGCCGCGCGACGCTTCGTGCGGCAAGGTATCCGCGACATGATACCGGGACGGTGAGCCGCGCGCCTTCCCGGTGCTTGCGCCAGACGGTGCGAATGCCAGGTCGCCGCCCTTGCAGATTTTTTTAAGAAATCTGCTAAAGGGGCTTGGCAATCTCGGAAAGTTTCGGCATAATCTCGCTTCTGTTGGGGGCGTTAGCTCAGTTGGTAGAGCAGCGGACTCTTAATCCGTAGGTCGAGTGTTCGAGTCACTCACGCCCCACCAAAGATTCAACGAAAAGCCCGGTCCTTGCGACTGGGCTTTTTGCTTTGCGGGACAGGTGCCGCACGAACAAGCCGATTCCGCATCCCCCGACATGTCGTCGGGATCCACGATTCGAAGCGCCGGAGTCTCGCCATGTCCAAATCAAAACTCAAGCCCGCCGATTTAGGCACGCCTCTCTCCGAAAAAGAGTTCGACGAACTCGACGAGTTTCTGATTTCCGACGCAACGTCGGATGAGACGCTGACGATCATGGGCCTCGACGGGTATCTGACCGCGTTGGCCATCGGGCCGACTACCGTATCACCCAGTTACTGGCTGCCGGGCGTGTGGGGCCCCAGCGAGGAAGACACGCCCGCATTCGAAACAGCGGCTCAGGCGGAGCACATTCTCGGGCTGATCTTGCGGCACATGAACGGCATCATTGCCGATCTGGAGAACGACCCCGATGGGTTCGAACCGGTTTTCGGCATCAGCCGCGTTGGTGACGACGACTGCGAATACATTGACGGCGAAGCATGGGCAATGGGCTTCATGCAAGGTCTCATGCTCATTGAGCCGGACTGGCAAGCGCTGATCGATAACGAGCAGGGCCGGAAATGGCTGGAGCCGATTCGGCTGATGGGCGCACTGGATCTCCCGGAGGAAGTACTAGATTTTGTCGACACTCCGCAAGAGCGTGAAACCCTCACCAAAGAGATCCCCGCCAGCGTCGCCGCGATCTATCGTTTCTGGCTTCCCTACCGGCAAGCCGTTTACGAACGGGCGCTAGCCGCCACGATCCAGCGCACCGAACCCAAGGTCGGCCGCAACGATCCCTGTCCTTGCGGCAGCGGCAAGAAATTCAAGAAGTGCTGCGGTGCCGCGGATTCGCTGCACTGAAAGCAATTTCCTTCAATACACCCCGCCCTACCGCCCGATACCGTTGAGCGTCGCAAATCCTGCGCACTCACGTATCGAGGCATCAGATGACCGTCTTACTCTCCATGGCCGCCTTCGCGTTGGCCTCGTCGATTTCTCCCGGGCCAGTCAATGTCGTCGCGCTCAGCGCCGGCGCGCAACATGGACTCGCCGCGAGCATGCGGCATGTGACCGGCGCGACCGTCGGGTTCACGCTGCTGTTGTTGCTCATCGGTTTGGGTCTGCATGAATTGCTCGCGCATTTCCCCAATCTGATCGACATCGTCAAATGGGCCGGCGTCGGGTTCCTGCTTTATATGGCCTGCAGACTCGCCGTCGATGACGGCAAGCTCGGTGCGGATAAACCTACCCGCGGACCGTCATTCGCTTACGGCGCTGCGATGCAATGGCTCAATCCGAAGGCGTGGCTCGCTTCACTAGCCGGCATGGGCGCCTATGCGGCCGATGGCGATGGCCGTCTCGTCTGGCAATTCACCGTCGTGTACTTCGTGGTTTGCTATCTGTCGATTGCCAGCTGGGCGTATGCCGGTACGTTCCTGCGCCGATATTTGCAGGAGCCGAAGCGTGTGAGATTGTTCAATCGTGTGATGGCAGCTTTGCTCGCGGCAAGCGCGTTGTATCTGCTGATAGCGTGACGCCGCAACCGGACGCACTGGTGGGCGCAACCGCTACTTCAGTTGCGCCGTTGCCCCGCCGCCACAAGTCGCTCGACGGTCCAGCGCAACTACGTCCGCCCAGCAACACCGCGTCAACGCCGATATTGCCCCGGCGTCGCCGCAACCAGCCGCTTGAAGGTCCGCTGCAAATGCGCCTGGTCGGCAAAGCCGGCATCGAGCGCAACATCCGCAATCGGATAGCCGCGCCGGAGTTGCGCGCGGCTGTACTGGATGCGTCGATTGATCAGATACGCGTGCGGCGTCATGCCATAGCGCTGTTTGAACGCGCGGATCAAGTGCGAGGCGGAAAGCTCAGCCGCCTCGCAAACATCCTCCAGCTTCAGCGGACGGGTGCAGTTTTCGGCGATGAATTCCGCGGCGCGTGCGAGTTGGCCGTGCGCATCGTGATCCGGCAAGGGTGCCGGATTCAACGTCTGCTGCACCGCCGAGAAGAACGTAAGCGCAGCGCTTTCCTTGCGCATGGGCTCGCTATCGTCGTCGACGAGGATCGCGTACAGGCGGTTCAAACCGTCGAACAACGCCGGGTCCATCGTCATGGTCTGCGAGAAAGCGCGAAACGCGTGGTTGTCGCCGAAACCCAGGTCGTGTTGCAAACCCGTGAGCCAATCGACATCCACATGCAGCATCCGATATGACCAGCGCTCGTCGGCAACCGGATTGCACGCGTGCACGTCGTCCGGATTCATCATCACGACCGCCCCGGCGCCGATCCATTCATTCGCGCGACGATTCGCGTACACGCTACGCCCGCCAGTGACGGCCCCGATCGAGAACGTCTCGTGCGAGTGTTTCGCATAGCAGACTTCACGGCCGTCTTCGATGGCGCGCGCCTCGATGAACGGCAACGCATCGTCGCGCCAGAACTTCGGCGCCGCCGCCATCATCGCTGAATCACTCCAGTCATTCGTCCCGCTCATCGCGTGCTCCTCGGTCATGCGCTTTATTCCATCACCACTTCGTCGCCTGTGCACGTCGGCGCGAATCACATCGTAGCGGTGCAATCCGCCACGGGCCAGAGCCGCTAGCATCGCACCCTCGAGAAAGCCCGGCATTCCGCGCTTGCCAATCCCGAAACACATAGTTATATTATGACTAGATAAACAAAGACTAGCCTGCCACCACCTTGCTTATGGTCCGCCACTCTCCGCTCGCCCTCGCCGTTCTCGCCATGCTGACCGAAGCGCCGCTGCATCCGTACCGGATGCAGCAGCTCATCAAGGCACGCGGCAAGGACGAGGTCATCAACGTCGGTCAGCGCAACAGCCTGTACCAAACCATCGACCGCCTATTGCGCGGCGACCTGATCGCTGTCCGCGAGACGGAACGCGACGGCGCGTTCCCCGAACGCACGGTCTATGAAATCACCGAAGCGGGCCGCGACACCGCCCGCCTATGGTTGCGTGAGCAGCTTGCGCAACCCGCACGGGATTTCCCTGCCTTTCCGGCCGCGCTCTCGCACCTGCCGCTGCTCTCGCCTGAAGACGTGGGTCGCCAGCTTGGCACCCGCATCGGCGCGCTCGAACGGGAATTGGTCCGCCTCGATGAAGTCACCGCACAAGCCAGGCAGATGGAGGTGCCGCGGCTGTTTCTGCTCGAAGGCGAACTGATGCGCGCTCAACTGGTTGTCGAGCTGGACTGGGTGCGCAGCGTGGTGGCCGACCTGAAGGCAGGCACGCTGACCTGGAGCCAGGAATGGATGGACGAGATTGCTCAACGTTTCACGCTGCCGGCCGGCGAATACAAGTACAGGCTGGCCCAACCTGCCGCAAAGAAGGAGGCGAAGTCATGAGCCGTGAACCCATGGATGTGATCGTGATCGGAGCCGGCACCGGTGGCCTCTGTCTTGCGCACGGGTTGAAGCGCGCCGGCATCAACGTGAATGTCTACGAGCGCGACCGCACACGTGCGGACGGCTTGCAGGGCTATCGCGTCGGCATCAATCCGCACGGACTCGCGTCGCTGGAAGCGTGCCTTCCGCCCGAACTCTATGCGACCTTTCTCGCGACCTGCGCGCGCACACCCGGCCACTTCAACATCCTGACCGAGCGCATGACCGAATTGCTCACGGTGCCGCTCGAAGACGAATCGATGAGCGGCGGCAAATCCGTCAGCCGGATGACGCTCAGGCAAGTCCTGCTGACAGGTCTCGAAGCGCAAGTGCACTTCGACAAGACTTTCACGTCGTACGAGCAGAACAGCGACGGCAGCGTCACCGCGCATTTCGCGGATGGCACGCACGTGAGCGCCGATCTGCTGGTCGGTGCGGACGGCGCGCGTTCGAAGGTGCGCCGCCAACTCCTGCCACACGCGAAGCTTGAAAACACCGGCATCGTCAGCATCGGCGCGAAGGTGCCGATGGACGAAACGTCACGCGCGCTGCTGCCGCCCAAGGTGCTCGACGGCATTACGCTGATCAACGCACCAAAGGGCTATGGCGGCATCATCCACGTGATGGAATTTCCGTGGCGCGCGGACGGCGGCGGAATGAAGGAAGGTATCGGCAGCAACGACGCCGCGTTGCTCTCGGGCTGGCCCGGATTGCTCTACGACAACACGCGCGACTATCTGATGTGGTGTGTCTGGGGCGCACTGCACAACTTGCCGGCCGATCCCAAACCGCTCGCACCGGCCGCGTTACTCGCGCTCGCGACGCAGATGACCGATGGCTGGCATCCCAATCTGCGCGCGCTGATTCGCGCATCGGATCCCTCCACCACCTTCAGCGTCGATGTGCGCACGTCGGTTCCCGTCGACGCATGGCCGACCACCAACGTCACGGTCCTGGGCGACGCGGTGCATCTGATGACGCCGGGTCGCGGCGTCGGCGCGAACACCGCGCTGCGCGATGCCGCGCTGCTCACCGCGCGTCTCGCCGATGCACAACAAGGCAAGCTGTCGGGCCGCAACGCCGTCGCCGGTTATGAGGAAGAAATGCGCCGCTACGGCTTTCATGCGGTCGCGGAATCGCGCAAGCAGTTCGATGCGCGCGGCGCGCTGCATCGGCCGGTGGTCGGGCGAATGGCATTGAGTGCCATGCGCACCAGCTTACGCGTGGTGAACAACGTGCCGATGCTCAAGCGCCGCATGATCGACGCCGAAAACGAATTTCGCGGCGCCGATCGTAACGCGGCACCCGCCGCGCACGGTCAGCCAGTTACTTCGCCGTGACGTCGATATTGCCGAGGTACTTCGCTGCCAGCGTCTTCACCGTGCCGTCGGCCTGGACCTTCGCGATCGCCGCGTTCAACTGGTCACGCAGCGCCGTGTCGCCCTTGCGAATTCCGTAGGCGATGCCGCTGCCGAGGATCCTGTCATCGCGGACCGACTCTCCGACGAACGCGTAGTCCTTGCCGTTAGGCTTCGACAGAAAGCCCGTCTGGCCGGCCGGCGCAAGCACGAGCGTCGCATCGAGCCGGCCCGCCACGAGATCCGTATACACCTGGTTCTGATCCTGATACGGCACGACGGTGACGCCCGCCGGTTCCCAATGCGTCTTCGCGAAGTTTTCCTGAATCGATGCCTGCAACACGCCGACGCGTTTGCCCTTCAACGATGCCGGCGTCGGCAGCAACCCGCTGTCGCGCTTCGCGATCAGTTGCGTCGGCACGCGATACACGACGGTCGTGAAATCGATCGCCTGACGGCGCTGCTCGGTAGCGTTCATCGCCGAATTGATCGCGTCGAACTTGCGGCCTTGCAGTGCTGGAATCAAGCCGTCGAACGAGGTTTCGACCCATTTGCACGTCATATGCGCAGCGGCGCACACGGCATTGCCGACGTCGATGTCGAGACCTTGCAATTCACCGTTCGGCCCTTTCGATTCGAACGGCGGATACTGCGCCTCGAGTCCGAAACGCAGCGTCGAGGTGTCGGCGGCGATCGCGGCCGACGATGCCGCAATCGATGCGAATGCGCAGGCCAGCGCCAATAGAGGCTTGAGCAATTTCATAATGGGTCCCTTTTCCTTCGATATTGTTGTAACGCAGCATGCAGCGCGCCCATGCGTAACGACGTGACCGCGCGTCGATCATACTGCCGTCAAAAATGCCGTCGGCTCACGCGCCGTTGATCGGATCGCGTCCTTCCGCGATCCGATCAGGTCTTCATGCGATTGCCACGACAACCTCACACAACCGGCAAATCAGATTTCGCACAAACGCCGCGCGCCTTCGATCAAGGTCGCGTCGTCCTTCGAGAAGCTCAGGCGGATCAAGCCGGAATCCGTGCCGTCGGTGTAAAACGCCGAAAGCGGAATCGTCGCGACTCGCGCGTCGCGAATCAGGCGCAGCACGAAATCGCTATCGCTTTCCTCGGAGAATCCCCGGAAACGCGCGAGCATGAAGAAGCTGCCTTCGCTCGGCAACAACTCGAAGCGCGACTCGCGCAGCGCATGGGCGAGCAGATCGCGTTTCTTCTGATAGAACGCGGACAGGCCGAGATAGCTCTCGCGATTGGCCAGCGCATCGACAAACGCGTACTGCATCGGTGTATCGGCTGAAAACACCATGAACTGATGGACTTTGCGAATCTCGTCCATCAGCGCGGCGGGAGCGAGGCAATAGCCGACGCGCCAACCGGTCACGTGATACGACTTGCCGAACGACGACACGATCACGCCGCGTTCAGCGAGTTCAGAATCGCAGGCCATGCTTTGATGTTTGGCGCCGTCGAACACCACGTGTTCGTAGACTTCGTCGGAGAGAATCACGATGTCCGTGTTGCGCGTCACGGCCTTCAAACGCGCAATGTCGGCCTCGCTGAACACGGTCGCGGTGGGGTTGTGCGGCGTGTTGATGATGATCATGCGCGTCTTTGGCGTGATCGCGGCGGCGACCTCGTCCCAGTCCACGCGGAAATCGGTGAGCGACAACTTGATCGCGATCGGCGTCGCGCCTTGCAGACGAACGATCGGGCCGTAGCTGTCGAATGAAGGCTCGAAGTAAATCACTTCGTCACCTGGATGCACCAGCGCGCTGATCGTCGAATACAGCCCTTCGCTGGCGCTGGCGATCACCGTGACTTCGCTCGACGGGTCGTAGCGCACGCCGTACAGCGTCTCGACCTTGTCGGCGAGCGCTTCGCGCAGGGCCGCGATGCCGGCCATCGGCGCGTACTGGTTATGACCGGCGCGCATGGCTTGCGCGACGCCGTCGACCAGTTTCGCGTCGGGCGCGAAATTCGGCGCACCTTGTGACAGGTTCAGCGCATCGTGTTGCGCGGCCAGTTGGCCGATCACGGTAAAAATCGTCGTGCCTACGTCAGGCAGTTTCGAGCGGGCTTGCATGGCGCTCTGCATAAGGCTTTCTCCCTTTCTCCATCCGGCAGCGGATTCGCGGACAGCCCACTGCGTGGCGATCCCATCCGGTTCGATGATTAGGCATCAGCCAAAGAACGGTCACAATCGAAACTTTGTCATGCGCGGCATGCGTTTACGTCATGGCCCGTGCAAGGCCGTGCCGGAGCGGGCCAAGGCAATGAAATCGGGGGTTTGGTGTGAGAAATGGCGGCCGAGAGGGGAGCGCGGAGAACAGCCGAGGTATGACGTAATGTGATACTCGGCGGTCATGCGGCGTGGCAATGCACCGCAGTGACGCGGGTCAACCCGGCTGCGACCAGGCGGTCGCAGCCGTCAAAAGCAAACTGGCGGGCGATCAGGCGTCGTCCATCATGCGGACTTTCACCTTCTTGCCTTTCACCTTGCCGGCGCTGAGCTTGCGCAGCGCGTCGCGTGCGATGCTGCGCTCCACGGCCACATAGGTCGACATTTCGGTCACGTTGATCTTGCCGATCTGCGAACCGGCGAAACCCGCTTCGCCGGTCAGCGCGCCAAGCACGTCGCCCGGACGGATCTTTTCCTTGCGGCCGCCAAGAATCTGCAGCGTTTCCATCGGCGGCAGCAAGCGCTCGTTGCTCGCCGGCTTGAGATCGGCCAGCTTGTGCCACTCGACCTCACGCTTTTGCGCCTGTTCGAGACTGCCCACGCGGCCCATTTCATTCATGCTGGCGAGACTCAGCGCCCAGCCGTCCTGATCGGCGCGACCCGTGCGGCCGATGCGGTGCACGTGTACTTCCGGGTCCGGCGTGACGTCGACGTTGATCACCGCTTCGAGCTCCGCGATGTCGAGACCGCGTGAGGCGACGTCCGTCGCAACCAGCACCGAGCAGCTGCGGTTCGCGAACTGGATCAGCACCTGATCGCGTTCACGCTGATCGAGTTCGCCATGCAGCGCGAGCGCATGAAAACCCTGCGCGCGCAGCACGTCGAGCAGATCGCGGCATTGCTGCTTGGTGTTGCAGAACGCCAGCGTACTCACCGGACGATAGTGGTTCAGCAGCAGACCGACAGCATGCAGACGCTGGTCTTCGGTCACTTCATAGAAACGCTGACGAATCTTGGTGTTGTCGTGCCGCTCGGCGAGCTTCACTTCCTTCGGATTACGCAGGAATTGCTGGCTGAGTTTGGCGATGCCTTCGGGGTATGTCGCGGAAAACAGCAGCGTTTGCCGCTCTTTCGGGCATTGCTTCACGACGGTCGCGATGTCGTCGAAGAAACCCATGTCGAGCATGCGGTCGGCTTCGTCGAGCACCAGTGTGTTGAGCGACTGCAAGGGCAGGCTGCCGCGCTCGAGGTGATCCATGATCCGGCCCGGCGTACCGACCACGATATGCGCACCGTGTTCGAGGCTGGCGGTCTGTGGACGCATCGGTGTGCCGCCGCACAGCGTCAGCACCTTGATGTTTTCTTCGGCGCGCGCCAGACGGCGGATTTCCTGCGTGACCTGATCGGCGAGTTCGCGTGTCGGGCACAGCACCATCGCCTGCACGGCGAAGTTGCGCACGTCGAGGCGATTGAGCAACGCCAGCGAAAACGCCGCGGTCTTGCCGCTGCCGGTTTTCGCCTGGGCGATCAGATCGTTGCCTTCCAGCGCGATCGGCAGGCTCGCGGCCTGAATCGGCGTCATCTCGAGGTAGCCGAGCTGCGTCAGGTTGGCGAGCGTGGCGGGCGGTAGCGGTAGCTGGCTAAACGGCGCGCCGGCTTGAGTGGGACTGTTCATAGGATGAGGGCTCGCTATCGACTGAAGAGGCGGAAGAGACTGAAGGCAGGGACTATTCGGCCATGGGGCCGGTGGCGGGACGGCCTTCGATCTGCTCGTACAGCACCGAGCCATCTTCCCCGTCGAAACGTTCGACGTAATTGCGCGCGCCGCACATCGGGCAACGGAACAGGAGCCCCTGCCCTTCATTCTTGATGACGACGTCCGACATCTCCCACTGCTCGCCGCAGGGCTGGTTTCTACAGGTAAACACGTTGATTCTCCAACTGGATTCGATTGTTTATTGGGTGAGCCGGATAAGTGGCCCAGCCGGGAACGCGGTCACTGCCGTGGTCGGCTCCGCCGGCAGTGCGGGCGGAGCGCGTCAGCCCAGATGCGTATGCCGCGCACGCGTTGCGCTCACGTCCATTTCAGTGAGGCCCTGGACGATGCCGCAGTCTTCAACGGCCTGTTCGCCGTGGCATTGCTCGCGCAGCGTGGTCAGTTGCACTTTCAGTTGCTTCAATTCGTCGATACGCGTGTCGACGTGCGCAATGTGCTCGTCGATCAGGGCATTGATGCCGCCGCAGCCGTCCGCCGGCGCGTCCGTCAGACGCAGCAACGCACGGATTTCGTCGTGGGTCATGTCGAGTGCGCGGCAATTGCGGATGAAGCGCAGCCGTTCGACGTGTCTGGCCGAATAGCTGCGGTAATTGGCCTCGGTGCGCTCCGCTTCGGGCAGCAGACCCTCTTTTTCGTAGAAGCGGATGGTTTCGGTCGTGCAATGGGCGATTTTCGCCAGTTCGCCAATTTTCATGGTCCCTCCGGATTGCGGCCTTGACCTTGTAGTGGCTTCAAGGTGTTTACTAGACCACAAATCGAACCAGGAAGCCACCCATGCCTCACGCCAACCTCGCCGAAGCGGACCGCCCGGAACAGGCCAAAGCCTGTGCCCACGGGCATGAAGGGCATGTGCACGACCATGCCGAAGAAAGCGCCAGCAGCCACGGGCATGGTGAAAGCGGCGCTCACAGCCCCAAAACGGGGGCGCATGAGTCGTCCCAAGAACATGCTCATGGGCACGATGGAAGTTGCAGTCATGGCGCCAAATCGGACGCTCACGAGCCGGATCATGCCCACGGCCACGCCGAGGCAGGCTGTTGCGGAACGGCGCACGCGGCAGCCGTGCCGGTCAAGCTCCCGCAATCGGAAGTTGTCGGCAGCGACGTGCGCACCGCGATCCGCATCATGCAGATGGACTGCCCGACCGAAGAAGCGCTGATCCGCAAGAAATTCAGCCGCATGACGTACGTGCGCAGCATGGACTTCAACCTGATGCAGCGCGTGTTGACCGTCGTGCACGCGCCGGACGCGCTCGATTCGATCCTCGCCGCGCTCCGTTCGCTCGACTTCACGCCTGAACTGGCAGACGCGAACCCGGACACGGCAGCCGCCGCCCCTCGCGCGCCGGCCAAGCCGTGGTGGCCGCTTGCGCTTGCAGGCATCGCCGCGGTGGGCTCAGAGGCCGCCGGCTGGCTTGGCGCTCCCGTCTGGCTGGCAGCGGGTCTGGCGCTCCTCGCGATCGCTTCGTGCGGCCTCACGACGTACAAGAAGGGCTGGCTCGCGATCCGCAACGGCAACCTCAACATCAACGCGCTGATGAGCATTGCGGTAACCGGCGCGCTGGTCCTGCAGCAGTGGCCGGAAGCCGCAATGGTGATGGTGCTCTTCACAATCGCCGAACTGATCGAAGCGAAGTCGCTCGACCGCGCCCGCAACGCCATCCAGGGTCTGATGCAACTGACGCCCGAGCAAGCCAGCGTTGAGCAGGCCGACGGCAGCTGGCGATCCATGGACCTCAAGGCAATCGCGCTCGGCGCGGTGGTGCGCGTGAAGCCAGGCGAGCGGATTGCGCTCGATGGCAACATCATCGCGGGCCGCTCGAGCGTCGATCAGGCGCCGATCACCGGCGAAAGCCTGCCGGTCGACAAAACCGTGGGCGACGCCGTGTTCGCCGGCACGATCAACCAGGCCGGATCGTTCGACTATCGCGTCACGGCCGCGGCCAGCAATACGACGCTCGCGCGCATCATTCACGCAGTCGAGGAAGCGCAGGGCACCAAAGCGCCGACGCAGCGTTTCGTCGATCAGTTCGCGCGCGTCTATACGCCAATCGTGTTCGCTGCCGCACTCGCCGTGGCGGTGCTGCCGCCGCTGCTGTTCGGCGGACAGTGGCATGAATGGATCTACAAGGCGCTAGTGATGCTGGTGATCGCCTGTCCGTGCGCACTGGTGATCTCGACGCCGGTGACGATCGTCAGCGGCCTCGCCGCTGCCGCGCGCAAGGGCATCCTGATCAAGGGCGGCGCCTATCTCGAACAGGGCCGCAAGCTGAGCTGGCTCGCGCTCGACAAAACCGGCACGATCACGCACGGCAAGCCGGTGCAAACCGAGTTCGAGATGCTGGGCGACCTTGACGTCGTTCGTTGCAGGACACTCGCGGCGAGCCTTGCGGGCCGCTCGGATCATCCGGTGTCGATGGCGATCGCGGCAGCGGCGAAAAGCGACGGCATCGTTGGCGCCGGCGCCACGGTCGAGGCGTTCGAGGCATTGGCGGGACGCGGCGTGCGCGGCGACATCGACGGCTTGCCGTATTGGCTTGGCAATCATCGGCTGGTCGAAGAACTTGGACGCTGTTCGGCGTCGCTCGAGGCGCGGCTGGATGCGCTCGAGGAACAAGGCAAAACCGTCGTGATGCTGGTGGATGCCGAGCGTGTGCTCGCGTTGTTCGCCGTCGCCGATACGGTGAAGGACACGAGCCGCACCGCCATCGCCGGGTTGCATCGCCTCGGCGTGCGTACCGCCATGCTCACCGGCGACAACCCGCACACCGCTGCCGCGATCGCGCAGCAAGTCGGTATCGACGAAGCGCGCGGCAATCAGTTGCCCGAAGATAAGCTGAACGCGGTAGCGCAGTGGTCGCAGGAAGGCGCGACGGTGGGCATGGTCGGCGACGGCATCAACGATGCTCCCGCCCTGGCACGCGCCGACATCGGCTTTGCGATGGGCGCGATGGGCACCGACACCGCGATCGAAACCGCCGACGTCGCGTTGATGGACGACGATCTGCGCAAGATCCCGCAGTTCATCCGTCTGTCGAAGGCGACGTATTCGGTGCTGGTGCAAAACATCACGCTGGCGCTGGGCATCAAGAGCGTCTTCCTCGTGCTGACGGTGATGGGTCTGGGCACGATGTGGATGGCCGTATTCGCCGACGTAGGCGCGAGCCTGCTGGTGGTGGCAAATGGCTTGCGGCTGTTGCGCAAGTAGCGCACGTTCGCGAACCAGCGACGAGTGAAAAAAAAAGGGCGGCCCACACGGGTCGCCCTTTTTTATCGCCTCACGTTAGCGGATCAGAATGCCGCCGTATCCGTGCCGTAGGCCTTGTCGTACGGTCCCGCCGGCAAACCCGTGCCGTACACACCCACGGCGCTGAAGTTCGCCTGACGGGCGAGCGGAATATAGTCCGGCTTCGCCTTTTCGATGGCCGCCGCAACTGCCGCCGAGATCAACACACCGATCAAGCCGCCGTTCGAATTCACCTGCGGCGAATAGTTCAGCACCTCATGGTTTTTCCACAACTCTTCACCGGTGGTGCCGCTCTTCAGCGAATAGTCGAGCTCGACCGTGGTGGTGGTTTTCAGCACCACGTATTTCGACTCCCAGTGCTTGATGCGGATATACATGATCGCGTCGGCGCCGAACATCTTGCCGAGCACGGTCGGATCGTTCGAGTGGACCATGTTGGCGTCGGACAGACCGTCGTCGGCCATGACCTTCTTGGTCAGATTGACCGGGAACACGTAGTACCCGCGCTCAGCGATCGGACGCGAAATGGTCGACAGGAAGAAGTCCGGCGCATCCACGTCAACGCTTTCGTTCACCACCGGCACCACCAGGATCGAATGCGGTGCCTGAGCGCGGAACGCGGTGTAATCGGCGTGTCTCTGCGCGGTCTTGACCGGCGCACATGCGGCCAGCGCGGCCACGATCACGGCGGCAAAGGCCGTGCGAAGTAAGGATTGAATGCGCATCATGGCTTTTTGGTCGGGTTAGTGGAAGCGAGGCGGATCATGTTCGTCATCAGCACTGCCGACTCTGGCCAGGTCGCCTTTTCTTTTTCGAAATACTTGGTTGCGTTGGCGTTGTCGCCGCCTTCCAACAGCAGTTCGCCATACTCGGCATACATGCCCGGCGGCACTTTCTTGTTCACCGATTCCGACGCCTGAATCGCGGCCAGCAGCTTCTCCGCAAACGCGTGGCTGTCCGCCGGCGTCTGGTAGTAGCTATACATCGCGGACTCGTAGTCGCCCCAGTTGTACTTCGCCACCGGCTGTTGCACGCAGCCGCTCGCCAATGCCACCAATGCGGCTGCGCAGCCGCCCTTTACCCAGGCTTTCATCATGGTTGTTTTTCCCCGTTGACACCATTCGCCACATCGACTTTGATCGTCTCTCCGGACGACGCAAAGACCTTCTTGCTCAGCACGACACCTGCATTGCTTTTCACTTCGATCGTGTGCGCGCCTTCTTCGACGGTCAGCACACGGTGCACGCCGTCGTACAGCGACGCCTGGCCAATCACCGTGCCGTCGATCACTAGCGTCGCGTCAGCGGGCGCACCGATCAGCGCGAGCGTGGGCCGCGTGCCGCCGGTTTCCACTTTCGATTGAGGCATCGCACAGCCGCCCAACAGCGTCGCGGCGAGCGCGCACGACATTCCCAGCGCGCCGAACCGGCGCTTCATTTGGCTTGTGAGCATGGCTTACTCCGCGACGTAGTAGGTGGCCGCGCTCTTCGCGGCAAGCGTGCCGCTCGTGACCTGCGCGACCGACCCTTCATTGGTTTCGTTGTCGCCGAACGAGCTGAGCACGCGCAAGGTCGCGATCTGTGTAGCCGGCAACGCGATCTGGAAACCGGTCTGGCCGCTTTGCACCGATTCGCCCGGCTTGTACACGCGCAACGTGGCGCCCGGCTGGATACCCTGGCGCGGACCGCCTGTGATGAACACCGTGCTGCCGTCGACCTTGAGAATGTCGGTTCGCCATGGGCGCTCGTTGAGCTTGGTCATCATCGCGCCGATCACATCGGAGATCGCGGCGGAGATGGCCTTGTCGTTGAGCGTCCCGTCGTAGTCGGCGCGGCTGCCGAAGCCGGCGATCTCGCCTGACTCGGTGCTCGCCTCGCCGCTGCCCTGCGCGGAGAAGAACACGTAACCGGTCTTCACGTCGACGAGACGCAGTTCGACTTTCGCGTGTGCCGTCTGCACCTTGGTCGAGCTGAGGAAACCCGCCTTGCCGGTCGTGCCTCGGCCGAACTCAGTTACCGAACCGAGGATCAGCGTGTCGACGCCGATCATCTTGCCGTCCTTGTTCAAACCCTGCTCGGCGGCGATCTTGGTCAGATCCGGACGCTCGAACACCATAAACTGTTTCGACTCGACCAGACGCGCCGCCAGGATATCGCTCGCCTGCTTGCCGAGCGGGTCGAGACTCGAGTCGGTGACGAAGGTGCGGCCATAGCGCGTCTCGTTGGAGAAGCGGCCAATTGCGATCTTGCGCTTGAAAGTCTTCAGCGCGGGCGCGGCTTGCGCCTGTTGCGCCGCAGTCTGCTCGACGCGCGGTTGCGGCGCTTCAACCTTGGCCGGTTGATCGGATACCGTCGCGCAACCGGTCACCGCCATGACGAGCGTCATGGCGCTTAAGGTACGTTTCTTCATTTTCCCCGATTTGCTTCGTTATGTTGGCCCCACCGGACTTCGACGCGCGCGCTCCAGGCGGTCGCATTCGAGTCTGCTCGTTTTTATGCGCAGCGGATTAATCAGATTTCATCAGAGACGAATTGTCTTTATTAATCAAAGACTTTTCATTTTTTATCTGATTCAAAACCCGCTGGATACGACTTCGCATACCGTTAATATCGGCACGTGAATGCGAAACTTAAGGCTTTGTTAATCGTGCGCTCAGAAAGCGATGGCCTATTGCGTCAATGCGTCAATGCGTCAATGCCGCCGTGCATTTAATGCGCAAATGAATAGTCATCCGCGTGCGCGCGGCCATTGATCCCCGCCTTCAACGTATCGGAAGGCCGCATGCCGAACAGCTTCCGGTAATCGGTCGCAAACTGGCTCAAATGCCAGAAACCCCACGCCGCGGCGACATCCTGGACCGAACGCGATGCGTGTGACGCCGCGCACAGATCGCGCCGTGCGCCATTCAGGCGGATCGTGCGCAGATAGGTGGCAGGTGCCATCCCAAGCACGTCCTGAAAGCAGTATTGCAGTGTGCGCCGGCTCACGTGCAGTCGTTCGCATAACTCCGGCACATTGATCGCGCGGTCGCGATTGGCCAGAACATACTCGCGCGCTTCTGCCACGATCGACTGACGGCGCCCACGCATAGGCATTGCAACCTGCTCAGCGGCAGGCAACGCGCCCACATCGAATAACGACGCCAGCACCGACGCCTGCAAATTGTTGCGTGCGAACGAGGACAGCGGCACGCCGTTCGCCGCGCCGTCATCGAGAAGCTGGCGCAGCGAGGCGCACAGGCGCTCCTTGCGAACCTTGCCGATCGACACGACTTCCGTGTTCGGCAGATGGTCCGCCAGACCGACCCGCTCGACGTCGGCCGCGTACCGGCGCAGCACGTCACCTTTCACCACCACACCGAAAATTTGATAGCCCGCCGAAGTCAGCAACTCGAACTCGATCCCGCCCGGACGAAATGCCAGCGCATCGCCCGCGATCACCTGAGT
Organism: Paraburkholderia caffeinilytica; assembly: GCF_003368325.1. Lineage (NCBI taxonomy): Bacteria > Pseudomonadati > Pseudomonadota > Betaproteobacteria > Burkholderiales > Burkholderiaceae > Paraburkholderia > Paraburkholderia caffeinilytica. The sequence continues at coordinate 2,238,519 of NZ_CP031467.1, read as the reverse complement.
GTCGATACGACCGGAACCCTCGGGGCAAGTCGGAATGCCGAACCAGTAGGCGTCCTCCTGTATCTCGCAGGTCTGCCGCAGCGTGTGGCTCGTGGTTTCGACGAATACCTGCATGTGGTCGATGCACAACTCCGTCAAACCACCCACGAAACGGCCCGCGGTCAGTTGATCGTAGGTCTGGCTCCAGCCGTGGAGGTTGCGCGCCTGCTCGTCGGCGTCGTAGGCGACGCGGGTCTGCACGCAAAAGCTCGGCTGCGGCGCGTGCGCCGATGCCGTCAGGCTGTCACTTCGGAGTTCAATCGTCATACCGGACCTGCGAAATCGAAGTATTGAGGAGAAATGGAAGGCAATTGTCATGCCGAACAGATTCGCCGCTTACGTTGGGTTGATCGTGGCACTACACGCTCACGCCCTGTTCAATTCGTGAACAGGGCTGCGCACCCTGGTCAGAAACGAAACGTTCATTCCCCGGCAAAGTGAGCAATGCCACGCGCCGCGCTTCGCGGGCGTGCCTGCTGCGCGTGCACCGCTCACCAGCGCGGTGCATTGGCACAGTTCTGGCTCTAGTCTGTCGCGGCCAGCGAAATATCGCGCCGAATATAGCCCATTCAAACATGTGAGGAGCACACAGATGAATCACGCAGAGATGCAGTTTCTGACTACCGAATTCCCGTACAAAAAGCAGTATGCGAATTTCATCGGCGGTGAATGGGTGAAACCGGTGGGTGGCGAGTACTTCGACAACGTGTCGCCGATCACCGGTGAGCCGTTCACGTCCATCCCGCGTTCCCGCGAAGCCGATATCGAACTTGCCCTCGACGCCGCGCATCGTGCGAAGACCGCGTGGGGCAAGACGTCGACCACCGAGCGGGCGAACATCCTGAACCGTATCGCCGACCGGATGGAAGCGAATCTGCAACGCATCGCCGTGGCTGAAACGATCGACAACGGCAAGCCGCTGCGCGAAACGATGGCTGCGGATATCCCGCTTGCCATTGATCATTTCCGCTATTTCGCCGGCGCCGTCCGCGCGCAGGAAGGTGGGATCTCCGAGATCGACCACGACACCGTCGCCTATCACTTTCACGAACCGCTCGGCGTGGTCGGCCAGATCATTCCGTGGAATTTCCCGATCCTGATGGCGGTATGGAAGCTCGCACCTGCCTTGGCTGCCGGCAATTGCGTCGTGCTGAAACCGGCTGAGCAAACACCTGCGTCGATTCTCGTGCTGCTCGAACTGATCCACGATCTGCTGCCGCCGGGCGTGCTGAACGTGGTGAACGGGTTCGGCCTCGAAGCCGGCAAGCCGCTTGCGTCGAGCAAGCGTATCGCGAAGATCGCCTTCACGGGTGAGACGACGACCGGCCGCCTGATCATGCAGTACGCGAGCCAGAACATCATTCCGGTGACGCTCGAACTCGGCGGCAAGAGCCCGAACATTTTCTTCGCCGACGTGATGAACGCGGACGACAGCTATTTCGACAAGGCGCTCGAAGGCTTCACGATGTTCGCGCTGAATCAGGGTGAAGTGTGCACGTGTCCGTCGCGTGTGCTGATCGACGAAAAGATCTACGACCGCTTCATGGAACGCGCGTTGAAGCGCGTGGCTGCGATCACGCAAGGGCATCCGCTCGATACGAAGACGATGATCGGCGCTCAAGCCTCGCAGGAACAGCTGGAAAAGATCCTCTCCTACGTCGATCTCGGCAAACAGGAAGGCGCGGAATGTCTCATCGGCGGTGAACGCAATGCGCTCGACGGCGAACTGAGCAAGGGCTACTACGTGAAGCCGACCGTGTTCCGCGGCCACAACAAGATGCGCATCTTCCAGGAGGAAATCTTCGGGCCGGTCGTTTCCGTGACGACCTTCAAGAACGAAGACGAAGCGCTCGAAATCGCCAACGATACGCTCTATGGCCTGGGCGCCGGCGTCTGGACGCGCGACGGTACGCGCGCCTATCGCTTCGGCCGGCAAATCCAGGCGGGCCGCGTGTGGACCAACTGCTATCACGCGTATCCGGCACATGCTGCGTTCGGTGGCTACAAGCAATCGGGCATCGGCCGCGAAAATCACAAGATGATGCTCGATCACTATCAGCAGACCAAGAACCTGCTCGTCAGCTATAGCGATAAGCCGCTCGGTTTCTTCTAAGTTTGACGGGGCGATAGCCATTCCGTTCGAGCGGGCCGCTTTGTGCGGCTCGCTCTTTTTCAGCGAGGGCTTGTGATGGCTGATGAGAAGCAAGTAGCGCGCGTGATCGCCACGCCTGCGGCGGTCGATTTGATCGATAAGCTATGCGCGGAACACGGGGCCGTGCTGTTTCATCAATCCGGTGGATGCTGCGACGGCAGCGCGCCGATGATGTTCCCTCAGAGTGAGTTCATGGTCGGCTCGTCCGATGTGAAACTCGGCACGATTGCCGGCGTGCCGTTCTACATGAGCGAATCGCAGTTTGAATACTGGCAGCACACGCAGTTGATCATCGATGTGGTGCCCGGGAATGGTGGGATGTTTTCTTTGGAACGGCCGAGCGGGTTGCGGTTTCTGACACGCTCGCGGCTGTTCGAGGACGACGAGAACGCGTGGTTGGAAAAGCATCCGGTTGAGCGGGCGGATGCTTAAGTAGCGCTTCTACGTCGCACCTTAGTTCGGATTGTTGCTGATCGTTGGCATGCTGGTTGGCAGCGCGTCGTTAATTTGAATCGCTGCCGCCTGCTGGCGTTACCTACGCTGTCTCGTCAGCGAGCGCGTGTCCAGTTTGAATCATTGCCGGTTGCAAATGTTGTCGGCGCGTTCACCAGCCGTTCGCGTCTAATTTGAATCGTCGCCGACTAGGGGTGTTGTTGGTGCGCTGGCTAGCAGCGCGTCGCTGTCGTCTTTCAGACCGACGCCCGTGAGGCCCAAACGTCTTGCATGCGTCAGCAAGTAATGCAGTTTGTGCGCGGCAGATTCGTAGTTAAGACCTTCAGGACGCACGTTGGAAATGCAGTTGCGTTGCGCATCGCTGCAACCTACCTTAGGGGCGTACGTCAGGTAGATACCAAGGCTATCGGGTGAACTCAAACCTGGACGCTCACCAATCAGCATCACCACCAGTTTGGCATTGAGCAGCTCGCCGATTTCGTCACCGAGCGCGACGCGGGCCTGGCGTGCGACTACTACGGGGCCGATCTTCCAGTCCGTGAGTCTTGTGCAAACGGCTTGCAGCAACGGGATCGACTGCTTCGATGCAGCGAATGCAGAGAGACCGTCGGCGATCACGAAAACCACTTCCGGCGACTCGACCTTGAGTTGCCCGAGCGCTGCGCGGCTCTCATCGCTCAAGCGCCTGCCGAGATCCGGCCGCCGCAAGTAATGCTCACGATCAGGCGCGGCACTATGCACATCCAATGTGCTGAAACTTTGCGCACGCAGTTGCTCGTGCAGCACGTCCGTATCGAGCGGATGATGCACCGCGTCGCGTGCCTGCGCATGCGACAGGTTGAACGCGAGCAACGGTGCCGTAGGCAAACTGTTGCCCGCGCGGCCTAACGCGATGCGCGCATTAGTGAACTGCCGCAGCCCGTTCCATGGGTTCTTTTCGAGGAAGTCGCTCATGCGATGCCCATCCAGTCATTCGCACCTTCTAGCAGCGGTTGCTGTGACGATGCGCTCAGCAAAGCACCGCGCGCGTCAGTGATCTGCATGGATTCCAGCCACTCTTCGAATTCCGGTGCACGGCGCAGGCCGAGCACGTCGCGCACGTACAGGGCGTCATGGAATGAGGTGCTTTGATAGTTGAGCATCACATCGTCCGCACCCGGAATGCCCATGATGAAGTTGATACCCGCCACGCCCAAAAGCGTGAGCAAGTTATCCATATCGTCCTGATCGGCTTCGGCGTGATTCGTATAGCAGATATCGCAGCCCATCGGCACGCCGAGCAGTTTGCCGCAAAAGTGGTCTTCAAGGCCCGCACGCGTGATCTGCTTGCCGTCGTATAGATACTCCGGTCCGATGAAGCCGACCACCGTGTTAACCAGAAACGGATTGAACTTGCGCGCGACCGCGTAGGCGCGCACTTCGCACGTCTGTTGATCGACGCCGAAATGCGCATCCGCCGACAAGGCACTGCCCTGGCCGGTTTCGAAATACATCAGGTTGCTGCCGACGGTGCCACGTTTCAGCGAAAGCCCTGCTTCATACGCTTCCTGCAACAGCGCAAGCGAAATACCGAAACCTGCGTTCGCTTTCTCCGTTCCGGCAATCGACTGAAACACCAGATCGACCGGCGCGCCTTTTTCGATGGCTGCAATCGTGTTGGTGACGTGGGTCAGCACACACGATTGAGTCGGCACTTGATAACGCTGGCGGAAGTCGTCGATCATCAGCAACAGCTTGGTGATCGCGGCAAGATTGTCGCTGGCCGGATTGATGCCGATCATCGCATCGCCGCAGCCGTACATCAGGCCATCGAGCATCGACGCGGCGATGCCTTTGACGTCGTCGGTCGGATGATTCGGTTGCAGACGCACCGACATGTGACCCGGCAAGCCGACCGTATTACGAAAGCGTGTGATCACCGGACGTTTGCGCGCCGCCGCGATCAGATCCTGATTGCGCATCAGCTTCGAGACCGCCGCGACCATTTCCGGCGTGAGGCCGGCGGTGATTCGCGTGAGCGCGTCGGCATCGGTCGTGCTGCTTAGCAGCCAGTTGCGGAAATCGCCGACCGTCAAATGCGAGATCTCGGCGAACGCCTGCGGCGAGTGATCGTCGATCACGAGGCGCGTGACCTCATCGCTTTCGTAGGGAATCAACGCTTCGTTGAGAAACGTGCGCAGCGGCACCTGCGCGAGCGCCATCTTGGCCGCGACGCGCTCTTCTTCGCTCGCCGCCGCGACGCCCGCGAGCTGGTCGCCGGAACGCTGCGGACTGGCCTTCGCCATCAAGGTTTTCAGGTCGGCAAAGCGATAAGTACGGCTGCCGATCGTCTCGGTGTAGCTCATCTTCACGACTCCATCGCCGCTGCGTGCGCAGCGGCTCGATCCGTCACTCTTCGAGCAAGGCGTCTGTCGGCGCGGTTTCGCGTTGATGGCGCGTCAACAGGAAGTAGACGTAGCCCAACGCGAGGAAGATCGCGAACACGATGGCCACCAGGAAATTGAAGTAAACCATCGTTGCCAGACAAATCACCGCGGCCACCAGCGCGAACGCCGGAAAGAACGGAAACAGCGGCGCGCGGAACGGGCGCTCCATGTTTGGGTCCGAGCGGCGCAGCTTGAACAGCGACAACATGCTGATGATATACATCACGATAGCGCCAAATACGGACATCGTCACGATGTTCGCTGTGAGCGTCTGGCCGCCGAACTGGATCAGCTCGTCGCTGTAGATTGCGGCGATGCCGACCACGCCACCCGCGATGATCGCGCGATGCGGCGTCTTGAAGCGCGGATGCACCTTGGAAAGCCACTCCGGCAGATAACCCGCGCGAGCCAGCGCGAAGATCTGCCGCGAGTAGCCGAGGATGATGCCGTGAAACGACGCGACGAGCCCGAACAGGCCTAGCCACACCAGCATATGCATCCAGCCGCTATGTTCGCCGACGATGAACTTCATGGCTTGCGGCAGCGGATCGTTGATGTTCGACAGCTTGGTCCAGTCGCCGGCGGCGCCTGCGAACACCATCACGCCGATGGCGAGCACGACCAAGGTAAGAATGCCGGCGACGTAGGCGATTGGAATCGAACGCTTCGGATTCTTGGCTTCTTCGGCGGCCATCGCCACGCCTTCAATCGCGAGGAAGAACCAGATGGCGAAGGGAATCGCCGCGAACATGCCGTGAAACGAGCCCATGCTGAAGGTGTCCGCGCCGGACCAGCCGCCCTTCGTGAAATTCGACCACTGGAATCCCGGCGACACGACACCCATGAACACCAGCAATTCGAAGATTGCGAGCAGCGTCACGCACAACTCGAAGGCCGCGGCGATCTGCACGCCGACGATATTCAACGCCATGAAGACGAGATACGCGCCCATCGCCGCGTGTTTCGGCTCGAGACCCGGAAACTGCACGTGCAGATAGGCGCCGATCGCGAGCGCAATGGCGGGTGGCGCAAACACGAATTCGACTAATGTCGCCGCGCCCGCCAGATAACCGCCGGTCGGACCGAAAGCGTGACGCGCGTAGGCGAACGGGCCGCCCGCATGCGGGATCGACGTGGTGAGTTCGGTGAAACTGAAAATGAAGGTGGTGTACATCGCGGCAATAAAAACCGCCGTGATGACGAAGCCGAGTGTGCCGGCGCTCGCCCAGCCGTAGCTCCAGCCAAAATACTCGCCGGAAATGACCAGACCGACCGCGATCCCCCACAGTTGCCACGTACCGAGCGTCTGCTTCAACTCGTGATGCGTGACTTTACCGACGTGCTGACTTTTGGATTCTGATTTCATCGGGCGCTCCTGATGTTGCCGCTTGCTCGACGCCGCAAGGCTTTGCGGTGCATGGGCGGACAGGCTTCAGCCGATGGTAGTGAGCCATTATTCGAGGTGTTATCGAAATTCGGCAAAGTTCGGGGGCGATTGTGTCAGTGGGCGCTTAATTCCGTTCGCGCGCTTTTTGGCGAAGATCGCAGGATTTGGTAAATGGCGACGTGGTACTTTGGTTCGCATGCCATCCGGCATTCTTCTTTCGGTTAGTCAGTCACTCAGCCATGAACCAATCGGACAATCGGGCGCGCTACGAAACGCGGCTGGGTCGCGTGCTGGACCATATTTACGATCATCTCGACGAACCGCTGGATATCGATCGTCTCGCGCAAATCGCCTGCATGTCGCCGTATCACTGGCATCGCATCTTTCAGGCGATGTATGGCGAGACAGTGGCGACGACCGTGCGCCGCTTGCGATTACATCGCGCGGCGGGCTATCTGGCGAATGGCTCGATGCCGATCGCTGAAATTGCCGGGCGCTCGGGCTATAGCAGTTTGCAGTCTTTCTCTCGTACCTTCCGCGCGGTTTTCGGCATGCCGCCAGCGCAGTATCGCAAGCAGGGGACGCATAGCCGGTTTCGTCCGGCACTTTCAGGAGACGATCAAATGACGATGCGTGAAGTGGTGATTCGTCACGTGGAGCCGATGGAGGTTTTGTCGGTGGATCATGTTGGGCCGTATATGCAGATCGGCAAAGCGTTTGATGGGTTGTTCGGCTGGTTGGGAAAACATAATCTGCTGGCGGGACAGATGCGCATGATCGGGATTTACTACGACGATCCGGGTGTGGTTGCGGAGGATGAGTTGCGGTCGAAGGCCGGGGTGTTGTTGCCGCGTCCGGTGCAGGCTTCGGTGACGGTGAGTTCGCCGGTTTCTTTGGCGCATGTGAAGGGGGGTGAGTATGCAGTGTTGCGGCATAAAGGGCCGTATAGCGATATGCGGGCGGCTTATGAGTGGTTGTATGGGACGTGGCTTGTCCAGTCGGGGCGTGAGGCTGCGGATGCGCCGGTGTTTGAGGAGTATTTGAATAGTCCGAAGGAGACTGCGCCTGCTGAATTGCTGACGGAGATTTGTTTGCCGTTGGTTTGAGGGGTTTGGCTTGATTCTGGTTGTACTGACTGCTTTGAGCGTTCTGCTCGCCTGTGCAGCGGGATTCGTGGATGCCTCTCTGGTTTTTATAGTCTTTGTATATGTATACGTAGTAATAGTTAACAAGCCTCGCACTTCGCTGTGGATAACTTGAATCTTCGCTTACAGATCAAAGGACTGCGGAATCGATAACCCTGCGGAGCGTGGGCGAACAGGGAGGAGGAGCCAGGGAAAACTTTTGACTGACCTGGCGAGGTCGTAGGTTTATCAAGGTTTCGCCCACAACGTGTCAGGGGGCTTGTACAAAAGTTGTCCAGAGGGGGATGTGGATAAGTGGGATGACTTATCCAGCGATCAGCAGTCAGTTTGACTTGTCGCCCGTCTATCCAAGGCGTGGCTTCACAACGTCGAAGCCGAAAACGTCGTGTTCGACGGGCAGTGGACGGCCGAAGTCGCGTTTGAACTACTTAGCGTCATGACGAACGTAGCCAACTTTTTTGGCACGACGTTGACGGCGCGTCAGTTTAGTGATGTCTGAAGTCGGTGAGTGTCGCCGAGTGGCCGCTGCACTTTCGAGTCGACCGTTCGGTTACGCAGAAAAGGAATGACCGGAGCGCATGGCCGACGGGGTAATCGAAGAAGGAAGCCCGGCATGAATTCGTGTGACCACCTACCAGAACGCCCGCCTGAACAGGCTTAACCGGTTGACCTTGAAAAGCCGGGCGGGACGCTGTTTGCCGCCCTGAAACTGGTCGGTTGCAACCAGGATCTCGGCTTCGTCAACAGCTTCACCGGGACGGACATCTTGCACCTTGATTCCAAGTCGCGAGCGAAATGTTCCGCGCTTCACGGTCTCGCCGAAAATCTGTTCGTAGACCACCTGAAGCTGCGTCAGCGTAAAGGCTTCGGGTAGAAGCCAGCAGGGGAGCGTGGAGTAACTGGCCTTGTTCCTGAGCCGCTGGACGGCCTCAGAAACCTGCGCGGCGTGGTCGAACGCGAGCCTCGGCAGATCGTCAACGCTATAAAAGTGAAAGACCCCATCGCCGACGGCTTTCAGTTCTTCGTAGGGTATAAGCGCGACGTGTGAGATAGAGACCGTGAAACCGCGCGTCGGATCCCGCTCGCGGCCGGAAAAGGTGCGCAACTGCTCCAGATAGCGCGGTACAAGCCCCACCTTCTCACGCAACACGCGGTATGCCGTCGCCTCCAGATCAACCTCATCATCGTCGTCGACGTGCACCTGTCCGCCCGGAAGCGCGAGTGTGCCCTTATCCGGTCTTTTCGTACGGACATGAAGCGCGACATGCAGCTTGCCTTCGACAAGCGTCAACAGCACGACGTCCACACTGACATCTGGCTTCGGGTAGGCGTCGGACATGCGGGGACCTCCTGTCGGTAAAACGTTAAATATTATTTTTGCATAGTTAGTTGAATTTCTCAACTAAGTACGGCTATACTGCATCCCATTAGTCGAAAAACTCGACGAAGTGAGGAGCCTAACCGTGATCCAGATTTTCGCTGTATCCCGTGCCGAGAACCGTCGCCGGCCACTTGCACTCAAGACGCTGCAGTTTCCGGGTGGCGAAGTTCACGTAACGGTCGAGCTGGGCGTGCCGGCAGACGTGTTGCAGGTGCACGCGCACGTGCCGGATTCGAACACCGTCATGGCGCTGCTGATGGTCACCGATGCGCTGCGCCGCGGTTATAGGCTCTCAAATTACCTGTCTTCGCGTGTTTAGAAAAATCAAAGGGTTGTACAACTTTTCTGAGAAGACCACCTCCAAACCCTCTCAGAAAACCTGTCTCTGACCTACGGAAATCGCAAAATAGTTGACCTTGGCTGGCAGCGCCGTTGTAGTTGCTGGCTAACTAATACCGGCCGGCGAATGGTGCGCGATGCGCCACCTGCAGTCGAGCTGCGGGCGAGTCAACTCCATACTGGTGGCACGTATGGAGTGTGCTCATGAAATCGACCCGGCCTTGCCTCGCCTGCGGCAATCTTTTCCATCCCCTCTTGCAGGTGCCCAACCAACGATACTGCTCGGCCGCGGCGTGTCAGCGGGAACGCCGGCGACGTTGGCAACGCCAGCGTTTGCGCAGCGATGCCGACTATCGCGACAACCAGGCGCGGGCGCAGGCCAAATGGCGCGCTCGTCACCCGGACTACTGGCGTCAATACCGCGCGACGCACCCGACCTATCGGGAGCGCAATTGCGCGATGCAACGGGAGCGGAACGCGCGGCGAAGTTCCAGTCCAGTTGCAAACATGGACGCGTCACCGCCTTTACACCCGCTCGCGTCGGGCTTCTACATACTGCGCCGTGCGGTCGAAACGGGCATTGCAAAGATGAACGCGTGCACCGTCCATATCGCCGTGCTGTCGGCACCAAACGGGCCACCCATACGTGATTGCAAAGAGATGACGTGATCGACTTCCGCGCGAGGCCTGCTACCTTTGCCTTGTACCCGCTCTGAATCAGACACCACCGCAGTTGCGACGCGGTGGCGTTTCGAAAGTGACGATCTACGTGTCCGGCGCGATGCCGGGCACGCAAGCTCAGGGGAGCGAGGATTCGAAGCAGCGGGAGCAGGACCGTGTCACTCGATCACATAGGCGATGCCGTCGTCGCGCAGGTGCCCTCGGTACGGGCGGCCGAATACGTTCGGATGTCGACTGAGCACCAGCAGTACTCGACCGAGAACCAGCGCGACAGGATCCGGGAGTACGCCGTGCGGCGCGGCCTCGAGATCGTTCGCACCTACGCTGACGAGGGTAAAAGCGGTCTGCGTATCGACGGGCGGCAGGCGCTGCAGCAACTGATCAAGGACGTTGAAAGCGGTCGCGCGGATTTTCAGGTGATCCTCGTCTATGACGTGAGTCGCTGGGGGAGATTCCAGGACGCGGACGAAAGTGCGTACTACGAGTATGTCTGCCGGCGTGTCGGCATCCAGGTTGCCTACTGCGCCGAGCAGTTCGAAAACGACGGCTCGCCTGTATCCACCATCGTGAAAGGAGTGAAGCGGGCAATGGCCGGTGAATACAGCCGGGAATTGTCGGCCAAGGTGTTTGCCGGCCAGTGCCGGCTGATCGAGCTCGGCTTCCGGCAGGGCGGACCGGCTGGCTACGGTTTACGCCGCGTCCTCATCGATCAGCACGGGATCATGAAAGGAGAACTTCAGCGAGGCGAGCACAAGAGCCTGCAGACCGATCGGGTGATCCTCATGCCAGGGCCCGAGAGCGAAATCCGGATTATCAATCTCATCTACAACTGGTTTATCGACGGGTCGTTAAATGAATACGAGATTGCGGCCCGATTGAATGGCATGCGTGTTCGCACAAATCTCGACCGGGAATGGACACGAGCGACTATACGGGAGGTACTGACCAACGAGAAATACATCGGCAACAACGTCTACAACCGCGTGTCGTTCAAACTCAAGAAAATGCGCGTCGTGAATACACCGGAAATGTGGATTCGGAGGGAAGGTGCATTCCAGTCTATCGTACCAGGTGAGACGTTTTACACGGCACAGGGCATCATGCGGGCGCGCGCCCGGCGCTATTCAAATGAGGAGCTCATCGAGCGTCTGCGCAACCTGTACCGCAACCGTGGCTTCCTGTCTGGCCTGGTGATCGACGAGACCGACGGCATGCCATCAAGCTCCGTTTACATGTACAGATTCGGCAGCCTGATTCGCGCATACCAGACCGTGGGTTTCACGCCTGGTCGCGACTACCGCTATCTCGAAACCAACCGGTTCCTCCGTCAGCTTCACCCGGAAATCGTCGCGCAGACGGAGAAGAAGATCGCCGATCTAGGTGGCACGGTGCTGCGCGATCCAGCCACAGATATGCTCACCGTCAACCATGAGTTCACTACCTGCCTCGTTCTCGCGCGTTGCCAGACACACGAAAATGAGCGGCATCGCTGGAAGGTCCGGTTTGACACGAGCCTGCTGCCGGACATTACCGTAGCGGTTAGGCTCGACCACGCGAATTCCGCGGCGCTCGATTATTACCTCCTGCCGCGCCTGGATTTCGGCCAGCCGCGTATCAGCCTCGCTGATCAGAACAGGATTGAATTCGAGAGCTACCGTTTTGACACGCTCGACTATCTCTATGGCATGGCTGAGCGGGCCCGCCTCCGGAGGGTGGCATGAACCAGCAGCAACAGGCGGGCGAGGTGCGAATGATTCCGGTCGATCAGATCGAGGTCATCAATCCGCGTGAGCGTAACAACCGTGTGTTCAACGAAATCGTCGGCAACATCAGGACGATCGGCCTGAAAAAGCCGATCAAGGTCACTCCGCGTGCTACGGCAGATGGCGTCGAGAAGTATCTGCTTGTGTGCGGCGAGGGTCGCCTGAAAGCTTTCCGTTCACTTGGCGAGACGACCATTCCGGCGATGGTTGTGAATGTCAGCGACGAAGACGCATTCATCATGAGTCTCGCGGAGAACATTGCGCGTCGTCAGTGCAGGCCGCTCGAACTCCTCGCCGGCATCCGGCAATTGCAGGAGCAGGGATACGCCTCGAAGGTGATCGCGGAAAAGACGGGGCTCACGCAGTCATATGTCCAAGGTATCCTGATGCTACTGCATCATGGTGAAGAGCGCCTGGTCATAGCAGTGGAGAAGGGACGGATTCCACTCAACGCCGCACTGTCTATTGTCAGCGCCGGTGACGACGACACGGCAATGCAGGCTGCTCTGCAGGAAGCTTACGAATCCGGCAAGTTACGTGGCAAGCAATTGATAGATGCCCGCCGGATTATCGAGCGACGTAAAACGCTTGGGCGCTCCGCTGCCCGCAACATGTCGGGCAAGCTCGCTGATGTGACGACATCGAGCCTGGTGCGGACCTATCAGCATGAAGTCGAACGCCAGAAGTCGATGGTGCGTAAGGCCGAATTTGCGCAGCAGCGGCTCATGTTCGTCGTGGGCGCGCTTCGGCAAATTTTTGCAGATGAAAACTTCGTCAATCTGCTGCGTGCAGAAGGGCTGGCAACGTTGCCGAAATATCTTGCCGAGCGAGTCTGGTCGGGCGGGAGCGTCGCATGACAGGCGTAACGCTCGGTTTCATTCCCGAGCCTCTATCTGTTCCTTTAGTGTGCATCCTGCCGTCGCGCAAGATGCCGGCGACGATCATCGATTCCCGCAAATTCAAGCAGATCAAGGCCTCGATCGAGGAGATAGGCCTGATTGAGCCACTGTCGGTTACTGCAGTACACCAGAGTACGGGTCAACACGTGCTGCTTGATGGCCACCTACGCCTCATTGCGATGCAGAAGCTCGGATTTGTCGAGGTATCGTGCCTGGTTGCAACCGACGACGAAAGCTACACGTACAACAATCGTGTCAATCGGCTGTCCACAATCCAGGAGCACTATATGATCCGGCGCGTCGTCGAACGGGGCGTGTCGCCGGAGAGGCTGGCAAAGGCCCTCGCTATGGACGTGTCCATGATCCTCAAGAAGCTTTCTCTGCTGGACGGCATATGTCCTGAAGCCGCCGAACTTCTAGGAGATCGCCAGTTCTCAGTAGACCTCGCTCGCGCAATTCGAAAAATGAAGCCGACACGGCAGGTCGAATGCGTCGAACTGATGATAGCGGCGAACAATGTGACCGTGCCTTATGCCGAAGCGCTGCTTGTCGCGACACCCGCAGCGCGGCTGGTTGACGGTAAGAAGCCGCCAAAGCTGACCGGTGTGACGCCCGAACAGATGGCGAAGATGGAGCGGGAGATGAGCAACCTCCAAGGCCAATACAAACTTGTCGAGCAGACCTACGGACAGGATGTTCTGAACCTGGTGCTCGCAAAGGGATATCTCGCCAGACTCCTGGAGAACGAACTGGTAGCTCAATACCTGCGACAACGTCAGCCAGACCTCCTGGCTGAGTTCGAAACGATTGTCGAAACGGTGTCGCTTGAACAGCCGCAACTGAGCGTTCTCACCTAGCTGCTCTCGGCATCGCTAACGCGATGCGTGGCATCACATTAAATCTAGAAATGGTAGGTCGGGTGCCGCTATTCGAAGGCGTTAGTTTCGAGAACGGGCGACATAGGTGACAGGCAGCAGGTGGCCGATACGGTTGAAAAAGTCGTGGCTCACTGTTTTGCCACCACTGGCAAAAAATTCGACCACTCAGATCGCTCTACAAACCGCTCGCAGCCCTCGGTTAAGGGTAGAACGGCCCATGAAAACCTCGTGAGATAGTCGGTCGCCGACTTTTTCAACAGTATCGGCCAAGAGCGGACGCTCGACACTCCGGCTCAGATTATCGACAATCCTGTGCCGTCGCTCCATTCGTGATGGGTACGGGGTCAGGTGGAACAAGTAAACTGTTATGGCCGTGAGCCGACCAGCGTCGCCCCTGCGCATGACGCTGCCGGCACGAACAGCGACACCGCCTCTGCTCCCCTCAAGGTGTGCCCAGCGTACAGCGGACACTCCCCGAAATACCCCGATTTAAGCCTATTCGCGAATTGGGCGGCGCAGGTAGCTGCTATGGCAAAAGGACGATCATAGTCGCAATGCCCATGAGAAGTGTTACGGTAGCCAAGCCGATAATACAGCGTCCCAGAGCTTTAGTTCGGTCGGAGTTGAAGCCACTGTTGCGTACTTGTGCTTCGCTCATCTTCCCACGAATAGTGTGAGCGACGCGTCGCTCGCCATTTTTCGGGTCGTTGCCCTTTGTGTACTCGGATTCAATTTCCTCAATCGTCGGGAGTAACTTGTACTCGTATTCTTTGGCCGCACTCCAAAAAAAACTGCACGAAACGGCAAAGAACCCGCCCGCAAGAACGAAGGCACTTATGCCAATACGTGAAGGATGCTGATGAGTTAAGTACTGCGGCACCAACCATGCTGCCCAAGCAACGAGTGCCAGCGCAAAGGTCAAGAGACCCGGCAAACGTGCATTTAGTTTTTCGCGTGTGTCAAGTTCGTGAAAGTAGAGCTTTTCATAGAATGTATCTCGGTCTGCCATGCTATTCCCGTAGTTGCGTTTTCTTATGGTGCCAGACTCGGCTGGCGCCATACATTTACCGTATCTTTGAGGAATCAGCTAGCCCCCGTAGTTGAAACCGTTACCAAATAGTTCCTCCACGGCTGTCTAGGGAAAACATGTGCGACCTATGGCCGTCGCGGCGGCCCAATAGGCACCAGGACGATAGCTCAAGTGAACCTGCAATTTCCTGCGTGTCGAGTGTCCGCTACCGAGAGAGAACTGAATGACCGGGTCGCGTGCCGCCGATCGTAGCCTTGCGCGCTCACATTGCGCATGCCATTTGCATAAGGCGGTAGTGGTCATCTAAAGGCAAAGTCACCGATACGTCGTGCGCGTCACTGCGATATGCATGAGGGTGAAATGATTTCCACCGCTGCTGCCGCGGATCTAATCGAGCATCCTTGCTTAATAACGAACTTCGGAGACACGAGTGACCACGAACCTAGCCGATGTGGCGAACCCTCGCGCGCTGGCGATACGGACGCCTTAGTCGATGGCTTCGCACAAGAAACACTGGCAACGCTAATTTGGCAACCGGATTGCGGGCCCGACATACTACGAGTTCGCGCCCTGCTCGCATTCGCGTTGTCATCCGCTCAAATCCCGATTTCGCTGCGGACACACTGACGTGTCGGTCTTTCATGATAGAAATTCCGTTGAAGTTTGGCCGTGATCCGGAAAAGTAGCCCACTTTGAGATCAGCAGGCTCACGTCTCGACCCTGCCGCTCGGCCACAAGTGCGGCGCTTCTCGTTTCGGATTCTAGCTCCTATGCAGCGGCATCAAGACAACGCACTGACTCGCAGTTTCAGCCTTTTCCAACTCGCCACCCGCTATTTGCCCAACTGATAAGCGCGAATTGGTGCTGTCGACTCCCAGTTTTCAAACGGCGACGCCAGGAGTTCATCCGTGTGCGGATCAAGCGCAAGAATGCCCGCACGAACCTTCAGATGCGTCCAGTGCCGGCCACCGTCGTCCGAGTAATAATCCGCTCCACCGTGGATAGTGGCATTGTCGTAGCCGAACGGATAGAGGAGGCGTGGCACGAAGTAAATCGAACTCAGACTGATAACGAGGTGTTTGTCGCTCGCCCACAGATTGTCGACAGTGATCTCGGCGGGCAGCGGTGAGAAGGAATTGGGCGTAGACGCCAATGGTATCCAGGCGCGCGAAGCCTGATCGAACCGCGCGACGACGTCATTGGCTCTTGAGCGCGCCATCACGCCATAGATCTGGCCAGCAGGTGTGCGCGTCACGCTTTTCAGGTTCGCGCCCGCCGTGCGTTTCGGGAGCCCCATGACCCAGGATTGCCCTTCACGCCGCAACTCCATTTGATCGAGTACTGCATACAGTTTCGCCAAATGGTCACCGGCAACGCCGTAATAGAACGACTGCGACAGCCACGCGATCGCGTGGTCATCGCTCAACTGCACAACGAAGCCAGTTGTTTTGTCATTGGCGCCGCTGCTGTCCGCCTCGGCATCGGCGGGGAACTGCTCGACCGCTTCGTTGCGGCTCATCGCGATCGGCGCGCTCGCCTTCACCTGCTGGACGCTCGCGCCGCCGTCGGCTGAGTAAAACAGACGCAGAACCGACTGCAGCGGGGAGCCGCTCTCGCTGAGGACCTTACCCGGCAGCGTGAGATCGTCGAACTCGGTCCAGGCCCATACTTCACGACTGCTGTAGAAGGACGGCCGCAAACTCTCCCCCCACCGTGCTGCATCCGGGAAAAAACCGTTCTTCAGCCACGTCCAATGCGCGCCCTGATCATCGGTGCGGAATACCGCTGTTTGCCTGGTCTTCGGGTTCGAGTCGCCGATCGCCAGCCCCTGAGGATTGTCGAGGCCGGTCAGCACATACACCGTTGCGCCATCAGGCGTAGCGTGCAGGCACGTCATGTCCGGCACAATGGCGACCGGCTGGAACACGCCCTTTGCATCGAGCTTCGAAATCAGGGTGGTCCAGTTCGAACTCTTCGGCATGTACTGGGCCATCTGTGAATCGTCGCCGGCTTTAGCTTTCTCTTTCACTGGTGGCAACAGTGTGTTCAGCGCAAGCGTGGATGGATCGACCTTCCACGTCGGCATCGCGTTGTCGTCCTTTTGAGACGTCAACAGCCATGTAGCGCGTGGCGTGCGAATCAGCGGTGTGCAAAAGTCGGGCGTCTGTCCCTCAACTGACGTGGTGCTCAGCAACGTGTCCGGTGGCGTTGTGCCGCCCCAGTCCCCCTTACCCCGGGCGAGCAGCACGAGAAATGCGAGGGGGATCAACGAAAGCGTTACGCCGTAGATCAGGCGGAATCGTTTTGACTTAAGCATCGGGTGTGGGTTTTCTCGGATAGTTGGTACGCGTCGGCACAAAGGGCTGAACGCTGCCACAAGTGGCCCGATAAAAGTCGTTCAGCAGTCGTGTGCCTGAAAATCGACTTGCATTGGCGCGAGATGACAAGCTTGCGTGCTATGGGGGCGGCTGCCATGAAGCACTGCTTCTGCACGAACGAAGGTTCAGTTACCGCCGTGCAGGTCGAGTTGACGCTAACGACCGATCGGCAGGCAGTGTGCCATGTCCTACCCGAGTACCGGTTTGCCGATACAGATTTTCATCAGGGCTCGTCTGTCCTTACCCGCCGGCGGCCGCATCGGATGCCTTTGCGCCCATCTTCAAGGTTGTGGTCGCGCGAGTCCCTACTGCACGTGAACAGCGCAACCTTGAGATATTGCCTGCCCCTTCATAGCGACGAGATCAGCGTCGCGCCGCACTCGGTCGGGTCACCGTGATAGGCAACCGCCTTGCCTTGATGTTGACGCGTGCTGTCTTTCGGCACGATGGCGTAGGTACCCTGACATTGCGGACACCATGTCTTGTCGCCCTCAAGTGCGACGGGCACGCCCATGACGTTGAAGTCATCGCTAGCGGTCGTGACGTGTCCGCCGTGCGTCGTCTTGTCGTTCAGGCGGATCACACCGCGACCTGCTTCGTCTTTCATTGCGCCCCTCGTGCAATGGGTGTCGCCGCGTGGTCGCCCGGATTCTTGAGCCATGCTGCCGCATACAGCTTGCCACCGAGCTCGCCAGTCCAGCCTTCGACCTGGGCCTTCGGGTTGTTCGGATAGTCGCCACGCTCTTGGGCCAGTACCGTCTCCCCCCAACCAACCGGAGTGCCCTGCCGTGGTTCCGTGTAGGGATCATCAGGCGCAATCGTACTGATTTTTTCAATGGCGGCCGGCCAGACGGGGTCGCGGCTGGTTGCATTTGCCAGGAATCGCAATACCGTAAACAACAGGATCTGAGGCATCATGAGGATGCGAAAGAAGGCCGGTGACCGCATCCCGAAACTGTACATCGAGAACAGGAACGATTCGCGCAGCGTTTCCTGACGGGTATGGAATAGCATCGGTTTCGGCAAGCCGTTCGGCCCGTCGTTCATGTACTTGCACCAATAGTTCCATTGCGCCAGTGCCATCTCAACCTGTGCCTTGCCCGTCCACTCACGGCCGATCGAGAACGCCCGGTTCACGTTACCCTGGTCATCGACTGTGTAGTGCCGGATATGAAACACCTTGCCGAACGGCGTGTCTTCGTTATGAAGACAGAAGATCGAGTCCTTTGTCCACGGCGCCTCCCATACGACATCGCCTTCGCCAGGCTTGGGAGAATATCGGCGTGCGTGAATCGCATAGAGCTTGCGTTCGCCGCGGTGAAAGCGTATCGGGCGATACCTCAGACTGAAGATTAAGCCTCGGCCAACCTTCCAGACTATCCGGCCAAATACAGCCATCGTTATCAACGCGAGACAATCTGCAACGAACAACCAAAAAGCCGGAGCAGGCGATGCATGGGTGAATCCATATATATATGGTCCGATCCCCATGCCGAGGAAAGCCAGTGCCGCGCCGGTCAACACCCACTGCTTGTCCAGAAACGAGGGCTCGGTCACATCCATGAACGTCGAGTTGATACTAAAGGTCGCCCCAAAATCCTGGACTTCTGGCCCGGCCGGTCGATCTATCGACAAACGATGCGCCATATCCCACTCAGGCACTGGCTGGCCGATGCACTTCTTCATCAATCGCTCGTCCATCTTTTAGCCTCCCGCTGCTGACTTATAGGCGCTGAGTTCATCGTCGAGCGAGTGATAGGCCGCACTTTTGCTGAATTTGCAACGCGAAATCCAATCCTTCATTTCAGACGCCTTGAAAACGGCGATAGCGATGGCAACGAGAATGGAAGCAACGAAAACGATCCAGAATCCCGGAATGACCTGCAAGTACGCGCCGACAGCGATGTAAATACCCAAGCCCGCACTTGCACCATACAACATGCTTAAACCATACTCTTTATTACCCCATGCTTCAGGTGCATTTTTAAACAAATCGACTCCAGCTAACACGATACCTGCGGCGGACCCTATACCTCGGCCGATTTTGGCACCAGCTTCCGCCCATTCATCCACACCCGCCCATTGCTTCGTAATGAACGCGGCGAGCGGGTGAGTCGACGCCTTCGCGACCGTCTCCGATGTCGTCTCGATAATATTCCCGACAATCGACGCGATGCAGCCCAACAACTTTATCGTGTTGTCGCTCTTGTTGAACTGATCACTGCCCGCGAAGTCCTTGATGGCAAAAGTCAACGTCGCCATCTGGAAAATCGCCGTCGCTACACCTTGATGGAACTCTACCGGCGCGGACGAGCCCAGCCACTTCCGTGTGGTTTCCACTCCCGCGATCTTGATGCTCCTGACCTCGCTTGCGTCGAGCTTTCCTGACCGAACCAGCGCGTCCGTGTCCAGCTCATAGGCCACTATATCCGGATTGGAAGGAGAAGCCCCCGTGATGACCTGTTTGCTGACCTGTGCGGCCGTCACCCGCTGTTCGGTTTGGTCGCCGTCCAGTTTCACGCCCAGTTCCTTTGCCTGAGTCAGCAACCAGGTGCGCATCTTGATATTGCTGACCTGCGATGGCTTGACGCGTACGCCAGCGTGCAGCGACAGCCGGATCATCGTAAATCCCCATGCCGCGCCTCGCGTTCCCTTGGTGAGGGTCGCAACGATATAGTTGGCCGTAGTGACAACGAGCCTGTCACGCAGGGCGGCGGCGGCGCCATTTTTTTCGACACGCTTGAAAGCTTCCTTGTAGATATTCAGGAAGTTCTCGTACTGGATATCCGAGCCATGTACCTGTGCGTCCGCCGCCTTTATCAGGTCGTCCTGATTGAACATGAGCGCACGCGCGTACACATTGCGGATGTTTGATGCCTGAGTGCTGCCCAGCCAGTCGTCGAGCACCTTTTTGCAATCCTCGGTGCCCGCGGCGACGCCAATCGCCTGCGCACAGGACTCGCTGTACGCAAAGCCGCTGCGGATGTCCTTCATGTCGCTCACACCGGCCATCCATTCGGCCAGCAGTTGCGACTTTAACCAGCCCGCGTGAGCCTGAACTAGCGGTTGCCACTTGGGTTTAAACGCGGTCAGGGCATTCTGATATTCCGTTTTGAAATTCCCCAACGCTTTTTCGTCCAGCACGCTCGTAGGTTTGCCGTCTGGCCCAATCTTCGTCGTTGCTTCTTCCCACGCCTCGTCCTCCGATCTCTTTTGTGCGCCGGGAATGTCGTTCACGTTCCGCTCATCCTCTTTCAACGCCTGATCAAAGCTCCCCGTCTTGGCTGCGTTGTAGAGGAACCTGAAGAGCCCTACGGCGTCTGGCGCCTGCTCAACGCCTGCCTTCGCATTGAGCGCATTAGCATCCGCGATCGTCTTCGATATCCCGTACGACATTCCGGTCATCGCGCGCGCGCGCCCCCGAATGCCCGACTCCGCCCGCTCGAGAAGCTGCGCCGACATCCACTTCCAGTAGATATCCAGGTCGAAGCCGTTGTTCAGGTTCGGAACCGTCAGTTCCGCCAGGTCATTCGTAACGGCGACTGGATCGTTGACCGCCACGATAAACCCTTTCTTGATCGGAGATTGAGCCATCGCGTCTCCGATGCGCTTTGCCAGACTGCGTTGGCGCAACTTGATCTCGTCTTTCGGTGCCCGGTTGCTGAAGCCAAAGGCGTCCTTCATCGCCTTTTCGTCCATCGCAAAGTGCGCGACGTTCGCATGCGACGCCTGAAACTCGCCAGTGTCGGTCGCACTTCCCGCCAGCATCGCCGGCACGTTGATGCACTGCATGTGCAGCTTGCGCCAGGTCGCATCCGAAACCTTCTCGACAAGCGCCTTGGTCCACTGCACGTTAGACCAGCCCATCCACAGATTCGTCGCCTCGTCGACACCGGGAGTGTGTTCGACGTCGATGCAGCGGCCGAGCGACTCGAATTTGAGGTCACCGGCCATCGCGCAACCCCGTGTCAGTTCCTGCTCCGCGTCGCCCGGCGGTGGCCGTGTCCCGGGCGGGAAGCTCCACATGATTCCGTCCTCAAGCACCATGTAGGCGCGCAGCCGCTGACGCTTCTCGTCATAGGTGTAGAGATAGCCCGGACGCAGCGAGCGCAGCGTGTATCGAGCAGTCGCCACAGACTGCGGAGCACGGGCGTCGATTTTGAAATTGCCTGACAGGGCTGGGGCTTTAGCTGCGCCGAGCGGGCACGCAACCGCGTAGCGAACGGGATAGATCAGAAGCGATTTTCGATCGCACAGTGGGCAAGAAGCTGTCATGTTTTGATCCTCTCCGCCGTCTGCGAGCGGGAAGCCTGTTCAAAATGCTGAAAATCGCCGGGCGTGAGGCGCGCCTTCACGTCGGGCCAAGTGGTTTCGCGGCGGATGAGCGCCGGCCACGCTTCAACGATCGCCGGGTGCTGCTCGAATGCCGCGCCATACCGCAGGCAATGCCACGTGTAATCCGCGAGATCTTCGGCGCCCATCGTTACGCCGCGCTGGACGACATCGCAGAAAATCCGGTCAAATTCGCCAGGCAAGCGTTCCGCTTCTTCGGTGGGCATCACCGCAAGCCGGTTCAGCACACGTACCGCGACATCGCTGCGATCGACGCGCGGCCACTGCTCCGGGCGCGGCCACGCGGGAACATAGCCGTCGAGAGCGTCCGAGGACACGCCGGATCCGGGCACGCTCCAGCGGTGGCCCGCCCACGCGAACTGCCAGGATTTGATTGGACCGAGGAGCGCCTGGCGTTGCGCGGTGTCGAAGATTGCCAGCGCCAGGCTCAGTACCCGCGGATCGTAGTACCGCCAGAAAACCGGCTGGCCGTTCGCGCCCGGCCCGACCAGATAGCGGGCGATGTGTTCCGCGAGGGTATCGACATCGGCGTCGCTATCGATCCACGCACACACGACCGGCGGCCGTTCGGTCTCGATTTCATCCAGCCAGTAGCCGGTTGCTGTTTCACGCATATCCGCTGCGAGCGATTCGACATCGAGGAGTCTCGGCATCAACTCCTCGCGATGCGCGAGGACGCGTGGCGTGCACGCACGCATGCCAAATCGTTTGAGATCAGGCACATGAACGAGCGTCGCTGGCTCGATCAGCAAAAAACCACGCTCGAGCGGGGTCGAGACTTCGGGAACGGGCAACATCGGTGGAATCATTCTGTTCATTCGAGGACTACAGGGCGATCGAAGCATTGCCGGCTTGAGCCGCGCCGCTAGACAACGAAGAGCAGAGATCTGCGCCTGGGAATTGCGCCGGAACGCTTTGCGGGCCCATAGTGCTGTGGCTACCGGCGTGAATCAGGTTGCTGCCGGGCGTAAACCCGTTCAACCCGTCCGCGCTGATCACAAACTGGCTGTTCCCTGCGGTCAGCTTGATCCCTTGCTTCGCGGTGATGTTGATCCAGTCAGTCGTGCTGATCAGGCTGACGACCTTTTTAGCAAGTAGCTCAAGCTCGTCGTTCTCCGCATGCACCTGCACCTTGCCGCTAGCTGCAATCAGCTTGATGCCAAGTTTGTGCACGAACAGGGAAAACTTCTCTGACACGCTCGCGAGCAACGATTTACCCGCGGCGATCGAAACGTCCTCCCCAGAGGTAAGCGCCACGTGCTGCCCGCTCGCAAGATGGGACGACCCAGGCGTGGTGATGGCAACCCCAGCAGGACTGGCAACGACGAGGTAGGGATCATTGAGTTCGGGAAATGAACCGCCGTTGCTGCTTCCGCTGCCACTCACGGTCCCACCACTGCCTTTGATGGCATCGTTCTGGGACTTCAGGGCGTCGGCGACGCTTGACTGGTCCGCTCCACTATCCTGTGCCTGATATTGCTGTGCAAGCTTGCCCAGCTGCCCGTGCAGGGTCTGGGCCTTCCCGAGTCGATCGACAGGCTCGCTCACGTCCGACAGATGCGACTTGGCCTGCGGGCGAGGATCCGTGCTGATAAGCATGCCCTTACCGGAGCGGATCGCACCCACGGCGTCCGTGCGCAATTCGAAACCTTCGCCACGCGCGTCCTGGCGACCCGCTGTGTTCTCGATACGGGTGACGTAGCCGAGCGAGAGTTGGCTGTTCTCGTGATCGCTTCGTAACTGCGTCTGAATCTGCTGGGCCGTGTCGTCGAACAGGAGATGGTTGCTGCGGCCGCCGGCGGTGTTGCCGCTTGCTCCGTCCAATTCCCGCGAGCGGAACCCCATCAGCGCGCTCTGCGACGGCAGCTGCCATGAGGGCATGTTCTTCTCGTTGGCGACGCGGCCCGTGACGATAGGCCGGTCCGGGTTGCCCTCGAGCCACTGGACGATCACCTCGGAGCCGATTCTTGGCGGAGCGGCGCCGCCTTGCTCGCCACCGCTCCAAGACGAAGCCACGCGCACCCAGGTCGAGCTCGTTTCGTCGCCCTTCGCGTCGCGGTCCCAGTGAAACTGAAGCTTGCAACGGCCATACTGGTCCGCGTACACGCTCTGTCCAGAGGGACCGACGACGGTCGCTGTCTGGGGCGCCAGGATACGTGTGTCCACGCTGTTATAGCCCCGACCTGGGCGCCAAGGGATACTGCGGCGGATGCAGGTGATTTCATTGCTGTATTCCGCAGCCGTCTCTGTGCCCTGCAGGTAGTTGTTCGACGCCAAATGGCGCACGGAGATAATGAGGAACTCGCTTTTGCTTGCGTCGCCTGAAACGGCGCTGCCGTAGTGGTCCGTCAGGCGGAACCAGCGCCCGGGCATCGCATAGCGGCTATTGCCCTCTCCGTCGAAGTGCTTGGCAGCGGCTTCGATTTCTTCCATCCTGCGGCGCGCGACATCGTCGCCGTCTTGCCCGGGCTTGAACCCGTACGCACCGGCATACTGGTAATCCTCAAGCTGCGGAACGCTGCCCTGCTTGTTGACCGTCGGCATGTCAACCGTTGCCGGCCGCGGGTTCTTGAAGTCAAACCGGGAGAGCGCGACCTGCGTGGGCATCATCTGGCGCACTGGCGCCCAGTTTGCGATGCCATCTTCTTCCTGCGATCCGGCTTCGCTCTGAAAACGGACTTCGGCGCTTGGACCGTCAATCTGCGCGGCGTCTGCCGATGCGTCGGTTACCACCAGTTTGTGGCCGTCGCTCGTATGTTCGTACCAGTACAGGTAACCCGCGGTTTCCCAGCGGCGGCTCAGATAATTGTGATCGTCCTCGTTGTACTGGCATGCCATCGTCATTGACGGATCTTCGCCATGCACACGCCAGTCCCAGACCGGCAAGACTCCGTAGTCACCGAGCAGCGTCGATGTCTGGGTATGGAGATTCTGGTCGAGAAAGAGGCGACTATTGCGGCGGAGTTTCAGATATCGCAGCCATGGACCGATCTGTGCCTCGTAATATGCGACGCCTCCATCGGTTTTGACGTGACGGAAAGCGAACACGTACCCACTGAAATAGCGTAGCGACCCATCACCCCGCACGAGTTGAACGCCAAGCAGTTTACCGATGAAATCCTTGAGTGCGAGTCCGGCATTATCGGAGAGGATCTCGACCGTGAACTCAAAATCGCGTGACAGCGCTTCCGCGCCTTCGAGCCGGTTCGCGAGCAATACCGACGCGGGCGCGTCGTTGTGTGGAAATGACAGGGTGAGAATGCGACCCTGCTGCCTGCCCCCCAGCAGAGCCTTGAAATCTTGAGCAAGATTCGACACGGCGATTCCTTTTTATTCTGCCCAAATCGGCGCCACGCGATTTTACCGACTCTTCAGACGAAAAGGTATCAAATTAGGTCAACCAGAATGGGCAATCTATTAAAGATGCAAAAATCTCCCTCAATTGATGCGCATGACATATTGAGGAATTTTTACCGCTTAACAATTTAGGTGGGAAATTTTGCCTTTATCGTGGGGGGATTGCCGTTGGTGTTATTAAACGGGAAATTGCGATCGATATACGCAATTGGTGCGCACGAATTGCGCTGGATTAAACCGGTACAAAAAGTGCATCAATGAGGAGTGGCGAGTTGGGTTTGACGAGCTTCGCGCCTCGATGGTCCCTAGAGGGCCTCGCGGA
The DNA here is from genome assembly GCF_003368325.1 of Paraburkholderia caffeinilytica. Lineage (NCBI taxonomy): Bacteria > Pseudomonadati > Pseudomonadota > Betaproteobacteria > Burkholderiales > Burkholderiaceae > Paraburkholderia > Paraburkholderia caffeinilytica. The sequence continues at coordinate 2,213,536 of NZ_CP031467.1, read as the reverse complement.
CATTCGGCAACGTCAGGATCGCAGATATGCGCCTAGGGAAGTTGCGGAGCAGGCCGGATATGTGCGGGGCAGCCTGACGCTGCTGCATCATGGCGAGGCGCGCCTGCTCATCGCCGTAGAAAACGGCTGCAGTCCGTTGAATGCGGCTTCTGAGTTGCCGCGCGGAGCGATTCTTCGCCTTCGCCTGCGAGCGGCTATCGGGTCGTTGTTCCGATTTTTCGCACTGTGTCCACCTATATCCGTCCAGACAACCCCCTCCTTCGCGCCACGTGAGGGTGCCGTCGTCACGTCAGGGTTGGCGGTGCAGGCGGTCGAGGAAGGTGTATAGCTTTGCCGCGACATCCGCGCACTCATCTCCCCTTAGCCTTGACTCCTGGAACAGATGGTGCGCGTCTTGCCTAAGCGGCTCCATGGGAGTGATGTCCATCAGTGTGCCATCCGGTTGCCACACGACGGAGTGAGAGTGGGTCAGTCCGCGAAATTCGAAGTAGAGCCCGCCGCGCGCGACCCGATCGTCAGGGTTGCGTTCGCACCATTGCTCGCAGCTGTCGCGACAGCCACCGTCGACGCACACCAGTCGGCTGCAGCAACCCTCGACGCGGGGCACCGGCCTCGCACCATATCTTTGATCGTAGAGCGACTGTGTGTAGATCCGCAGGGCATCCGTTGGTGGCGGCTGGTAGCCTACGATGGCTCCCAGAGGACTTAACGAGCTAACATTGTGGCTTATCGGATTGAGCAATTCTCATCGGGACTGAACGAAAGTGCGCAAGCGAGGAATATCTGAACCCAGAGACCTGGAAGCCGACGTCGTAACGCGATTCTCGACGCAGCTTGATCGTCGTTTTACAGCTTTGTATTCGTCTCGACCGGACGTCGGGGATTCATTGAGCGCTACCGCATTAGGCGGACAGGATAAAGCCCTGTCCGACTATATAGTCGGACGGCGTGGGCGGTACTGTCTCGTCGAGTTTAAAGCTGGCGAGACAGCATTCCGGTCCGAGGAGAGCAAGAAACTGCGGGTGGCGCTTTGCAAAACTATGTCGGCGGACAGGAACGCGCTTCGCCGAGGAAAATCAGCTCACTTTATTGCCTGGGGAACCACTACCCATAAGACTCTTACGCCCGGTACTGAACCGATGGAAGTCCAAGGAATTTCATTGGCAAGTTACCCCGGCACTATTTGCCCTCTGATGGGATTTCCACTACCGGCGCCAGAAAATCGATTGTATTCCGACCAATTCATTGAAATGTTTCTCGAAAGCGAGCAACTGGGAGCAAACGCGGTGCGTTTCGAGAAATATTTAACGTTACTATTCGAACTTGCGGGTGGCTGCGCTAGCACCGAACTCAAGGCTATCGAAGGCTCCATTTACCTATACCTGCCGCCCAACACATCACATCCACCGGAACTACATTCCGTTCGATTTCGCGGTCTTGAGCACCTGTTTGAATTGACACGGGGTAGAAAACCAAACCGGGAACAATCCTACGAAAGGGATCTCGGTGACGATTTTCAACGCGGTGGAATGACTCGATGAAAACTTCAGTCGGAAACTTTCGTCACCCGTTGATATAGTTGCTCCAGGCGGGGACGATCCTTTGCCGACGCTTGTCGAAACATCTGTTCGAGTGCCAAGCCATGGTATCGAAGTGTCGCGTCGCGTTCGGTGGGCTGCGCGGATGCATGTTGAATCGCCTCGTCACTTCGCCCCTTCTTATACGCCGCATATGAACTGACGAGACATACAGCTATAAATAGCAGCAGATACACCAAAAAAACTGCTCGACTCGCCCAGATGCCCTTCCTAAGTTCGAGTGCCACGTCTGCGGCATCTTTCGTCGCCTCCTGGAGGGAGGAAACCATTTGGTTCGTTGCCGCTTCGACGGCCGACGTTGCCCCCTCGCCGGCTGTCACACCAATTGTTTTGGCTACTTCCCCGGCCCGGTCCCATGCCTTCTGTGCCTGTGCGACCTGGGCGCGTATCAGCTCAGATGTGCGTGTCATCGAGTCGGCACATTTCAAGATGGAATCAGATTGCTGGCGCACCTTTGGGAGTTCATCGGTGACTGCTTCAACCTGCTCCTGTAATGCTTCAGTATTTTGTCGATACCATCGATAGAGCTTCACCCAGTCAGCAGGCGAAAATTCCGAGTTGTTCATCTTTTTTCCAGTCGATATGCGGTTCTATGATTGCTGTGTATCTTAGCGCAGCAATACAGGCGGCAGCCTACGAGTACCACGAGCATATGGGTCTCGAGGTAGTCGATGTCGTAGCGGCCACGGTCAGCGAAGCAGTCGAACTGGGGGGATCGTAACCGACCTCGTGTTGCATCGAAGCAAACCGAATGGGTTTTGGAAACGTACCTTGCATACTGGCAGCGTCGTCACCCGCGTTCTCGGTCTACATTTAACTGGATTAACGCATCGTCTGCCATCACGCACAACCAACACTATTCCAGTCACGACGCATTGACTCTGTTCGACTGTCTATTCGGGAGCGTCGAAGAACTGATCAACGTGGGCCATGCTTCTAACTACTTCCCCGAGACTCCTACGCCAAATACGATCCAGAAGAGCGTGCGAGGCTGTGCTGGCTAAAGAAAATGAGTGATGTCGCCGATAAGTTACCTTGGGAGGCGCTAAACGCATCCCGGGTTTCTTCCCCACGCGGTTAGGTCGTCGAGGTAGTGTGCGTTGCTCGAGTCGACCATGCCTTCAGCGGACGATCCTCAATTGTTGAGGTTCAACGCGGTGACTAGGGTCGATGCGCTGCCGACCGCAGCGGCAAATCAACCCATCTTATGAAAACGCCTCATCCGTACTTGTGAACGGAACTGTAGATTGAAATACGAGCGTCTCAGGTATCCGGCTTGCATTGAAGAGACATGCTGCCAGACTTGTGAGCGAATGATATGAACAAGGAAATGGCAACATACAAATCACTGAATCGTCGACCTGACCTCCTTGTAAGAAGCCTGATCGCGATAGTCGCGGCGGCAGTTGGAGGTAGTGTCGCTGCCTTTGCAACTTACTTCTATACGTTGAAAGATTTCATAGATTTCGAGAATCCGTTGTCTCTCCTTGAAATAGTAAACCGCGCTCTTAACTGGGCGCTGCCGATTGTCGGGTTGGTTGCAGTTGCAACTTTTCTGTTGCGATATCTCGATCAGCCGACAACAAATGAACTTCCAGAAGTGAGTTCAGACGTCGTGATGCCAACGGCGGGCATCGAACAAGAGGTTCAACGCGCCTTAGAAAATAAGGTCGATCATCTCCTCGACGAAGCCAATCGCGAACAGCTGTTAACCGAGTTGGGGCAGAGGCTCCGTAGTAAAGCAACGGAAGAGATGCTCAACGACATCGCTGCATCGGTCGAGAAGTCCATCCGGTCAGGAAATGAACATGACTTAATCCAAGCCGAACGGGAACGCGCGGTTCGTAGGCTAGTCGGTGCGATAGATTCGCTTAGGGCTAGAGCCAACGTTAACCTCGTCTTTGGAATAATCATGAGCCTGATTGGAATAACTATTCTGGCGTCTACACTCACAAATCCGCTGGGTGACACGTCGTCGCGGGCACTCTTGTCTCACTATGTGCCGCGCATCGCGCTGGCGTTTGTTGTGGAATTGTTTTCGTATTTTTTCTTAAATTTGTACCGCGCAAATCTTGCCGAGACGCGCTACTACCATAACGAGATCACTAACGTCGAAGCACGATGCACCGCGTTGACGACTGCGTACATTTCCGGTGTGCCCGAATTTTATGGGGACATCGTGCGCGCGCTGCTCGCGACAGAGCGAAACGGAACACTCTCCAAAGGACAAACGACCGTAGAGCTTGCGCGTGCGAAGATCGAACTCGACAGTAACAAGGACTTAACCAATTCCCTGCTGGAGGCTGTCAGTACCCTCGCAGGGAAGAAGGTACGCTGACGGGGCGCTTGTGCGCGATTAAGTTGCAGCGGCAAAGTGGGCGTCGCTGGCGTGTGCGGCGGGGGTAGATGCTCGTCGATGCCAGATGTCGGCTTGTCCAATTCTCAGCGCCAGCTTTATTGCATCGACAGAATCTTGGGTGATCAACGACAAATTGATTAGCCGACCGAGCGCATCGCGGCAGCTCCCTCGCACCCAAGCAAATCAGATCTAACAATAGACCGAGGTTCCGACTTCGTACGGTTATCAGGCGGTCAACGCTCCGAGGACCTATGACAATCACATTCACAACCTGGCTGGACCAGAACCGATTTCGTTTGATGCGCGAAAATGCTAAATACAATAATGAACACTGTGAGGACACTACCGAAGGTACCCGCCGCGACGGCAGAAAGACCGAACAACGCGTCCCTCCTAGTCCACAGAGGAAACAGCCTGCGAGCTAACCGCTCGATTGCTTTCATGGTTGCACCTGTTTGACGCTGAACTGTTAAAGCGATCCGCTCGCTTGTGGCTTTGCACGGCCCGCAAGCACAGTCCGTGCATAACGAGCTCGTGCAGACAACGGAGCAAGCGATAGCTGTTTCACCTCGGCCCACTAGGGCGGGGCACACGATGTGATCGTAAACAAAGAAACCGCGCCCACTGCTCCTTCGTTTTGGTGGCGAGGCGGCGCAACACAAGGGTATCTCCCTGCCGCTCTACCTCGAGCTCGTCTCCGGTTCTCCATCCGATTGAGTTCGTTACGTCATCCGCAAACGGAAGCCACATACCTCCGAGGGCATCTTTCATCGGAACCAGCTTCGCTACGTAACGACCGGCTACGCCGTGGCACAAGGACCAATACTTCAAAAGAACAGTCAGCAAGTCGTCATCGGAATCCGGAAATTCTAACCAGCTTGTGCACAAGTTGTCCGAGCACTCGGACCACACCCGAACCACCTCGTCGTCCGCCCCAGCGCGTCCCGCCGCATGCAAACATGCCTTCACGCGTTCAACATCATCCGGAAACTCGTCAGCTACCAGAAAGGAAATGGACCAGTGAGCACTCTGTACGTCATGCGCGTGCCATCGCCGCAGCCGACTCCGCATGCCGACGAGGTAGTCTTGGAAGGCGTTGCGTAGCGCTCGGCGGTCGGAAGCCAGGTCGCTTCTGGAGGTGCCGATGGCAACGCAGGCCATTGTGAATACTGCCGTCACATCTGATCGAGACTCGCCATCGCGCAATCACCCTGAACGGCTCTTGACGTCGAGCGCCGTTGCGATTGGCAAGGCAATGAACTGCATCTCAGGCATCTCATCCCAGCTTTGGGTGAACGGTAGATAAAAGCTGATTTTCCACTCTTGACCAACCTGGTGAGCCGCATAGGGGTGCAGGATCTCGCCATCGTTCCATACACGGTCAAACCGAAACATCCCCCTTCGCGGATAGGCTCTGCTTTTGAGGCGCGCCTTTGTCATGCGACGCACCGCTTCATGCGGATAGCCCGGATGACCAGATGTATCTGCTTCGACGAGCGCGGCTTCGATGTGCTCATCTTCCGTCAGGTGACAGCCTGCAAGCCTGGCCTCGTCAAGGACCACCTCCTCAATCATATACGGCGGCCCCACATACCAAACGGGGTCGTCTTCGACAAGCTTAATGGCAGCTATCGAGCGCGTTCCAACATCCGTGCATCGCCACCAGAAAGGGCCTTCCATAAATTCAAGACCAATGAGGAAATCCGTGAGCTTCATGCCGACCTCCCTGCGGGAGGCGAAACATTGTGGCCTACCGCGACGTGAAGTAGCGGCCCACGACTCCAGTCGCTCAAGCGCAGGAAGTATTGCCGACATCCGTCTACACCAGGTCCGCACATAGGCTCGATCCCCCTGGCACGGATGGTTGCAAGCAACGCCCGGGGCGTCGTACAGCACTCTTTGGCCGCGCTTACGAGAGGAATGTACGTGGATTGGAAATTTTCGATCGCCGATCTATGCACAACGCGGCATTCACGATCACGAAGAATACCTACCTCACTTGCCAGAAGCTGCTTGCGCACCAGGTGGTAGCAAACCTCATCTTTTACTCCCAGCTTTCGCGCAGCGTGGGACACGCTGAACCATTCCTCATGATCATCATCTTCCGTTGCAAGCAGTTTGTTCAACGCATCGGCGTCTATCATGAAGTCGCCGAAACACGCGGTATCACCGTCCAGATGCCACATGGCCAGTCGGCGCGCGCGAGCGTGGCTCAGGAATAAACGCCAGGCACGCCGAGACCAAAGCAATTTACGCAACTGGGATCTCGCCGTTTGTGCGTTCGCGATCGGTGGACAGGTTACTCGATCTGATATCGTCTCCCAGCCAACGACAGACTGCACGGAAATAATCCATGGCTGGCTCGCTGAGGCTCTCGGCAATACGTCCAGAAAGCCGTCTTCCGCCATCTGACGAACCCGCTTCCGTGGAAGCCCAAGCCGGACTGCTGCTTGCGCCAACGTTAAACCGCCGGAATATTGGTGCGCATTTGCAAGTATCGCCGACTTTGAAAACGCAATATGATTTCGCTGCCGATGACGAGCTTCGTTCGAGGCGAGCGGATTCGCTTGAGCAATGCGTCTCACCAATGCCGGCGCAACACCACATTCTTTGAGTACACGACCAGAAACCCAGTCGTGATCTTGCATTTCCTCAACCAGCCGTCGATGACGCGCTGTAATGGGGCGCCGCCATGTCTGCGCAAGATAAGAACGGAACGCCTCTCTCACGAAGTCGAAGGGCTCCGGGGCCAGCAGCTTAAACGAGGCTCCGTACAGCGCTCCGAACTGCTTTGAGATCTCGGTGTTACCAGAGCCCGCGCCCGGTGGGGTCTCAAGAAGGCGATAAAAGCCATTCGGCCAGTCATCAAGTGCCATAGCCGCGTGTCGGGCGATCATTATCGCTTCTTGCACATTCGTGATCGCTGCGCTGCGCAACGGCTTCTTCATGCCTCGGTTTGCGCTGTAGCTACCGAGGACAATGCACAGCGTAGAAAATTCCTCCAGTGTCAGCCGTCCAAATGGTGCGCTAAGTTTTACACCACCCAGGAGACTCTGTATCCACAAGGCAATCGTGTGCTCTTTGCCAGCCGATGGTCCGGAGGGCGCTGCCTTGAGATCAGCTCCGCAGTCGCAGCGTGTCAACCTGAGGCGGAACCAGGTCAGGCTTTTCCTGCAAACGTGGCAGCGTTCTGACAGCGTAACCCTGTGCTCCGGGCAACATGCAACGAGCGTTAAATCCCATTCTCGTTTCCATACACTGCCTCCTGCCAGGCAACTTGGACAGAAACGTGCGCGTCGTAAATTCCATGTTCGCGCAGCACTCGATGACGGGCTCTGACTCTCGGACAAAAGGCTGGATGGGAACGTAGCCTGCACAACGGAAAGCATAGAGCCGAGGGGTACCAAATCACATGCGCGCCGGCCGCTTCTGCGAAAAATACCGCATGTTCCGGCAAAGCCATTCGCGAGAGCCACCCGAAGCAAATATGCCGGAAGTCCCTCCGATGTATCTGGTACAGGGCGAACCAATAGCGGAAGTGTAGTTGGTTGCATGGATGATCGCTAGTTCGTGAGCTGGATAGGCGGCAACCGATACAAAAGCACGGGTACCGCACGGAAGAGCTACCCCTCGGCCAATGCAAGCCGGACTCCCGCATTTCGTTGCTGCATGCTCGAAACAAGTACGCGGTGGATGAAAGCAAATTTCGGTTCGGGTAGCTCGCTGAACAGCGAGATGGAGGCCCGTCCTACGCCACCAGCGCCGCCGTGCGCGAAACCACCAACGAGGGGAGTTCGCACCCGGCGGATGAGGTTTTCGAATCCATGCGGCCAGGCTCGAAGCAAGCGACCTACCTGCTCGACACGCCAGGAAACGGCGCGAATCCGCTTGGACTGGGTTACTGCGCACCAAGTCCGATGACGTTCCTCATTCAGCCTGCACAGGAACGAAATCGCTCTGAGCAGATCGTTGAGATCGAGGTCGTTGAGTTCATCAGGAACATCCAGGCAGCGTGGTGGGATGTCTCGCATGAAACTGAACTGCCATCGCCGGCACACAAGCCTGATAACTCGCATTTCATCATTGGATGCCACGACGCTTTCTACAGTACCGAGATCGAGTCCGCATTGGCATAGATGAAGCCGCGGCCGCAACATGTCGATTGCACGGTCGCACCTCGGGCAATGATCGAGCAACCGCGCAGCATGGAAAGGGCAGGCGGTAACAAATGTGAATGAATGAACTCCGGGCAGATAGCCGGATGTACGGATACAAACCGGACAAACCCGCTCGGCCCGGCCAACGAGAAGATGTTCCAGACCAACAGTTGTTCCGTAGTAACGGTACCGATGCTTTCGTGCCAAGCCTTGATCACCAGCGCCGCGCTCCAACGGAAGCAGGGCGCGAACCAGATCGACGTTCAGGCGACAAACCGTCGCCAACGCAGAGATTTCGCTCTGCAGGCGCGGAAAGGTACTGGCAATTCCAGCCGTGCGCAGAACCAGACCAGGCCCTGGCAGTCCGTTTGCTTCTGCCGTTCGCAACAGAACGGATGAAAACGATTCGCCCGGGGAAGGAGTAACGCCTATTAACAGAGGGCGGCCCATCAGAGTCCCTCCGCAAATGGCTCGCCCGCTTGCGTCAGCGGCATACCATTGAATTTTTTGTGAAATGGATTCCTGCTTGGGGGCGCCTCATCCCAGATATGAACGCGGAATGCTTTCGAAAAATCGGGAATGTCCACGAACCTCGCTTTCCGGGACGTTGCTATTCGATATGCACCGCCAATGATCTTGCACATGTAATCAACCAGCCCGCCCGTCGCAAAATGTAGCTGCCTAATGAAAGCAACTTGATCCAGATTGGCGCAGGGCATCGGCATGTCCGTCATCAGTGCCTGGGCCACGCCAACGAACGTTTCTAGATCCGGCATTTCTGCTGTCGAAAAAGGCCTAAACCTGACGATTCTTGAAAAGCGCCGACGTAGCTGCTGGTTAACGTCGAGCACCCTCAACAACGAGGGGAGTCCGGCCAGGACAACCGAGACCCGTAGGCGATTGAGCAAGCCCTTTAGCCAGTCCGAGACTTCCAGCAACCGGCGCTTGGCCCCGTCTGCAAAGTGCTGGAACTCGTCGAGCATGATGAGCTCGATGCCGCATCCTTCAACCAGCGTCACAATGCATTCGGTCAAGCGTGCCCCTGTTGCGCCGGGCGGAATCGTTGCACCCATGGCAAGCAGGATGGCTTCTGCAAGCGACTTCACAGTGGGAGCCGATGGCACCTCCACATACAGAATGGGGATGACGCGCCTCGTCAGCTCGTCGTGCAAAGGGAATTGGTCACGATAGACTTTTAGTACGGTTGATTTACCACTACCGCTTGGCCCCACGAGGGCAAGCCCAGACACTTCGCCAGATTCTCGTTGCCATTCATGCAGCTCCTCAATTGCGGATTTCGCGGCAGCAAAGTCAGGATGATCGACGATATTGTTTCGAACGTTAAAGTTGGTCATCGCTTGCTCCCGGCCTGGTTGGTCGAGCGCTTCGAAACAGTAAACGCTGGGATATCCGCGATGACAGTACAGTGAGTATCATCAGGATCGGCCTCCGCTGAAATGCCGGGCGATGTGGCTGCCGGAATGGCACTATCTCCTAAAAGAATCGATTTGCTTGAATGTCCTTCGAGCCTTGCTGCCTTGCGACGATCCGATATCCTGTGGCTGCGATAGAGTTCGTCGATGTGATCGCTTAGCGCAACCCGAGCGCGACGAAGAGAATCGGTGTCGACCGCCTTGCTCTCTTGCCTCAGTTGATCGACTAACTCTGCATGCATGTCCCGGGTAAGCCCAGTCGCATATTGCAGATCCGTGCATACGACTTCGATGTACTCTTTGCGGGCCGGGTCGAATATCTGAACGGCGTCGACCCTGTCGCAGAAATACCGGACGCGCAGCTTTTCTCCTTCGGGCAACCGAAGTCTTAGTGCTTGTAGGCCATGATTGTTGTACGAGAGGTGATCGAAGGTGATGCCTCGATTGGTTACGACGCAATGCGTCGTGCCGGCGAACGCAATCTCGAGCGCGTTCGGATCTTCAGCCATGTAGATGTGATGTTTTCGGCAGCTTTCCTGCCAAACCATATGTGGCGTACGTTTTCCCAGGCCTCGATGGGGCGCATGCTGATAGACCTCGACGATCCATCGAACAACAAGTTTGGTCAGCTCTTCAAGGGTGATACAGGCAAGGTCCACTGATTTGTAATCGCCACGCTCGGATGTGCTCGACCACGTCGTCCCTGGAATATTGTGAAAGAGCTGCTCAGCGACCGTTCGCATAAAGCGCTCAACCCGCCCCTTGTGCCACGGGGATCGGCTTGGGCAATACGCCAGCTCAACGCCGAGATCTGCACAGCCATGCCGCAATCCGGTGCCGTGGAACTCCATGCCGTTGTCGGCGACGATGAGGGAAGGCACACCTCTGGCGGGCCAATCGATATGCTCCAGACCAAGCTGTTGCAGAAGCGCGCCCTTGCCCAGCATTCCCATGCGAATTGCGGCACCAACCTCTTCCTGACCCGGTACGCGTGCGCTGATCTGAAATCCCATGACCATGCGGGAGTGCGCATCAATCACGACAGTCAATATCGGCCGCACAATAACAATTCGGCGCTTGGGACAGACACAGAGAAGATTGACCGGGGTGTGGTCGATTTCCCATCGCTCATTTATGTATTGCGTCCGGAGCGATCCGTACACGGGGCGGTATTTCCTCTTCGCAGCCAGGCGCCCCTCGCGGGCAACAGTCACCATGTACCAGTCCAGCGTGTGGACGTGGCGATAAAGTGTGGCGCGGCTGATTACCGGTAGGGGTTCCTGCAGAAGCTGGTTTTTCTTTTCGATGGCCTCAACGACCCTGTCGTACAGGGATGCCGCGGTTGGCCGTTGCTGATTGAGATAGTGCGTCTCGATCTCGTCTTCGACAAGATCGAGTAATGCGCCATCGAGAACACTGGTTCGCCCCTTGCGCTCGTGACGCGGAATAACATCCACGACATCTTCGGCGATGCGGTATCGCTGCTTCCAGCGGCAGAAGCTACGGTAGCTTGGCGGCGTCTTCACGCCGAGATTGGCCGCAACGCGGGCAAGAACGGCTTCAGTGTAAGGTTGACCGGTGCAGCCTTCGGTAGCAACCGCCCGAAGGTAGGCCAACCGCATCTGCGCTTGCTGCACGTCCTTTTCCTTGTACGTTGATGCATCACGCCGCGAAACTTCAATCACGGGCGCTACTGCCTCAGCGATACTGTCGCGGTCGAGTTGCCACCTGGCTGATGCGTGACGTGCCCAAAGTTCCATCTCGACGATGCGTAACGGCTCGCCTTCGTCCGATTCCAGCAGAATCCGGCCGTCTGGCAGGCGTTTCTTCACGGCCCAGCGAATGGAGCCTTCCACAAATACGATCCCGGGCTTAAGCAAAAATCGGCGCATGTCGCATCTCCGGTGGGTCAACGAAGATCTCGGCCGTCGACAGGAAGGGCAAGTCGAGGTCAATGCCAGCGGCGCCATTTGCAAGCCAGGTGAGCGCACAAGTTTTCGTGCGCGCGAGATGGATCAGTCCGCCGAACGTGCGAGGCTGCATCCGGGCAACCAGATCGCGAGCCTCATGGGCTTCGTTGCGACCAATCCGACCACGCCAAGGGCGAAGCAGCCGGAGGGTGTCGCGGCGGATGTCGGCTCCAGTAATCGTCTCGTCCCAGACGTAAAGGGGAAACCCTTGTTCCGCGAGACCCGCTCGCGCCAAAGCCAGACGATTTGCGACTGACGGACGGCACGCTTCCTGCGCCGGTTTGACCTCAATGAACACGATCGAGCCGTCGCGCAGCGTCACCTCATAATCGGGCGTATAGCTGAGGGGATGAGCAGACGTGCCTAGCTGAAACTGTCGATCCTGGGCGCTACGGTAATGAACGACCTCCGGGGAAAACTCCAGGAGGAGGGTGGCCCCTTCCTCTCCCCAGCTGTGCCACGGTACCGATGGGTGGCTCTTGATCGACGGCATGAAGCCCCGGAAAGAAGTGCCGCTCCGTGTAATTTTTGAAGGCATGACATCGTCTCCGGCGCCCGGGCTGGGCGCATGGAAGGAGGCGCCTCGGACCGTATGGGCGAGCGCCGACCGCGCGATTCGGAAATTCGCGCGCCGTGGAGACGAACGGGATTGACTCGACCAGGGAAGTGGCTATACTGAGGTTTGCACACCGTAGTACAGCCGCGCTCCGCGCGGTCGAGGAAGCCAGTCCATCTCAGATGTGATTGGCTTTTTCACTTTCTAGTCATCGTTTCTCCTTCATGTACAGGTTGATAAGCGCCTGATCGAGTGCTACCGGCTTGCTAAATGGACGCGCGGCTGGCCCGTCACGCTCCCATGCTCTTGGCTAGTCGGTCCTGCTCTGCTGCTGCAGCGTATGAGACGCGCGACGCGGGAATTGGAACACGCATACCCTCCACACAACTGATTACCGTTCAGCCGGACTTACGCCCTGAGGAATCGGCCGCTCCTCTCGCAGCGCATTCAACCAATCGAGGACGTCGCATGGCTTCCAGAAACGTTGGCGGCCGATCCGGATACATGCTGGTGCGTCTCCATTTAGGTAGAGCGCGTCGAACTTGCGTCGCGAAATCCTGACGAGTTTCGCGACCTCATCCGCAGTGAGAAGTAGCGGTTCCATATCCCGTTTGCTCGAAATGCATACAGCTACATTTTCGCGGCAGTGCCCCTCGTCCCGAAAACTAAATGAAAATAGTAAATGTCACGTCCCGACTGCCCGCCGAACGGCGCTGGGGTGTCCTCAGGGGGCCGACCAATCCCCATTGGGATATAACCCTCCATGCCATGCTCGGATTGCAGGAATTGGACCGCGCGGTCGTTCTTGGAGACGGCGCAGGCTACATGGCTAACTGTGGTAACGGGGTGGCGACGGTCCGTTTGCGTTGGTCAAGATATTCAGCTCGCTTGCCATTTCTGCCACACCACTTGAAAGCGGTCGCCAAGTCGTTCGACTACCGCTGGCGTCCACTGGCACACCATCTATTCAGGGAAATCTCCCAATCGTGCATAGGTTTAGATACCCATAAGGATATGAGTCCGACTGCCATGCAGCGTTGGATGCGCGCTCAACTGTTGGACGCTCAGGTAGAGCAAGCATCACTCAGTAGGCTGATGCGCAACCCAGGGGACCTGCTGGAATTTGCTGTCCGGCAGTTGCGCAATATAAAAGGGGAGGATCAACTGAACTTCGTTCCAGCCGTTCCTTGGCTGGCGATCGTACATGTCGCCACATTACATTTTCGCTTTGCCCGTTGTGAGTTTTGTTTTCGGTGGGCACCGAAAAGGCAGAGATTCTGCGCTGCACATTCTCAATCTGGAACATTTCCTGGATCAAAAGCAGAGAAAGCTCGGAATTACTATGTGGGTTACGACACTGCACTGGCCCTCGGATGGACTCGCAGCTCACCGCGTATAAAGGTGCACTGTGATCGACATTTTGTGGCGAAGACGATTGCATATCATCTTTGGGGCGCGAAGCCGTCGAACGAGCGAACGACATTCGCCCGTATTCGGGCAGAAATCGCAAAGGCGCCCCACGTCTGTGAACGTCTTGGCGCAGTGCTGCCGGAAGGAAATGCTTCATTGCATGCATTGCTGCGCGAGCGACTGGATCCGCTGGAGCTTTGGCCTACTGCGTGGCCAGAAAAGATCGCGCTAGCGGAGAAGTGGTTTTCTGCCGAAGCTAAGGTGACGCCGGGCAGAAGAGGTCGATCGGCGAAAACGACTTCGGACATCGCACGTGCAGAGAACCTTGCCCGAAAAGGTTTATCTATAACGGCCATCGCACGAGAGCTCGGTTGTTCACGAACGACAATCACCAAATGGTGCTCGCGTGGGCGCGCCCCGCGCTTAAAGGAACTTCTTGAAGAACGACGACGCGAGCTGGGCCGAGCTATTCTGCAGACCGCTTGGTAAGGAAAGACCAGCACAAGTTAGGAGTCGGAAGCAGGATTCCGCTCGAAATGCTACATGGCTCCTACACGAAGAGTTGCCGCAGACGTGGAAAGGGCATAGCTTGGGACGGGAACAATATTTTTGCAGTACGCCGCAATCATATTTTTGCACCCGTCTCATCGTGCGAGGAGGGACGCGGCTCAACAGCGAAAGACGGTTTTGAAGCATATCTTTGCACATTGGTCGCTTCAACCCGACCGGCACGTGCAGCCGGTGCATATTGCGGTTTTTGTCGTGGTCGAGGTCGGCCGCCACATTACGCGTCCCACCGGAATGCGGCAGCCGGCCATGAAGGATGGTCACCGGTGCCGACTCCAATGGCCGTAGCTCGGCAAAGCGGACGTCTGCATAGCTGCAGGTCGGTCGACCATGAATGTCGGCTTTTGAGACGCTCTGATGACGAATTTGACTATGGTGGTGGGACCATGCCCCTTCCGATTGTCTCAGACTGTGTGCGGCTCTTGTCTGTTTGGTCACCCTCCGCTATCCTCACACGCGCACAAGAACCGACCAGATCAAGCGGAGAAGAGCTAATGGTGGCGGAACCCTGGGTCTCAGTCGAAGACATTGTGAAACACCTCGGAGTCGCGCGCGACTCTGTATATCGCTGGATCGAAGGTCGCGGGCTCCCGGCCCACAAGATTGGCCGTCTCTGGAAGTTCAAGCTTTCCGAAGTCGATGACTGGGTGCGGGACGGCGGTGCTGAAGCTCACGATGAACCGACGACGAGGGGGGCAAAGTGAGCGCAAAGAGCATGGACGTCTTCTCGCTGCGCGATACGATCGTCGGCGAGTACCGGAAGTTCGCCACGTCGTTCACGACGATCAGGGCGGAAGATATCCGTGACCAGATCAAGGCAATTTATGCCGACGGCCGCTTCTGGCCCGAGCCACTTATCCAGATTAACCCTAGCTATAAGCGGGGATCGAACCTAGCAGGGCTTATCGCTGGTGGTACTCTCGACCCGAAGACGGCTGAAATCTTCCAAGTCGACGGATCGCCTCTCTCGCTCTACAAACATCAGGAGCAGGCGATCGCACTTGCCTCACACGGTGAGAGCTACATCGTCACGACAGGAACCGGCTCGGGCAAGTCGCTCTGTTTCTTCATTCCGATCGTCAACGCTGTGCTCGCTGAGAAGCGGTCGAGAATTGAGCGCCGAACACGGGCCATTATCATCTATCCGATGAACGCTCTGGCCAATAGCCAATTGGAGGAGCTCGACAAGTTCATAAAAAACGTACCCGGCGACAAGCCCGTCACTTTCGCCCGTTACACCGGGCAGGAGGACACCGAGACGCGGAGGGATATCTCAGAGAATCCTCCCGACATTCTGCTCACCAATTTCATGATGCTCGAACTCCTGATGACGCGTCAGGACGAGATCGATCGCAAGGTGATCGGCAACTGTGTGGGGCTGCGGTTTTTGGTGCTCGATGAACTGCACACATACCGCGGCCGCCAAGGTGCCGATGTGGCGCTGCTTGTGCGCCGCGTGCGCGAGCAGTTGTCGCCAGAGAGCCTCCAATGCATCGGCACCTCCGCCACCATGGCCAGCGAGGGCTCACTTGAAGACAAGAGTCGCGTCGTTGCTGGTGTTGCTTCGAAACTTTTCTCGATCGTAATCCCCGAGAGCAACGTCATCGTCGAAACGCTGGAGCGCGTAACCGATTCCGCGCAAAACGCTGCATCCGTGCGAAAGGCGCTAGGCCCTGCCATCGACGCCGGCCTTGCACCGACAATCTCAGATCTGGAACTACGCACGCATCCGCTGACCATCTGGGTCGAGACTAGGCTTGGCGTGTCGTGGTCCGAGATCGACCAGCGGTGGGTTCGGGCACGTCCACTTACCGTAGAGGAGGCTGCCCGCTCCCTCCGCGAGGACTCTGGCCGCAACGAGTCTTCTTGTCGTGAGGCGCTCCGTGTCCTCTTGTTGATATCGAGCATTACGGAGCGCGAGCGTACCGGCCTGCCTGAAGGCAGCACGCGCAGTTTCTTCGCTTTCAAGTTGCATCAGTTCATTTCTGGTGCCGGGCATGCGTACGCCACGCTGGAAGCGCCTGGTACCCGCACCGTGACCGTGGAGGGTCAACAGTTTCTGCCGGGCCAGCCCGACAAGCGCCTGTACCCGGTCCATTTCTGCCGTGACTGCGGCCACGAATATCACCCGGTGCGTTTCGTCAGCGACGGTGAGGAGCGTGGCTATCTCGCGCGTGACATAGACGATGCCGCTCCGGTGCGCCCCGATGAAGAAGGTGAACCCGCGACCGTCGATGTCGACGACACGACGGAAAGGGAAATCTTCGGCTTCCTTACTCCACACGCGTCTGATGCCGACTTCTCGTTCTCTGATCGGGAGGAGGATTATCCAGAGACTTGGCTCGAATACGACGTCGCCGGCAATCCGCGACTGAAACCACACTACCGGAAGGCGCGCGCCCGCTCCTCGGCCGTCGCTCCAAATGGAAAGCTTGGTGCTGGAATCAAAGTTTGGTTCATGCCGGGCAAGTTTCGTTTTTGCCTACGCTGCGGGGCCACGCAGGGCGGTGCAGCTCGTGACCGCAATCGACTCGCCTCGCTCTCGGCTGAGGGCCGAAGTTCGGCAACAACCGTTCTCGTCGGAAGCGCTCTGCGTTGGATGCACGGCGACAGCTCGGGGTTGGAGCCGCACACGCGCAAATTACTCGGCTTTACCGATAATCGTCAGGACGCGGCTTTGCAGTCCGGCCACTTCAACGATTTCCTATTCGTAAGCCTGATTCGTGCGGGTTTCCTCGGCGCGCTCCAGATCGCTGCCGACAAAGGCCTGCGGAGTGATGAACTTGGTGGCGCCCAACAAAAAGCCCTTGGCTTCGACCGACAGAGTCCCGAGATCCGTGCCGAGTGGCTGCTTGAACCCGGCCTCAAGGGCTTCAATTTGCAGGAGGCGGAGAGCACGCTGCGTCAGGTTCTTTCATACCGCGTTTGGTTCGACCAGCGACGCGGCTGGCGCTATACAAACCCGAACCTGGAGCAGCTCGAATTAGTTGAGGTCGATTACCTCGGCCTCGACGCCCTCGCCGCGGACGACGAGCTATTCGCGGATGCCCCGGACGTGCTGCGGCGGGCTTCGCCTCGCGCCCGTGCCGAGGTATACCGCGAGTTGCTAGATCACTTGCGCAAATGGATGGCAATTCGCAGCCAAGTCCTCGAAACGACGACGGTTGAGCAAATGCTGGCCAAGTCGCACAGCCGCCTGCGTGCGCCTTGGGGATTCGGGATAGACGAAAAACCACGTCAGGCTCGTTGGCTAATGATCTCACCACCCTCGCGGCGAGACACGACGCTGCGGGATGAGGACCTGATTGTGCGCGGCGGCTCACGCAGCGCGCTGGGCAAGATTTTACGCAACTCGACGTCGCCGAGCGGTCGCAAGCTCTGGGATGACACCACGGCGGTGAGAGCGCTGAAGGCAAAGGAGTTCGATACGCTGATCAAAAAACTCCTTTTTGCCGGGAGCAAGCATGGCCTCATTTCCGAGGAGGTCACGCCCTTCAACAACCAAGTCGGCTGGCGCCTCAACGATGCGTGTGTCCTCTTTAGAAAGCGGATGCCGGTGATCGATCCGGCCCACCCAAACGAAAACGCTTTCTTCCGCGATTTCTACGCGAATCTTGCTCACCTGCTTCGCGATCCGGTTCATCCGCTCTTTGGCTTCGAGGCGCGCGAGCACACCGCACAGGTCGATGGTGATAAGCGTGCGGTACGCGAGAAGCGCTTCCGCTATGAGATTAAAGAGCGCAATGAACTCGCCGCAGACGAAAAGCACCTGCGCGAAATCGGCGAGGCCAATCGGTTCCTGCCGGTGCTGTTCTGCTCACCGACGATGGAGCTTGGCGTCGATATCTCAGCACTCAACGCCGTGTACCTGCGCAATGTCCCGCCGACGCCGGCGAACTATGCACAGCGGAGCGGTCGCGCCGGCCGCAGCGGCCAGGCGGCGCTTGTCCTCACGTATTGCTCGTCGCAAGGACCTCACGACCAGTATTTCTTCCGCGACCCGAAAGGCATGGTGCACGGAGAAGTTCGTCCGCCGTTGCTCGACCTTGCAAACCGCGACCTGGTCGAGAGCCACCTCGCGGCGGTCTGGCTGGCCAGCACCGAAGAGCCCCTCGATTCGTCAATCTCCGAATTGCTCGTCCTTACAGAGCCCTCGCGACCACTCAGGCCGGAGGTCAAAATTCCAATGAGCACGCCTCGTGCATCAACCGAGGCTGTGCGCCGTATCCGGCGTGTGCTCGATCTCCTCAAGGACGATCTCACCGACGTGCTTGCGCCTTGGTATCCAGGTCGAGACCAGTTCGCCAACGAAGTCGTCGACAAAGCGCTCGGTCGATTCGAAAAGGCGTTCAATAGATGGCGGGACCTTTTCCTTGCTGCGGAGCAGCAGCGCGACGCCGCACGTCGAACAATGGACGACTACGCCGCCCCCCAACAGGAGAAGCGCGCGGCGCAGAGTCGCCATGCACAGGCTATCGACCAGCTAAATCTGCTCCAGAGAGGCACGAGCAGCCTTTCGAGCGATTTCTACACGTACCGCTACCTTGCCACCGAGGGCTTCTTGCCAGGTTACAACTTCCCGCGGTTACCGCTCATGGCGTACGTACCCGCGACGAACGATGGACGCGGACGACAGACATACCTACAGCGTCCACGGTTTCTCGCGCTCTCGGAATTCGGACCGCGAAGCCTCGTATATCACGAGGGGCGCGCTTTCCGTGTCGTCCGTGCGCTTCTGTCACTGAGTCACCAGGGCGGCACGACGCCTGACACTCTCCTGCCGACAAAGGCGGTGCGCATCTGCAAGAATTGCGGCGCCGGACATTTCAACGATCAGACCTCGATGTGCCATGCCTGCAATGCCTCGCTCGGCGATGCTGAAATCGTGCGGAACGTCTATCGCATCGAAAACGTCGCCACGCAACCGGCCGAGCGTATCACTGCGAACGACGAAGAGCGACAGCGGCAAGGCTTCGATCTGCAGACCACGTTCGAGTGGGCGGTGCGCGATCACGTTATCGATGTTCGGCGCGGCTTAGCCGCTGACGGCGGAGACGAGATTGTTCGTCTTGCATACGGGCCCGGAGCCACCATCACGCGCCTCAACAAGGGCTTGCGTCGGCGTGCTAACCGGACGCAGTTCGGATTCAGAATCGATCCGGTGTCCGGCTATTGGGCAAAGAACGAGGAAGAGGGTGACGAGCCCACCGACCCGACGGCATCGCCGCGTCAGTGGATCGTTCCCAGTGTGCAGGACCGCAAGAATGCTCTCTTGCTCCAGCCAACGGCACAAGGGCTGTCGCAGTCCACGCTTGCGACGCTTCAGCACGCGCTGTTGCGAGGTATTGCAGCGGTTTTTCAGCTTGAAGAAGGGGAAATCCTTGCGGAGCCGATGCCCACGCGCGAAGAGCGCAATGGTTTCCTTCTCTATGAGGCCACCGAGGGTGGGGCGGGTGTGCTCACGCGACTTGTTACTGATCGCGAGCAACTCGCCGAGGTCGCGCGCAAGGCGCTCTCCATCATGCACTTTGCCGTGATCGATGAGGCCAGCCTTCCAGCGGATGGACACGGTCTTGTCGACGTGCCCAACACATCATGTGTTGCAGCTTGCTACCGCTGCCTCATGTCGTACTACAACCAGCCCGATCACGAACGCATTGATCGCCGAGATGCCGACGCTAGGACTCTATTGGTAAAGCTTGCGCGCGCAGTAACCTCAGGTCTCGACGCGCTATTGATCGCCCCGCGCAGCTTGCAACCGAGTGCAGTTCCCGGCGACGTCGAGCCCATCGCACGGCTTCTCGATCTTCTGCATAGGCGGGAAATTCCCGACCCGGACACGAAGCCGCTGGTCCTTGGTGAGGTGAGGGTGCCTCTGGTCTGGCGCGGCCACTACGTTGCCGCGGTGATCGATGCTCCGCCCGCCGGCCTCGCATCTCAGTTCGAGGACAAGGGATTCGAATTCATCATCTTCGGCAGCGACGAGGCCGGGTGGTCTGCACCGCTCGAACGCCTAGCCTGCTCGCTCGGACGTGCCACTTGAGTGCTATAGCCTACGCCCCTGGGAGCCTGATCCGCGCCCGCGGTCGGGAATGGATTGTTCTAACTGGGAGCGATCCCGAGACACTCCGGATTCGGCCTGTTTCTGGATCGGAAGAAGACCAGACATATATCCATATTGCGCTTGAGACCGAACCGGTTGAAGAGGCGACGTTTCCGAGACCGGACCCACGCCAGAGAGCTGGCCACGATGCGGCCCTACTCCTTCGCGATGCTTTGCTGCTGTCGCTGCGACGTGGCGCCGGCCCGTTCCGTGGTTTCGGGCAGATCGCCGTGGAGCCGCGCGCCTATCAGCTTGTGCCCTTGTTGATGGCACTAAAGCTCGATCCAGTGCGCCTACTCATCGCCGACGATGTTGGCATCGGCAAGACCATCGAGGCGGGGCTGATCGCGCGCGAGCTGCTCGACCGCGGCGACATCGAACGACTTGCTGTTCTATGCCCACCACATCTTGTGGACCAGTGGGTCGGAGAGCTTGAGGCCAGATTCCACATCCACCCAGTAGCCGTGACGGCCGCAAGCGCGAATCGTCTTGAAAAGAGCCTCCCACCGAGTGAGAGCATCTTCTCCGCCTGCCCGCACACGGTGGTGAGTCTCGACTACATCAAGAGTGAGCGTCGTCGCGCGGAGTTCCTTCGCGCCTGCCCCGAGTTCGTCATCGTCGATGAAGCCCATACGTGTGCCGCCACCGGCCCTGGGCGCCACCAGCGCTATGAGTTACTGAAGGGCCTGACAGAGTCGCCGACACGCCACCTAGTGATGCTGACAGCGACCCCGCACAGCGGTGACGAAGCTGCCTTCTTTCGCCTTCTCGGCTTGCTCGATCGGGACTTCGAAAAGTTGCCGGAGACGACAGGCGCGGAGCGCGACAACCTGCGAGAGAGACTCTCGCGACACTTCGTGCAACGTCGTCGTCCCGACATCGCTGAATGGAAGGAGGGCAACCTTTTTCCGCGTCGTGAGACCAAAGAGCTTACTTACACACTTACAGGCGCTTGGGAGCAGTTCTTCGACGCGGTGCTCGACTACTGCGCCGCAATCGTACAGGCCGCAGGTGGTGACGAGCGGCGCCAGCGGCTCAACTTCTGGGGCACGCTGGCCCTGATGCGCTGCGTGGCCTCGAGCCCAGCCGCTGCCGCTCAGGCTCTACGTACTCGAGGCAGCAACGAGGAAGTCGAGGACTCCGATGCACTTGAAGGCCGGGTTTTTGACGGCGCAGTCGACGCGCTCCTCGACGATGATGTCGAGCCGCCCGCTGGTACGGACGACCCGGCATTGAAAGATCTCATAGTCCAAGCCGAGCGCCTCGCTGGGCAGTCTGGAGACCCGAAGTTAAAGGTCCTCACGCAACACCTGACCGAACTAATCGCTGATGGGTTCAATCCAGTCGTGTTCTGCCGCTTTATCGCAACTGCGCATTACCTTGGGCGCCAGCTCGACGGCAAGTTCAAGAACATCACCGTCGCCGTGGTCACTGGCGAGCAGACCTCAACCGAGCGCAAGGAAAAAGTCGACCTCCTCGGCGATGCCGAGCGACGGGTGCTTATTGCGACCGACTGTCTATCTGAGGGCGTCAACCTCCAGGAGCACTTCGATGCCGTCGTGCATTACGACCTCTCGTGGAACCCAACGCGCCACGAACAGCGCGAAGGGCGCGTCGACCGCTTTGGACAGGAGCGGCCTATCGTGCGCGCAACGCTCATGTATGGCGCGAACAACCCCGTCGACGGCGCCGTGCTCGATGTCATTCTCCGCAAGGCGGCCAAGATTCGGGAAGAACTGGGTGTGCCGGTCCCAGTGCCTGACGATGGGCACACGCTCACCCAGGTCCTGCTGAAGGCTGTTCTGCTCAAGCGACGTGGAGGCGGCGAAACCTCGAACATGAAGCAGCTCCAGCTTTTCGACGAACGCTGGGAAGACGCGGCAAATAAAGCCAAGAAGAACCGCACGGTCTTTGCTCAGCGCAGGCTTAAGCCCGAAGACGTACTTCCGGAGTGGCACAAATCACTCGCGGCGGTCGGCGGTCGGGAAGACGTGCAGCGCTTTACTGGGCGCGCGTTGGCAAGACTCGGGTCTGGGCTCGAACCACTACGTCGAGGTTTCAAGGCCCCGCTCGACTCGCTGCCGCAAGACGTGCATGAACGCCTTGAGTCGGAAGGGCTAACGGGTTCAATCCTCATCGACTTCGCATTCCCGCCCGCACCACGTTGCCGTTCGGTCCAGCGCAGCCATCCGTTGGTGTCGGTGCTGGCCGAGACACTGCTGGAACGCACGCTTGGTAAAAGCGTCGAAGAAGCCGAGAACGATCCCGGCATGCTTGGTCGCGTCGGTTGCTGGACCTCGGCCGAAGTGACCAGCCGCACCGTCGTGGTGCTCCTGCGCCTGCGCCACCAGCTTGTTAGTCAACTCTCGGGCCGGAGTTCGACCTTGCTCGTCGAAGAGGCAACTGCGCTCGGCTGGACAGGTAGTGAGGCACCGCTGGTCGAGGGTGTCGAAGCTCTGGCCTTGCTGGCTCCCCCACCTTCAGCCGACCCCCCGGCACATGTCCGCGAACGTGCGGTACAGCAGGCTCTATTGCAGATTGAGACGCGCGCGGGCGAGCTGGATGCCTTCGCCGAGCGCCGGGCGCAGGCCCTGCTCGCTGATCATCGTCGTGTTCGTGAGGCCGCCGACGCGCGCGGCAGCTACAGCGTTAAAGCGCTTCTACCCGCCGACGTTATCGGTCTTTTCGTCCTACTGCCACGGGTGGATTGAACGTCATGGCAGAACGCAAACCGTCTACAACGAACCTCTCTCCAAGGCGCAGAAGCACTCGCGCCCGGGAAACGCAGCTTGCTTTTGAGGCCCTTTCGATCGAGGGCGGGTTGCTTTCACCGGATTGGCTCGCGCGTGCCGCGCAGTTGACCGCCGGCGGGCAGAGCGAGTCCGACTACCGTATCCACAAGGGACTCAACCTTCGCGACGAGATCGGGCGCTTCTGGCGAATCGCGCAGGCGCACTGGACAGACTTTGCGGCGGGCCGGGAAGGCAAGGCCGACGCGCGATTGCTCGCTGAGCGTTTCGTTGAAGCTCTGTTGAGAGACAGCTTCGGATTTTCCTCCTTTGTAAAAGCTGAGTCCGTCGTGCTCGACGAGCGCAGCTACCCCATCGGCTTTGCCGCACTCGGTGGCCGTGTGCCAGTGGTCGTCGCTCCAGCGGGTAGGGGTCTCGACACGCTCTCGCCTGTTTTCGGCGACGGCACCCGCAGACGCAGTGCCTTTGGTCTCGCACAGGAATATCTGAACGCCGCTGACGCGGCGATGTGGGGTCTTGTAAGTGACGGCCTCACGCTTCGTATCGTTCGTGACAATGCAAGCCTCACCCGTCCGGCGTGGATCGAAGCGGACCTGCTGCGTCTCTTCACCGAAGAGCGATACGCCGATTTTGCTGCACTTTGGCTGCTCGTGCACGAGAGCCGCTTCGGACGAGCGGACCAGCCGGTGACCGAGTGCTCGCTCGAAGCCTGGCGCATCGCCGGTCGAGAAGAGGGCACTCGCGCGCGTGAGGATCTGCGGCGCGGCGTGGAAGACGCGCTCATCTCACTAGGCCAAGGCTTCCTTAGCCACTCCGATAACCACTCACTCCGCAGTGCGCTGCAGAGCGGAGCGCTCTCGACCAAGGACTACTTCAACCAGCTCCTGCGCCTTGTCTACCGTCTCATCTTTCTGCTCACCGTCGAAGAGCGGGGCGTGCTCCATCCCGAGGACACCAACGAGAAGGCCAAGTCGCTCTACGCGACAGGCTACAGCTTGCGTCGCCTCCGCGAGCGTTCGGTAAAGCGCAGCGCGCATGACCGCTTCTCAGACCTCTGGGAAGCGGCCAAGATAGTGTTTCGCGGTGTGGCCGCCGGCGAGCCCCGCCTCGGGCTCCCGGCATTGGCGGGCATATTTGCTCGGTCCCAATGCCCTACACTGGACGCCGCAAAGCTGGAGAACCGCTCGCTGCTCCTCGCCGTATTCAAGCTCTCTTGGCTGCGTGAGGATTCCGGCCTTTCGCGGGTGAACTGGCGCGATATGGGCCCCGAGGAACTCGGTAGCGTTTACGAAAGCCTGCTCGAGTTGGTTCCGCAGATTGCCAAGGACGGCAGGCAGTTTGCTTTCGCGACCGGTGGCGAGACAAAAGGCAACGCTCGAAAGACTTCGGGCAGCTATTACACCCCTGATAGCCTAGTGCAGGTCCTGCTCGATAGCGCCCTCGATCCGGTCATCAAGGACACCGTCGCGATGCACCCGGAAAATCCGGTCGATGCACTGCTAAACCTCTCGATCGTCGATCCGGCCTGTGGCTCGGGACACTTCCTGCTCGCGGCGGCACGCCGGCTCGCATCGCACGTCGCGCGCATCTCGGCTAATGGTACGCCGTCAGCTTCTGAGTATCGACACGCTCTGCGGCAGGTGGTGGGTCGCTGCATCTATGGTGTCGACCTCAATCCCATGGCCGTCGAGCTGTGCAAAGTGAGCCTCTGGATGGAAGCCGTGGAGCCGGGGCTTCCGCTCACCTTTCTCAACTCACATATCCAGCATGGCAATGCGCTGCTCGGCACGACGCCAGAGCTAATGGCAAAGGGCATCCCTGACGCCGCGTGGGAGCCAATCAGGGGCGATGACAGGAAAATTGCGAGCTCGCTGAAGAAGCGAAACCAGAAGGCGGTCGGAGGCCAGCGATCGCTTGACCTAGGTTGGTCCACGCCCACGAACGCCGAAGCGGAAATAGTTGCTCGGGCGGTGGCCGAGCTGGACGCTGCTCCCGACGCGAATCCTGAGGCTCTCGCCAAGAAGGAATCGAAGTGGGACGGCATCCTTGATTCGGCCGAGTACCGACACCAGAAGCTCGTCGCGGATGCATGGTGTGCGGCTTTCATCTGGCCGAAGTGGTCCGGCGAAGTTGCCGAGTTTGCCCCGACGAACGAACTGTGGCTCCAGCTTCGTGATGGACTAGGACAGCCGCCCTCCCTCCTGCTAAAGACTGTGAACGAGCTGGCAGATCAGTGCCATTTCTTTCACTGGACCTTGCAGTTTCCACAGGTATTCGCGAAGGGCGGATTTGATGTTGTTTTAGGGAATCCCCCCTGGGACTCGCTGCTTTTTCGTGAGGAGGAGTTTTTTGCGGGCAGCCGTCCTGATATTTCCCAAGCCCCAACGGCGGCTGTGCGTAAGCGAATGATCGCGAAACTTGAAATAGAAGACCACGCACTGTTTTGCGCATACCAAGAAGCCCTGCGGGCGATGGACGGGGTAAATGCCTTTGTGCGCTCGCAAGTGCGCTACCCATTGTGCGGGGTCGGTCGGGTCAATCTGTTTTCTCTGTTTGCGGAAGCAGCTCGGACGCTCGTATCAATGCGTGGTCGCGTAGGCCAGATCCTACCGTCGGGGATCGTCTCTGACGACTCAACTAAGCTTTTCTTTCAGGCGATAGTTGAGAGTGGGAGCCTCGTATCGTTCTTTGATTTCGAGAATCGGGAGGCGATATTCCCCGCAGTTCACCGCTCCTTTAAGTTCGGCATCCTGACACTCTCAGGCCGTGCTTCTTCTGTGACATCTGCGGAGTACGTCTTCTTCGCCACGCGAGTTGAGCACCTGAAGGACCCTGAGCGACGTTTCCACCTTTCGGCGACTGAAATCGCGCTTTTAAATCCGGCCACAATGACGTGTCCAATTTTCCGCACGCGCCATGACGCAGAGATCACAAAGGCCATTTACCTGCGTTTGCCGGTAATCCCCGCGTCTGGCTGGAAGGTTCAGTTGAGACGATTGCTCAACAGCGCCGATGACTCCAACAGCTTCGAAAAGGAACCTGGAGGGAATCGTCTGCCGCTCTATGAGGGCAAGTATTTTCACCACTACGATCATCGTTGGGTTACGAACGAACGCAACGGCGATAGGCCACTGACTGCAGCTGAACTGGTGAACCCTAGTTGCTTTATAAGTCCTCGCTATTGGTACCCTGAGGATGACGCCAAGCAGCGATTCGGCAAGGGCTGGAAGCACTCTTGGGTGTTAGCCTGGAGGGACATAACGAACTCCACAAACGAACGTAGCTTCATCGCCTCGATTGTTCCCTCGCTCGCTGTTCCTGACACGGCAAAGGTAGTGTTCGTAGAAGAGACCCAAGTGGAACGGCTTCACACATTTATTGCGAACGTCACCACTTTCGCGTTTGACTTCGTCGCTCGACAGAAGATCGGCGGCATGCATATGAGCGCGTTCATCGTCGAACAACTCCCCCTGCTTGCCCTGACGGCAGGAGACCAACACATCTCATGGCTGGGGCGTACGCTCCACGATTGGCTGCAGCCTCGCGTTCTCGAACTCACTTTCACCGCCTGGGATCTTGAGCCTTTCGCCCGTGACGTCGGTTACGACGGCTCGCCATTCATCTGGAGCCCCGAGCGCCGCTTCCTGCTCCGCTGTGAGCTCGACGCCGCATTCTTTCACCTCTACGCGTTATCGCGCGACGACACTAACTACGTGATGGATAGCTTTCCGATCGTTCGGAGGAACGACGAGAAAGCTCATGGTGGAAAGTATCGAACCAAAGACACGATCCTTGAAATCTACGACGAGATGGCGGTAGCGGCACGAACCGGCAGGCCCTATCAGACTCGCATCGAACCGCCGCCCGCTGATCCTCGAGTTGCGCATGCGCCAAGGTTCGTGCTGCCAGCGATGCCCGCCTCGGTGACGGATCTCCCGGCAGCCGAGGATCTCGCCCGCTTTATCTGGGCAATTGTGCTCGCCAGCGATGGGAGCATTGGGCGCGCAACACTGGCCCGCGCGTACTCACTTCGAACCCAACCGACGGTCCTCCGCGGTCTCGCTCCAGCCGCCGCTTCGTCGGTAGCTACCGAGTGGGTGACGGCAGTCTCCGCGCGAGCGAGCTCGGTGTCTCTTCTTCCGCTCCTCAAGACGCTTGAATTGCATGGCGCCGTCAGCTTTGACGTGAAAGCTGGAGAGGCCACTGTGGAGCGGGGCGCGAACACGCCTTCGTCGGCAGACATTGGCGCGTGGCACGACTTCGAGGCCAGGTTAGTTCTTCAAGTTGTAGGCAGCCTCGATACGCAGCAGCTCGCGCAAGTGGACACTGGATTGTCCGACGACGCTCGCGAGGTACTTCGGACAGGAACCACCGGATGACACAACTGCGACTGCCTAACCTCGATCTGCCCCGCGCCTTGCATCCCGCAGCCGGCGTGACACAGCCGATCATCTGGGTACGTCGCCTGTGCGTGGTCCGAGAGTTCGCCCGCGGCGAAGAGTACGTCGTGCGCGATGTTTCATTGCGCCGTGGGCTCAACATCGTTTGGACGCCACCTCGTGATACGGGCGGCGGAAACGAGCTATTCCAGGCCGGTATGTCGGGACACACGGCCGGAAAGACGACGTTCTGTCGCCTGATTCGCTACGCCCTCGGTGAGCATGGCCTCTCAAATGAGAGGACGCGCCGACGAATCCGAGATAAGTTCCCGGCTGGCTGGTTATTGGCAGAGGTGATTGTTGACGGGGACGAATGGGCTGTAGCACGACCGTTTGGGATCGGCGCACATTCATTCTGCCGGCGTGGTGCTCCGTTTGATGCATTGTTCGATGGAGATGCGCGACATGACTACCAAGACTTTCTCGACGCTATCGCTGGTGCCGCTGTAAATTGTCTGCCCTCGCGCCGGTTCCCGACAACCGACCAGCCTATCCGATGGGAGCACATTCTTCCGTGGCTTTCACGGGACCAAGAGTGTCGGTTCACGGACTTTCTCGAGTGGCGCCACAGTTCCAGCGAGTCGGATGCCCCCGCTCTGAGTGTCGATGAGCGCCAGTTCGTCGTACGCGCCGTTCTGGGACTGATTAGCGACGCCGAGCGCGCCGAACAACTTGCCAATGCCCAGCGCTTAGTCCAAAGGAAGGAGGCTGTCCGTCGTGCGCCGTTGTTAGAACATCAAGCCTTAGTCGACCATCAGCGGCTGAGCGAATTGTTCCCCGAAACTCCAGAGCCTACGTCAACTGAGCTGTTCACCGCGGCTACACGAGATGCTTTGCGAGAGCAACGGCGTACCCTTGATGGTCAGCTCGCAGCACTCACGGCATCGAGTGGTGTTGAGGCCCTTCGAGCCAGCCTTGAGCGAGCGATCGAAGAAGAAACCAACGCGAAGCGCGATGTCGAGGACGCGGAGCTCCGGCTGAAGGCAGAACAAGGTGCACTAGCAGCACTCAGTGAGCCAAGCGAGGCGGCGTCCCTCCTGTCGAGTCTTCCTCCCGCGCGCGGGTACTGCAACCAACCGATGAGCCTAGCCCGCGATCGCACCTGTCCTCTGGCGTCCACGCTGCCGAGCGACCTGGCAGCTAAAAGAAGTGAGCGCGTAGTGAACGGCGAGATGGAGCGCCTGCGAACCTTGGTGCAAGCCCTTGATGTTAGTTTGGCACAAGCTCGAGGTGTGCTTGGCGAGCGCATCGCCCAGCGATCGACTGCTGCAAGAGCTGAGATGGTTGCGCGTACCGAGCTCGAACAAAAGCGAGGGCGGTTACTCGAAGAACGCGCCGGCGTTGTCCATCTTGACAAGCAGTTGGATAACGCAGAGTGGGCTGAATCGACCGCGCGCAATGAGCGTGAAACCATCGAAACCTTAACCGTAGCGATCGATGCCTCGTACGTCGTCCAAGAGCAACTCCGCGCCCAGAATAGCATGCGGCTGAGCCACCTTGCTTCCACATTCGACTACGTCGTGCGCGCAATCCTAGGAGATGAGGTTACTGCGACCGTTACGGCCGCGGGGCGCTCTCTGGCGCTGACGGTTGAACACAATGGTGAACGCGAGAGCGCCGCTATTGCGACCGTAAAGTTACTGGCGTTCGACTTGGCGGCGCTAACCGAGAGTGTTCAGGGTCGAGGGTCCTTTCCGCGATTTCTTCTTCACGACGGACCGCGAGAAGCGGACCTGTCACTCGATATCTACGAGAGACTGTTCCTGTTCGGGCAGCATCTTGAGGGCTGCTTCTCTGGGGAGCCTTCGTTCCAGTACA
The DNA here is from genome assembly GCF_003368325.1 of Paraburkholderia caffeinilytica. NCBI lineage: Bacteria > Pseudomonadati > Pseudomonadota > Betaproteobacteria > Burkholderiales > Burkholderiaceae > Paraburkholderia > Paraburkholderia caffeinilytica. The sequence goes on along the minus strand of NZ_CP031467.1, from coordinate 2,184,376 downwards.
TCATCACCACGACCACGAAGCCGCCCCAGGCGCTTCTCAGTGCCCCTTGGCATGTACTCACTCTTGCTGGAGTGCCATCCGAACAGCGACTGCTGAGGTGTGACCTATGACGTTGCTCTTCACGTCTCTGCTGCTGGGCGACGCTACGAAGCAGGGCTGGGCCGTGGCCAAGCTAAAGCTCCCTCCTACGAGAGGTAGCCTATCACCCCCGCCCGTCGCCGAGTATCAAACGTCACAACCGCGAGCATTGCCAAAGCGACAACTCCATGAGATTTATGCGCAGCTCACGCTGACGGAACTCACTTCGCTGTCGTTGGAACCGTCGATAGACCAGGGGATTGATGAAGAAGCCCGCGACAAAAGCGGCGAGGTTCGCAATCCGGCGTCGAAGCAAGTGAAGCAGAAACCATGACAATGGACTTCTCGCCGGCCACGATCACGCGCATCGAAAAGGCCGCTGTGGACAACGGTTTTGACCTGGATCTGTTGGTCGAGCAGGATTGGCTGGGCTTCGCGAGTACGCAGTGCCCGCTTCGCATCTGGCTCAGAAGTGCGGGCGGCACAGCAGTGCATGCCACCTTCTCACAGCAAAATGTCGCTCGCGCGCTCGACCAATACGGCATGCCTATGGCCGATCCGTTCCCGGAGGGAGCCCTCGGCGGCCGCACTGTCACCGATATTCCCTCGCTCCACCACCTGCTTCGCCGCGCCTTTCAGCTCAGCAAGACACTTCCTGACGAGTTGCTCCACAGTTTTGAGAAGCAGATCGCGACGCTGCCAAGGACCACCGAGATCGAACGGCTGGTCGTCCAGCGCGTCGGACAAGACATCTTCCGTGGGGGGTTGCTCGATTACTGGGAAGGACGCTGCGCGATTACCGGACTCGCCGTGCCTGAACTGCTGCGCGCGAGTCATATCAAGCCGTGGGCTTTCTGTGACAGTGACGCCGAGCGTCTCGATATTTTCAACGGGTTTCTGCTCTCACCAAACCTCGACGTTGCCTTTGACCGGGGCTTCATCACCGTCGCCGACGACGGTTCGGTGATCGTGTCGGGAATGCTCGACGTGGCCGCGCGGCGCACTCTGGGTCTCGACGCTGCGCTACGAGTACGAGAGCGATTGCTGCACGATGCGCACCGGAACTATATGCCTTGGCATCGGGAGCGGGTATTTCAGCATGGAGGAGGAAATGGCTGAGTGAAAGTGGGTATACCGCCAAGGGATGGCGCATCAGATCGCGTCAAATGCGGGGACGCTCAACGATGCGGGCATGTTGGGCCGAGATAAGTTGCCCCGCGTCTCGAACAGTGCTCGATGGCAAATGGCCGTGGTGACGTGTCGACGGTGCGACCACAGAATGGTGGGATTGCCGACTCTCTGAACATCTGCTGTGCGCGGAATTTGCGACATTCGCAGGCCTCCGTCAAAGGGCAGCAACGGGTCCAGCCTGTGTAAAACGTGCTGATCGCCTAAACTGTAGCAACGCATTCAGGCACATGAAGCGATTTGTCGAAGGCGAAGGCCGAAAGCAAGTCGTCCTGCAACCCGAGTATCTCGACGACCATGTCGCCGACGACAACCCGGTCCGTATAGTAGATGTCAACTTCGATGAGCTTGACCTGCAATGATCTCGGCTTCGACGGAACCTCGGATGGGGAAGTCTCCTTCATTCATCTACGGCTATCTCAACCGTATTCAGTCAAGTCAGCGCTTGGAGCATGAAACTCAACGCAATATAGAGCTCATGTGGCTCACGGGCCGCCTTTTACCAGATTTCAAGACCATTGCCGACTTTCGCCGTGACAACGGCAAAGCGATCCGTAATGTATGCCGGCAATTCATCGTGTTGTGCCGTAACCTGAATCTGTTCTCAAAGTCGATCGTGGCGATTGACGGCAGCAAGTTCAAAGCCGTCAACAATCGTGATCGCAACTTCACGAGTGGTAAGGTCCGGGCACGCATGCAGCAGATTGATGAGAGCATCGCGCGTTACCTTGCGGCGATGGCGACGGCGGACCGGACGCAGTCCGATGTCGCCGAGGCGAAGACGAGCCGCATCAGCCAGAATAAAGTTAGCCGGTGGCTCGTACGCGCGCGCGTAGAATGCGGAACGTCTTCCGGTCGTCAGGCCGGTGACACTTGGCCCGGAACATGACTAGGCAATCGGCAGGCGCCTCGAACACAGAACTCGTCGTCCAGCGAGTTCGCAAACGAATGTTTGAAAAATTCGCCGCACGCAATTCGACAGACAGTGAAACAATGGGGTAATTCATGAATGTATTTTTATTTCAGACGAAGCCTGAGCGATTAGACCTTCGCTCAGCGATAGTCCCTGGCGAACAGGCGGTGTGGTACGCCACCCGTTATCAAACTGAAATGGCTCCGGGCGATTTGGTGTACTTGTGGATGTCTGGGGACGAGCATTTCAAAGGTTTGTATGGATGGGGCGTGATAACGTCAAAGCCATATCCGAAAGCGGATTGGGACAGTCACGGCGTAGACATTGAATACCGCGTTCGCTTCTCCAAACCGATAAAGGCGAGCTCACTGGAAAACGACCCGGTGTTGGCAAAAATGCTTGTGTTTCGTGCCCCTCATGCGAGTAATTTTTTGTTGGACGCGCCAGCGATAAAAGGGTTGTCCAAGGTAATTAAGGACCGACGAGAAAAGGTCCCTAATTTCCAAGGGGCTGTCGAATGAACAATAAAACAAGGGAGTGGGGCGGCATAATCAAGGCCGTGAACACCCCTATAGCATTTTTGGTACTTGGTGTATTGTTTTTGAACGCTGTAATGGGCGTAGTAGCACTAGTGCAGGCAGAGTATCGCGGTGTACTTGTTTTTACCCTGGTTGCTTCGGTTTTGTCGCTTATGGCTATAGTCGTAGCCCTTGGGGTTTTCAGACCCGAGGCGTTGCAGGGTGTCAGGCCGTGGCATGAGGCTTATCCCCCGCGGCTTGCGGACGACCTCTATATGGCTGTGGAAGGGGCGTTTGACAACCTGAACCAAGTCGAAAGAGAAGAGGCGTGGGCTACGCTCGCAGACGTTCTGAAAACTGCTCGTAAGGATGACAAAGATTATAAGAAGTTTTGCGCTAGCGTCGCCGAGCGCATAGCTTTGCGCGTAGCCACCAAGAAGCGGCTACAGAAGTCGAGACAGAGCCCGAGAAAGGGGGCAGTCAAGGCTTAGACTGAGGCAGGTCACACGACCTGCCTCACTACCCTACCTTACGATACCGGCCCATTTTGAGGCTTGGTCCACAAAATAGTCGTGGACGTAAGTGCGAATCTCAATGTGATCGTCGTAAATGATGTGAAGCTGATTTCCATAGTTATCCGAGCGAGGAAAAACCCGCCAGCTGACAGGCTCTCCGGGGATAAAGTCAAATTGGTTATCGCTTCGTATCACCTGCAAGCCATCGTGTGTTTCGACAACGCTCCCAAAAGGAGCCGTAGCAGTTGAGACAATGTCATCAGCGGAAGTGAGAACACCCTGTCCACTTACGTTGTGTATGCCTTTGTCCAGAAATTGCTGTTCAGGTATTTTGGGGTCGATAACACCGACTGCCTCGCTAGTACCTAGCCTAGGGTCATATTTTTTAACCGCCAAACTTCCGTCTTTAAAATTAAAGATTTTATCCTTACAACCCCACGAGACCCCTTCGCCTTGAAAAATCTCGTCCGAGGATACAACGCGGTCTGCAACTCGCATGTATCTCTTATCGGCAATCTTCTTTCTCTTATATGAAGCCAAAAATCCAGACGAGCCCGGTGCGGAGCCGAAGATGCTTTGATAGGACCAGTCGCAATCTGTGCAAATGCGTTTAGAGACAATTGTCGGGTCCGACGAAGCCGTATTATCCGCCGAGTCGAAGACAGCGAACTCTCGCAACCCTTCGTCACCTGCCGCACAGGCTAGCGTCGTGTAGTTGTGGGAAGCCTTAACGCTGAACACAGCACTGTCCCAGCGCTTCTCCACATCATTTCCCTGCCCGCTCTCCAACGAACTAGTGGGCGCATGAAACAGGCCTTGTTTAAGTCCCACATACATTCGATGGTAATAGACTTCCGAGTCGGCGTGCGGATATGGAAACGGATTGTCCTTTATCTTCAGAAACTTCCCGACCGCTTCGTCAAAACTGACTTGCAAATCGCTCGTGGAGGCGAGATTCGCAAGTTGCTTTTGCATTACGCTGCGCAATTCAGGGTCGCCCGCGAGCATCTTACCCGCGTCGGAATAGAGGATTTGGCCGTCAAGAAAGGCAATGCGGATAGCCGTCTGCAGCAACGGGTATCGGGACACAACGGACTCGACTGCGCGCGCCCAGTTATAGACGTGCATCGAGTGGTCTGCGCCGAAAAGATAAAGCTTTCCGGAATATATCTGGCTGTCCCAGAACTCGCCTGGAATGATTAGGCTTACAGCTTGCATGGTTGCATACTCGCAATTTTGCGGAGCTTCGCGCGGGGAAGAATGTTTGCAGATTGCCATGCGTCGAGGACGCTGGAGTCCGGCACATCGTCTGCGGAGAGGGTGTGGGCCACTGGATAGCCGTGCCAGTCAGCAGCGTTTCGGACGAATTTGGCGATGAAAACGTCTGAGGTGTGGCTCTTATCAACCCCGAGGAATTGGACCGCCTGCTGCGGACGGTATAGTCCCCACGCGGTGCTGCCGTCCACAACCCATTTTGCGAGGCACGCCGCAGAGAAAATCTCTTTTTCCTGCACCTCGGTAACCTTCCATTGCGACTTACCGCGGGTGGCGTCCCTGTGGTCCGGCTTGATAGTGTAGAAGTGACTATTGCCCAAGTCGAAACGCTGATTCGGTACCCCGCGCATCCTTCAAGTCCCCGGAAATGTTATTTCCGATAGTGTGACACAACCCGCTTGTCCGGGCGAGAATTTGCAACCGGCTGCAACGACCTTACTTGCTCGTCGGCGTTGCAAGTGCGGCATTTAACCTGAGGCGCGTGGTACGTGCTCAGCTTCGCTCGCTTGTCCAAACTGCTTACACAGCAGTTACACCGTCCCGAAAAACGAAAAAGGGTTACATGCGTTCACATGCAACCCTTTGAATTTGCTGGTGGGGCGTGAGTGACTCGAACACTCGACCTAGGGATTAAGAGTCCGTCGTGCCGAGAATTCGTCTTCGTCTACGGGCGAACCCAACTTTCTTGGACGTCAGAAATTCCTGCAACGCAATGATTTTGACGAAACAATTCTCGAGAAACGCTGTCGCCCAAGTGTTTGATCGCTGCAAGTTAGATTAAGCGAGTCAACTCTCTGGCGGACAGCTTATTGAGAACCTAGCCAACAATTCTGAGAGACAACAATCTCAAACATCAATATTCCCCGCCCTCAACGCATTCGACTCAATGAAAGCCCGACGCGGCTCCACATCATCCCCCATGAGCGTCGTAAAGATGCCATCAGCCGCAATAGCATCCTCAATCTGCACACGAAGCAAGCGACGCACAGTCGGATCCATCGTAGTCTCCCAAAGCTGCCCAGGATTCATCTCACCGAGCCCCTTATAGCGCTGCTTGGAAATATTGCGTTCAGCATCAGCCAGCAACCACTTCATAGCGCTCTTGAAGTCGGTAACAGCCATACTCCGCTCGCCGCGTTTGATGACAGCACCAGTCCCAATCAACCCCTTAAACGTATTCGCGGTATTGATCAGCTGCTGGTAATCAGCAGTGAGCTGAAAATCCTGATCCAACACAGAAATCTTCTGATTACCGTGATGAGTCCGCGCAACGCGCAGCGAGCGCAGCTCACGCACCGGGTCATACATCGTCGTGACCTTAACCTCCGGCTTCAACGCATCATCCCGCAACTTGGCCTCAAGCGCCGCCGCCGACACCGCAGCCGCCTCCTCCGAGGAAAGGTCAATAACAACCCCATCCATCACAGCCTCAAGCGCCCCAGCGTCATACAACCGGCTCAGTCGGTTAACCACAGCTTGAGCCAACAAATAAGCCCGAGCCAACTCACCCAACGCATCGCCGGTGATAGGCGTAGCACCTTCAGAAGCCAACAACTCCGACCCCTGCAACGCCAGCTTCAAAATGTGAGCATTAACCTCAGCCTCATCCTTCAAATACCGCTCATCCTTACCCGCCTTGATCTTGAACAGCGGCGGCTGCGCGATATAGATATACCCACGCTCGATCATGTCCGGCATCTGACGATAGAAGAACGTCAGCAGCAGCGTGCGGATGTGCGCGCCGTCCACGTCAGCATCGGTCATGATGATGATGCGGTGATAACGCAGCTTGTCGAGGTTGTAGTCTTCCTTGCCGATGCCGCAACCCAACGCCGTAATCAACGTCACAATCTGCTCCGAAGAAAGCAGCTTGTCATAGCGCGCCTTCTCCACGTTGAGCACCTTGCCGCGCAGCGGCAAGATCGCCTGAAACTTCCGATCCCGGCCCTGCTTCGCCGAGCCGCCTGCCGAGTCGCCCTCGACGATATAAATTTCCGACTTCGCCGGGTCCTTCTCCTGGCAATCCGCCAGCTTCCCAGGCAACCCAACCCCATCCAGAACACCCTTCCGACGCGTCATTTCACGCGCCTTCCGAGCCGCATCCCGCGCCCGCGCCGCATCAACAATCTTGCCGCAAATGATCTTCGCGTCGTTCGGCGTTTCCAGCAGGAATTCTTCGAGCGCCTTCGCGACCACGTCCTCCACCGGCGCGCGCACTTCCGACGACACCAGCTTGTCCTTGGTCTGCGCGCTGAACTTCGGCTCCGGCACCTTCACCGACAGCACGCACGAGAGCCCTTCGCGCATGTCGTCGCCGGACGTCTCGACCTTGGCTTTCTTCGCGACTTCGTGATCGTTGATGTACTTGTTCAACACGCGCGTCATCGCCGCACGCAACCCGGTCAGGTGGGTGCCGCCGTCGCGCTGCGGAATGTTGTTCGTGAAGCACAGCACGTTTTCGTTGTAGCTGTCGTTCCACTGCATCGCCACTTCCACGCCCACGCCGTCTTTCTCGCCGCTGATGTGGAAAATGTTCGGGTGCAGGACGGCCTTGTTCTTGTTGATGTACTCAACAAAACCCTTCACGCCGCCCACGAACGCGAAATCTTCTTCCTTGCCCGTGCGCTGGTCGGTCAGCTTGATGCGCACGCCGTTATTCAGGAACGACAGTTCGCGAATCCGCTTGGCCAGGATGTCATAGTGATATTCGACATTGCCGAAGATCGTGTCGTCCGCCAGGAAGTGCACTTCGGTGCCGCGGTTTTCGGTGTCGCCGATCACCTGAATCGGCGAGACGGCCACGCCATCGATCTCCTCGATGAGGCGGTTCTGCGGCACGCCACGGTGGAATTCCATGAAGTGCTTCTTGCCGTCGCGACGAATCGTGAGGCGCAGCCATGCCGAGAGCGCGTTCACGCATGACACGCCCACGCCGTGCAGGCCGCCGGACACCTTGTAGCTGTTCTGGTCGAACTTGCCGCCGGCGTGCAGCTCGGTCATCACGATTTCAGCGGCGCTGCGCTTCGGATCGTGCTTGTCGTCCATCTTCAGGCCGGTCGGCACACCACGGCCGTTGTCGGTGATGGAAATCGAGTTGTCCGCGTGGATGATCACCTGGATGTCGTTGCAATGCCCCGCCAACGCTTCGTCGATCGAGTTGTCCAGCACTTCGAATACGAGGTGATGCAAACCGGTCCCGTCTGACGTATCCCCGATGTACATCCCCGGCCGCTTGCGCACCGCCTCCAGACCTTCGAGGATCTGAATCGAGGAGGCGCCGTAGCTGTTATCGGGTTGCGAATTGTTCGTTTCAGTCATGGATTTTTTCCGGTTCTGCGTTGCTGCTGGGTTGCTGCTCGGGACTTTTCAAAACACCATAAAAACGCCAAAGGGGCGCTGCGCCCCTTGGTGTCTTCTTGATTTTTTGGACGCGTTAGATGCGCATCGGCATCACGACGTATTTGAATTCGTCGTTCTCGGGAATCGTGATCAACGCGCTGGAGCTGGCGTCGCCAAGGCTCACTTGCAACATGTCGACCTTCAGGTTCGCGAGCACGTCGAGCAGATACGTGACGTTGAACCCGATATCGACGCTGTCGCCGTCGTACGCGATTTCCAGTTCTTCCTGCGCCTCTTCCTGATCGGCGTTGGTCGACATGATCTTCAACTGGCCCGGCTCGATGATGCAGCGCACGCCCTTGAATTTGTCCGAGGTCAGAATCGCGGCGCGTTGCAGCGAGCGCTGCAGTTCTTCACGGCCGATCACGAACTGATTCTTGTGCGACTTCGGAATCACGCGCTGGAAGTCGGGGAATTTGCCTTCCACCAGCTTCGACACCAGTTCGACCTGGCCGAAGGTGAACTTCACCTGCGTGGGCGCGATGTCGATCTTCAGCGTGTCGTCGATGTCTTCCAGCAGACGCTGCAGTTCGAGAATCGTCTTGCGCGGAATGATCACTTCCTGACGCGCGAACGAGCCTTCAATCTTCATCGACGAGAACGCGAGGCGGTGGCCGTCGGTTGCGACTGCCATCAGCTGGTCGCCGTCTACCACCAGCAGCATGCCGTTGAGGTAGTAGCGGATGTCCTGCTGGGCCATCGAAAAATGGACCATGCCGAGCAACTGGCGGAACGTTTTCTGGGGAACCACCAGATTCGCGCCGTAGTCTTTAGCCTGAGCGACGGTCGGGAACTCGTCGGCCGCCAGCGTTTGCAGCGCAAAGCGGCTCTTGCCGGATTGCACAGTCAAACGCTTGTCGTTCAGCGTGAGCGTGACCTGCCCGTCGGGCATGGCGCGCAGAATGTCGAGGAGCTTTCTTGCTGCCACCGTGGTCGCGACCGAATCGCCGCCCACGCCAAAATCGGCACGCGTGGTGATCTGCAACTCGAGGTCGGTCGACAGGAACGACACGTCAGGGCCGTTCTTGGTAATCAGCAAATTGGCGAGGATCGGCAACGTATGGCGGCGTTCGACGATGCCGCTCACGGTTTGCAGCGGCCTGAGGAGGTTATCGCGTTCGGTCTTGACCAGTTGCATAGAGTTCCTTCGTTGATATAACGGCCTGCGCGCCTGACTTGCCAGCCTCACAGCGCGCAACCGCGGCTCCCCGCCGGCGCCACGCAGCGCCTGTCACGGCGTGAATTCCGCCCGCGGCCGCCGGGCGGTTAAACCTGTATTGTGCCTGAAAACGGAACCGCTCCACTAAAATGGGGGCGAGTTCCGAAATAAACAGATCGAAATTTCCTTCCAGGCTGCTTAACCTTTCAGCGTTTGCTCCAGCACGTGCAGTTCGTGGTTCAGCTGCGCGTCCGTGCCGCGCTCGGCGGCAATCTTGCGCACCGCGTGCAGCACGGTGGTGTGGTCACGTCCGCCAAACAGTTCGCCGATTTCCGGCAAGCTCTTCTGCGTCAGTTCTTTCGCCAGATACATCGCGATCTGCCGCGGCCGCGCGATGTTCGCCGGACGCTTCTTCGAATACATATCCGCGACCTTGATGCTGTAGAAGTCAGCCACGGTCTTCTGGATGTTTTCCACCGAAATCTGCCGGTTTTGTACCGTCAGCAGGTCTTTCAGCGCTTCTTTCGTGAGTTCAATCGAGATTTCGCGGCCGTGGAACTTCGAATACGCGAGGATCTTGCGCAGCGCGCCTTCCAGTTCGCGGACGTTCGAGCGCAGATGCTTGGCGACGAAGAACGCGACGTCTTCATTCAGGCTCACGAACTCGGATTGCGCCTTGCGCATCAGAATCGCGACGCGCATTTCCAGCTCGGGCGGCTCGATCGCCACCGTCAGGCCGGAGTCGAAACGCGAGATCAGGCGGTCGTCGATGCCGGAGATTTCCTTCGGATACGTGTCGCTGGTGATGATCACCTGCGCCTTGTTCGCGACGAGCGCCTCGAACGCGTAGAAGAACTCCTCTTGCGTGCGGGACTTGCCTGAGAAAAATTGAATATCGTCGATCAGTAGCAGGTCGAGCGAGTGGTAGTAGCGCTTGAAGTCGTCGAACGCCTTGCGTTGGTAGGCCTTCACCACGTCGGACACATACTGTTCCGCGTGGATGTAGCGAATCCGGGCGCCGGCCTTGTCCATTAGAAGCTGGTTGCCGATCGCGTGGATCAGGTGGGTCTTGCCCAGACCCACGCCGCCATATAGGAACAGCGGGTTGTACGAAATGCCGGGGTTGTCCGCGACCTGAATCGCCGCGGCGCGTGCCAACTGGTTGGCCTTACCGGTCACGAAGTTGTCGAAGGTGAGCACGGGGTTGAGCTTCGAACGCTCGTACATCGAGTCGTTCTCGCCGTTGCCGTTCGAGCTCGCGCTTTGGCCCGGGCGCCACGTGCGGCGGGCGGCCGCGGCTTCGTTCGCGTCGAGGCTGGGGAGATCAAGGTCGGCGGCATCGTCGGCGACCGCGCGTGCGTTCGCGTTTTGTTCGGCTGCCGCGCGTGCATTGGCGTTGAGGTTCGCCATGGCGCTGTTCGCGCCATTGGCACGCGCGGCTTGTGCCGATTGCACGGCGCCTACCGCCGCGTCCACTGCGGCACTGCCGCCGTTTGCCCCCGACGACGAATGGCCGCCGCCCATTGCGCCAGGCGCGGAAGACGGGCGCGCCGAAGCTGGCGACGAGGTCGCCGCCGGCGAGCGCATGCCGGCTTTGGGGTCCAACACAAATTGCACATCGACCGGGGTGTGCCAGAAATCGCGGGCCATATCCGCAATGCGGCCGGAGAACTGGCTCTTGACCCAGTCGAGCTTGAAACGGTTCGGCGCAGCGATGCTAAGCGTGTTCGCAGCGGCGTCGAAGGCGACCGGGGCCAACGGTTTGATCCACGTCACGTACTGCTGGGGCGTCAGCTCGCGCTCCAGCAATGCGGAACAGTGTTGCCAGAAATCGTTCATCGAGTTGCTGTCGTTATGGTGTGCACGGCGGTTCGCCGCTGCCCCTGTCGCGGATACGCAACAAGGCCCTGAGCAGTTAGGCCGAACCAGGCGCAATGGCTCCAGGCGCTTGTGCCACAAGGGTTTGCGGGGCAAGCGAGCCGGAGCGGCGTGCAGGATTCTTGGGAAGTAAGGCGAGATTCTAACGCCAAAACGTCATCGGAAGGGAGTTATCCACAGGGACGGATCATCGGACGAAGTCTTCCTGGGGCCAAGCTGAACAGGGCTAAACTATTGACGGTCAACGAAAAACCGGTTTAAATAGCGGGTTCCGCGAAAACCAATTCAGTAAACCTCCGGCCATTGCCGCTTCAGCGATGATCGTGCGGTTAATTTTCGATCAGTCGATCAAGTGAGAGCAACATGAAACGTACTTACCAACCTTCCGTTACCCGTCGCAAGCGCACCCACGGCTTCCGCGTTCGCATGAAGACCGCAGGTGGCCGCAAGGTCATCAACGCACGTCGCGCGAAGGGCCGCAAGCGCCTCGCCATCTAAGGCAGGCGAGCGGATTGCGCGCTCCGTTTGTGCCAATAAGCGAGACCCGCGGTGAAGCGGGAGCGGCTGGGGCGCCGCAACTGGGCTCGGTTCCGTTGCGAGCGCAAGCCGCCTTCCCCAAAGCCGCAAGGCTACTGAAAACGGATGAATTTTCATCCGTTTTTCGTTTGCGCCCGTGGCGCCGCACCGCGCACTTCGTGGTGTACGGCCGGCCCACCGGTAACGACGCTCGCTTAGGTCTCGTGATCGGCAAGAAGTATGCGCCGCGCGCGGCCACGCGTAATCTGGTACGTCGACTCGCGCGTGAAGCCTTCCGGCTGCGTCGCGCGGAATTCGGCGGTTGGGATGTGCTGCTGCGCCTGCACACGCGCTTCGACAAGAAGGCTTTGCCGAGCGCTTCGTCGCCCCCGTTGAGGGCGCTGTGCCGCAGCGAGATAGAGGTGCTGCTCGATAAGGCAGCGCGCGAAATTGTCCGTCGCGAGGCGCCGCCCGCGGAAGCGCCCAAGACGGAATGACGCTCAAGTGAGCGCCCGCTTCGCAGCTATCCGGTTCGCCGGGATAGCTACGGCAGCCAAGCTGCGCGGGCCTCACCCGGTACTCCACGTTGCGCGGCGCCGTCCGGCCGCACCAGACATGCAAACGGTACTCATCGCTTTACTGCGTTTCTACAAGCTTGCTGTGAGCCCCATGCTCGGCAATCGGTGCCGTTTTTACCCTTCCTGCTCTGATTACGCGCGCGAAGCAATCCAGTATCATGGCGCCGCGCGCGGGACTTATCTCGCCGCCAGGCGTATTTGCCGCTGTCACCCGTTTTCCGCGGGCGGCATCGATCTCGTCCCGCCTCCCACTTCTGAAAAGCGCTGACGCGCCGTTCCATCGACACTGAGACAACGCATGGATATCAAACGCACCGTCCTATGGGTCATCTTTTTCATGTCAGCTGTCATGCTGTTCGACAACTGGCAACGCGACCACGGACGCCCGTCGATGTTCTTCCCGAGCGCCAACCCGACCAAGACCGTCGGTAGCGCCGCTCCGGGAACCACGACGCCGGGAACCCAGTCCGCCGATTTGCCGGCCACCAACGCAGCAGCAGCACCGGGCAACGCGCCGGCAGCGGCGCAAGGCCAGTTGATCAAGTTCAGCACCGACGTCTACAACGGTGAGATCGACACTCGCGGCGGCACGCTGTCGAAGCTGTCGCTCGTCAAGCAAGGCGACGGTAAGCAGCCGGATCTGGTCATCACGCTGTTCGACCGCACCGCGAACCACACGTATGTGGCGCGCACGGGTCTGCTCGGCGGCGATTTCCCGAACCACAACGACATCTACACGCCGGTGCCGAACCAGCCGCACGAGCTGACGGGCGACGCCAAGTCGTTCCAGCTCAGCCTCGAGTCGCCGGTGAAGGGTGGCGTGAAGGTCGTCAAGACCTACACGTTCACGCGCGGCAGCTATGTGATCGGCGTCGACACGAAGATCGAAAACGTTGGGACCGCGCCGGTCACGCCGTCGGTCTATATGGAACTGGTGCGCGACGATACGCCGGTGGAAACGCCGCGCTTCTCGCACACGTTCATCGGACCGGCTGTCTACACCGACCAGCACCACTTCCAGAAGATGACGTTCAGCGACATCGACAAGAACAAGGAAGACTTCGTCAATTCGGCCGACAACGGCTGGATCGCGATGGTGCAGCATTACTTCGCGTCGGCGTGGATTCCGCAGCAAGGTGCGAAGCGCGACATCTATGTCGAGAAGATCGATCCGACGCTGTATCGCGTCGGCGTGAAGCAACCGGTGGCGGCGATCGCCCCGGGCCAGTCGGTTGACGTATCCGCGCGCCTGTTCGCCGGCCCGGAAGAAGAGCGCATGCTCGAAGGCATTGCGCCGGGTCTGGAACTGGTGAAGGACTACGGCTGGGTCACGATCATCGCGAAGCCGCTGTTCTGGCTGCTCGAGAAGATCCACACCTATGTCGGCAACTGGGGCTGGTCGATCGTGCTGCTCACGCTGCTGATCAAGGCCGTGTTCTTCCCGCTGTCGGCCGCGAGCTACAAGTCGATGGCGCGCATGAAGGCGATCACGCCGCGCATGCAAGCTCTGCGCGAACGCTTCAAGGGCGATCCGCAGAAGATGAACTCGGCGCTGATGGAGCTGTACAAGACCGAGAAGGTGAATCCGTTCGGCGGTTGTCTGCCGGTCGTGATTCAGATTCCGGTGTTCATTTCGCTGTACTGGGTGCTGCTGTCGTCGGTTGAAATGCGCGGTGCGCCGTGGATTCTCTGGATTCACGATCTGTCGCAACAGGATCCGTTCTTCATCCTGCCGGTGCTGATGGCCGTCTCGATGTTCCTGCAGACCAAGCTGAACCCGACGCCGCCGGATCCTGTGCAAGCCAAGATGATGATGTTCATGCCGATCGCGTTCTCGGTCATGTTCTTCTTCTTCCCGGCCGGTCTGGTGCTGTACTACGTGGTGAACAACGTGCTGTCGATCGCCCAGCAGTACTACATCACGCGGATGATGGGTCAGACGAAGACGAAAGCGGCCTGATCGATGTCTTGCCTGAAGCGGGCGGCGGTAGCGCCCGCTGACTGACAGGCAGAAGCGGAAAGACGCAGAAGCTAACTATAAAAAAGCCGCCCGGTTTGCGCCGGGCGGCTTTTTTTATGACTCGGCGGCCGATTGGCCCTTATCTTTCGATGTCGTTGTCGATGCGCCTTCAGGCGCGGCGTCGGTTTCCTGTTGCGTGCCGCCGTCGAACTCCGTCATCAGCTCTTCCACCAGATTGCGCTGCCTCGGCGACAAACCCACGAAGCGGTTGGCCATCTTCGTCACCAGCTCGATCGTTTCCGGCGTCATCGGATATTTCTCGCCACGGGCAAGCGGCTTAGCCTTACCGGAGGGCGTTGGCCCGTAGTGCAGCCAGTGGACGTCCTTTTGCAGCCACGTCGCTAAAACCTGCAACTTGTCGCGCTTCGGAATCGTCGTGCCCGCGAGCCATTTGTGCGCGGTTTGTGGTGAGACGGCAGGGCCACTGCTATAAAGCAGATTGAATTCCCTGGCTAAATCGGTCCCACCCTTGATGTCTTTGGGGAGTGAGTCTTTCAACCGTTTGGCGAAAGCTGCTTTTTCTTTAGAGGTCGGCATGGGCCCGATTGTGCAATTCGGCGCATAATCAGTGGACAACCAATTACGCTATTTTATTGCTCAAATAAGCTATTTTTAGCCTGAAATCACCACCTAATAACGCATTTCACGATTTTATCGAATGCTGTCTTTTCCTTGTGCAGTGTGCGTTTTCGGCATTCTGGTGCGTCGGCGAGTCGCAGGTACGTCTTAAGCTATCTTAGCTTGTATGAGATAAATCTCTATTTGTCTTATGACAATCAGGCCAAGTTAGGAGCGTGGCCCGGGTCCAGAGCCGGAGGAGGCCCGCGTTACAATGCCCGGCGCCCGCTCCTGCGTATTCAATCTCTTCTGACAGCCTCGTTTCCATGCTCACCACCGACTCCGATCCTATCGTCGCGATTGCCACCGCACCCGGCCGAGGCGGAATCGGGGTCGTGCGGATTTCGTTTGGCCGTGCCGGGGAAGCCGCCGCGCAGCCGTTGATGCAAGCGCTCACCGGCTCGGCACTCGCGCCGCGTCACGCGAGCTACGTGCCGTTCCTCGACGACGCCGGCAACGCGCTCGACCGCGGCATCGCACTTTACTTTCCCGCGCCGCACTCCTACACCGGCGAACACGTGCTCGAGTTGCAAGGCCACGGCGGTCCAGTCGTGCTGCAACTGGTGCTGCAGCGTTGCATCGACGCCGGCCGCGCGTTTGGTCTGCGTCTGGCCGAGCCGGGCGAATTCACGCGACGCGCATTTCTCAACGACAAGCTGGATCTGGCGCAAGCCGAAGCCGTCGCCGATCTGATCGAGGCCAGCACGGAGGCCGCCGCACGCTCGGCGGGCCGCTCGCTCGACGGTGCGTTTTCGCGCGACATCCATGCGTTGGTCGAAGAAGTCATTACGCTGCGGATGCTGGTCGAAGCGACGCTCGATTTCCCGGAAGAAGAAATCGACTTTCTGGAAGCCGCCGACGCCCGCGGCAAGCTCGCGCGAATCCGCGAGCGCCTTGCGGACGTGCTGAGCGAAGCGCGCCAGGGCGCGTTGCTGCGCGAGGGTTTGTCGGTGGTGCTGGCGGGACAGCCGAACGTCGGCAAGTCGTCGCTGTTGAACGCCCTCGCCGGCGCCGAGTTGGCTATCGTCACACCGATCGCCGGCACGACGCGCGACAAGGTCGCGCAAACCATCCAGATCGAAGGCATTCCGCTGCACGTGATCGATACGGCCGGCCTGCGCGATACCGAAGACGAAGTGGAAAAGATCGGCATTGCGCGCACATGGAGCGAGATCGAGCGCGCCGACGTCGTGTTGCATCTGCTCGATGCGCGCACCGACATGACCGCCGAAGACGAAACGATCGCTGCACGTTTCCCAGGCGGCGTGCCGGTGGTGCGCGTGCTGAACAAAACGGATCTGACCGGGCTCGCGCCGTCCGTGACGCCGCTCGACGCGGATCTCGAACTCAGCGAAGTGCGGCTGTCGGCCAAACAGGGCGATGGGGTCGCGTTGCTGCGCGAGGAATTGCTGCGGATCGCCGGCTGGCAGGCCGGCGCGGAAAGCGTCTACCTCGCGCGTGAGCGGCATCTGATTGCGCTGCGCGCGGCCCAGGAGCATCTGGAGACGGCCGCGGCGCACGCCGATCAGAATGCTCAGGCACTCGATCTGTTCGCCGAAGAACTGCGTCTCGCGCAGGATCAACTGAACTCGATCACTGGTGAATTCAGCTCGGACGACCTGCTCGGGGTGATTTTCAGCCGGTTTTGCATCGGGAAATAGCCTGCTGCCAAGCGACGACCAACGTTCGTGGGCGCATCGCCAGAGGTTGTCGCCCGCTTCTTCGCGGCGCAGCGTTATCGTGCGAGCAAACCGACCGGGTGCTGCGCGCCATGTACGCCTCAGGTATCCGCAAGTTCGGCACTTTGCGCTGCACGACGACAGTTGCACCATCCCACTACCTGTATAAAAACACAGTACAATCTTTCGCAAGTGTCGGCCAAGTTCGGCCAGCCATCGTCTACCAAGTTGGCTCTGGAGTCGTCCGTGTTGAACAACAAACCCATAGCAGCGTTGCATCACCGCACCTTCGAAAGCATCAAGCAGGTCAACGAAGACGATTCAGAGTTTTGGTTCGCGCGCAGCCTTGCGCCATTGCTCGATTACCAAGACTGGCGCAACTTCCTGCAAGTGATCGAGAAGGCCAAAATTGCCTGCGAGCGGTCGGGCCACCCCGTCCAAGACCATTTCGGTGAGGTTACCAAAATGGTCACCCTTGGATCCGGGGCAACGCGCGGGATCACCGACTACACGCTATCCCGTTACGCCTGCTACCTGATCGTGCAGAACGGCGATCCGTCGAAATCTGTTATCGCTAACGGGCAAACCTACTTTGCGATGCAGACCCGGCGTCAGGAACTCGCGGACGATGCCAGGTTTGCACAGCTCGGCGAGGACGAAAAGCGCCTTGCGATTCGCAACGAGATGGCGACCCACAATAAGCACCTGGCGGCCGCCGCAAAGGGTGCAGGCGTCGAAACTCCGATCGATTACGCCGTCTTCCAAGATCATGGCTACAAGGGCCTATATGGTGGGCTTGGCAACAAAGAAATTCACGCCAAGAAAGGCCTGAAGAAAAGTCAGAAGATTCTCGATCACATGAGCAGCGCAGAACTTGCGGCGAATTTATTCCGCGCTACCCAAACTGAAGAGAAGCTGCGGCGCGAGGAGATCAAGGGTAAGCAGCGCGCTAATCAGACGCACTTCGAGGTTGGCAGCAAGGTGCGCCAGACGATCCAGGAACTTGGCGGGACCATGCCTGAAAATCTGCCGACGCCGCAAACAAGTATCAAGCAGGTCGAGCAAGTGCAGAAGAAGCTGAAGAAATGAAACCCGGCCTTGGTGGCTGACGATCAAACCGCGCCTAGCTCGACGGAGCGAAAACCGGCTTCACTTACCTGTGTCGACCGATAGCCGCAAACCAGTTGCCGCCTCGTGCCGTTCGATGTCTCAGTCGCTCGACTAGGGAATTCAGTTTGGAAAATCTGCTCGGCGTGATTTTCAGTTGGTTTTTCTTCGACAAGTGAGAAGGGTTGGAATTTTTGCATGAAAGGCTTATCTGACCCAGCCAACCAGGCCTTTCGACGCAATTTCCATGGCGCACATCAAATCCCATCTGTTGACCCAAACCCACGCATTTCTTTGGTACACAGCACACAACCGGTTTAAAATCCCCGCCGTCCGTGTATCAAACGATCTGCCATGCCAAAACTCGCCGCCCCTCTCACCGAAACGCAGATCCGTGCGCTCGAACCGCGCGCCACCCGGTATTGCGTCGCAGACGGCAACGGCCTCGTCATTGAAATCATGACGACGGGCACCAAGGTCTGGCGCTTCCGCTATTCACTGAACGGCAAGCGCCAGCCGCTCGTGACGATCGGCGACTACCGGATGATTTCGCTGCGGGTCGCACGCGCCAAGGCGCAGAAGTACGCGGACATGGTCGCGAGCGGCGTCTCGCCGGTAGTCACGGCGCGCCGCGACCGGGGTGCTGAAAGCAAGGCGGAGGTGCTGCGCGAAGGCGCGGAGCTCTATCTCGCGACGGAGATGGCCGGCAAGTCGGCGGAGTACCAGCGCACCACGCGGCGCGCACTCGAAAAAGACGTCCTTCCCGCCATTGGCGCCAAGCCGATCAAAGCCGTGACGGACGACGACATCCGCGCGATATGCGATCAGATCAAAAGCCGCGGCTCGCCCAAGATGGCGCTGCACACGCGCAACGCGGTCAAGCGGCTTTATGAGTACCTGATCGCGAGGCAACTCGCCACGGCCAATCCGGCGGAACTCATCCCGGCACGCTTCATCGCGACGCCGGACAGCCGCACCCGCGTGCTCGGTCCCGACGAAATAGGCGACACGCTCCGCGCAATCTACGCGTCGAACATTCGACGCCCGCTGAAATTGGCCTTGCACCTGCTGGTACTGACAATGGTGCGGAAATCGGACCTCGTCGAGGCAGCCTGGTCCGAATTCAACCTCGACGCAGCGCGATGGACGATCCCGGCCGCGCGGATGAACAAGGAGCGCAAGCATGTGGTGCATCTCTCGCACCAGGCGGTCGCCCTGCTCCGCGAGCTTCAGGACACGAAAGCCAGTCGGAATTTCGTATTCCCGAGTGTCAGGGGCGACGATCGGCCGATCGCGAAGAGCACGCTCAATCAAGCCGTCAAATCGCTCGGGCTCGACGTCGAGCATTTCGTCCTGCATGACTTTCGACGCACCGCCGCAACCCACTTGCGCGAAATGGGGCAGCCCGCGGACGCGATCGAGAATGCGCTGGCGCATACCGCCAAAGACGCCAAAGACACACCGGGCGGAGACAATTACGCTGACCATGCCGCGGAACGGCGTCGGACCTTGCAACTGTGGGCGGATTTTGTCGACGCCCAGATCGGGAACGGCCGACAAGGCGCGACCGGGTGAGTGCGGCAGGCATGGCAAACGCGGCCGGTGTCGGACTGGTTGCCACAGCCCGCCTCACCACAGGTCAGCAGCGCGCTTGTTGGTACACAACTAAATAAACGTCGTCCACAAGCACTTGTTCAAAAAAAGAAAAGCATCCTCGCCGCTAGGTTCTTAAGTACCTCACATCACGCTTCGTAAGCCCCTTCACGTCAATCGCGCCGCGCCGCCAGCCAACCCCTCACGGCGTCCTTTTTTCCCGCCGTTCATCGCCTAAACTAAAGCATTGATGCAAGCCGGGACGGAGGCTCTGATGTCTGAATCGTTAATGGCCTATTTGCTGGGACCTTTTGTGATGCTGGTGGTCGGCGTGGCGATCTGGGCGGCGTCCCACTATCGCCAAAAGACGAAGCCGGAGCGCCTCGAGCGCTGGCTCGATACGCACTATGCGGAATGGTTGCATCACAAGCACTGAGCAGAGACACCCAACAAGACAAGGCCGTCGCACCCTGCGACGGCCTTTTTCTCTGTAGCGCGCGTAGCGCGGGCACCGACACTGCGCGCGCCCGCGCACGTCATTTACCAGCCCGGTTGCGGCTGCTGCGGATACCCATATTGGGCGGGCGGCGGCGCACCGCACGCGACGTACGCGCGCTGGTACTGGTCATAGCAGTATCCCGGCGGCGGCCCGGCGTACACGGGCGCCGGCTGATACACCGGTTGCGCATAGACCGGCTGCTGGTACGCGACCACAGGCGCCGGATTCAACACGGACGTCACAACCGCGCCCAGCACGGCACCGCCGATCAGCGCGCCGACCACGTCGCCGCCATTGCCATGCGCCGACGCTTGACCCGCCGCGCTCAGGCTCCCCACCATCAACAACGCCACCGCAATCTTTTTCATGTTTCGCTCCCGCCGTTCAGGCATGGAACAGATTGTGTGGGGCGCGCGTGGAAATAGATGCTGCAGTTGGTAACCGCGCATTACGGGTGTAACGCCTGGGTCGGAAAGCGCCTCGCCGACCGCCATCCATTCCCACGATCAATGTAAAATTCGCCGCATGACCCGTCGGACAAATCCGGCGACCCGCAAAGCTTTCCGATCCTTCGACCCCGAGACCTGCAAGTCGACATCGGGCGTCGAGCCCAAGCCAAAAAGTAAAGGGGCGTGCGCGTGAAACAATGGACCATCCGGCAACGGATTCTGTGCAGCTTCGGGATCGTGCTGATCGTGATGCTGGCAATGGCGATCGTCACTTTCGAGCAACTCGGCGGCATCGACCGCGACGCGAAGAGCCAGCAGGACGACTCGATGCCCGGCCTCTACTACGCGACCGCGATGCGCGCAGCCTGGTTCGAGAACTACACCGTCACGCAGCGTCTCATTTACGTGGACACGGACCCCGATTCCGTCAAGCGCGACCAGGACCGTCTGCAAGACACGGAGCAAACGCTTCAGAAGCTCCTCGGCGACTACGGCGCGACCATTTTCCGCGACAACGACCGCCAATTCTTCAACGACTTCCGTCAACAGCACGCGCAGTACCTGCCGATCCAGGCCTCGCTGTTGAACGTCTTGCCGAGTTCGAAAGAAAACGCCGCGCGCATCTTCAACACGCAACTCACGTCGATCTGGGAAGCGGGCCGCGTCTCGGCGCGCAATCTGGTCGAGAACAACAAGACCGACGCCGACAAGGCCGCCGAAAACATCCGCAGCTCGGTCGAGGCGACGCGTGTCGTGCTGCTCGTGATGCTGCTGATCGCCGCCGTGGCCGCCGCGCTGGCCGGATACTGGCTGCTGCGCGCGGTCACCACGCCGATGGCGAAGGTGCTGCAGGTCGTCGACGTCATGCGCACCGGCGACCTCACGCAACGTCTGCAACTGAACCGCGCGGATGAAATCGGCGCACTCGAAGCGGGCTTCAACCGCATGACCGACGAGCTCACCGCGCTGGTCGGCCAGGCGCAGAAGTCGGCGGTTCAGGTCACCACGTCGGTGACGGAGATTGCCGCAACCTCGCGTGAACAGCAGGCCACCGCGAACGAAACCGCGGCGACCACCACCGAGATCGGCGCCACGTCGCGCGAAATCTTCGCGACCTCGCGCGATCTGCTGCGCACGATGAACGAAGTCTCCGAAGTCGCCGGCCAGTCGGCGGCGCTCGCCGGCACCGGCCATGCCGGTCTCGCGCGTATGGAAGACACCATGCGCCTCGTGATGGAAGCGGCCGGCTCGGTCAACGCGAAGCTCGCGATCCTCAACGAGAAGGCCAGCAACATCAATCAGGTCGTCGCCACCATCACCAAGGTCGCGGATCAGACCAACCTGCTCTCGCTGAACGCGGCGATCGAGGCAGAGAAGGCCGGTGAATACGGGCGCGGCTTCGCGGTCGTGGCGACCGAGATTCGCCGTCTCGCGGATCAAACCGCGGTGGCGACCTACGACATCGAACAGATGGTCAAGGAGATCCAGTCGGCGGTGGCCGCGGGCGTGATGGGCATGGACAAGTTCTCCGAAGAAGTGCGCCGCGGCATGCTCGACGTGCAGAACGTGGGCGGCCATCTCACGCAGATCATCCAGCAGGTGCAAGCGCTTGCGCCGCGCTTCTCGATGGTCAACGAGGGCATGCAGACGCAAGCCACCGGCGCCGAGCAGATCACCCAGGCGCTGACGCAGCTCTCGGAGGCCGCGCAGCAGACGGCGGAATCGCTGCGCCAGTCGACCCAGGCCATCGACGATCTGACGCACGTCGCCAATAGTTTGCGCACCGGCGTATCGCGCTTCAAGGTGGTGGCCTGACGTGCCGCGGCGGGCTTATTGAAGCACGCTGACGCCGACCCCACCTCTCCTCCAGCCCAAGCCCACGCCGATGCTCTTCATCCTCTTCACGCTCGATAACGAACGCTACGTGATCGACGCGACGCAGGTGGAGCGTCTGATGCCGCTCACGCCGCAGTCGCCGCCGAAGACGATCCCCGGCGCGCCGTCGTGGGTCGCGGGCGTGCTCGATCACGAAGGCACGCCGCTGCCGGTGATCGATCTGCCGGCGCTCGCGCTCGGCCGCCCCGCCTCACCGTTGATGTCGACGCGCGTCGTGCTGGTGCGCTATCCCCATGCGGGCACGGTGCGCCTGCTCGCGCTCCTGCTCGAAGGCGCAACGCGCACCATCCGCCTCGCCGCCGATGCGTTTCGCGAGGCCGGCATCGACATGCCGAATGCGCGCTATCTGGGTCCGGTCGCGAGCGAAGCAGGCGGCCTGGTGCAATGGATTCGCGTCGAGCATCTGCTGCCCGACGACGTCAAAACCCTGCTGTTTCCCGAGGCGCACGCATGAACGCGCATCACGACAACACGCCGCTCTATCGACGCTTCGTCGATCTGCTGCATCGAACCATCGGGCTCGATGCAGCGTCGGTCGGTCATCAGTCGATCGAGCGAGCGGTCGATCAGCGCGCCGCGGCCTGGTGCGCGGACGGTCACGCCGACGCCACGCTCGCCGACTACTGGGAAGCCACGTACACGTCGCCCTCGATGGTGCAGGCGCTGGTCGAAACGGTGGTGGTGCCGGAGACCTGGTTCTATCGCGACGCCGACGCGTTCAGGGCGCTCGCGCGTCTCGCGCACGAACGCCTTGACGAGCGCGGCACCGCACTGCCGCTGCGGATTCTGAGCCTGCCCTGCTCGACCGGCGAAGAGCCGTACACGATCGCGATGACGCTGCTCGACGCGGGCATCGACGCCGCGCACATGCGCATCGACGCAATGGACATCAGCGAGCGCTCGCTGGCTGTCGCGCAGCGCGCCGTGTATAGCCGCAACTCGTTTCGGGGCAATGCGTTTCCGTTCCGCGACGCCCACTTCACGCGCACCGAGGACGGTTGGCGTCTCGCGCCGCGCATCGTCGACGCGGTCAGGTTTTCGCGCGCCAACCTGATGCAACTCGATGCCACGGCGCTCGGCATCTACGACTTCGTGTTCTGCCGCAACGTGCTGATTTACTTCGACCGCGACGCGCAGCAGACGGCCTTGCACGCGCTCAACAATGTGCTGGCCGAAACCGGCACGCTGTTCGTCGGTCCTGCGGAAACCGGGCTGTTGATGCGTTATGGCATGCAGTCGGCGAAGATTCCCCTGGCGTTTGCGTTCCACCGCGCCGCGCCCGCTGAAGCGCAGCTCAACGGCTGGCACACCGCACCGCTCGCCACCGCCGCGGCACTCGCGATGACGCATTCGCCGGTGCCCGCGCTCGCACCGCTGCAGGTGTTTTCAGCTGCGCCTTTTGCGTGGCCCGATCCGGTTGCGCGCACGCCTTCAAGCGATATTCCGCAACACACGCCGAAGCCGTACAAAGCCGCGTCGCCGTCGCAGGAATTTGCGCCGCCACACGTTGCCTCGCCGGCCACCGCCGCACGCGACACGCTGCAAGCGGCGCACGCGCTGGCCGACGCGGGCCGTCTGACGGAAGCCGCAAACGCGATCAACGGCTATCTGGAGCAGCACGCCCCGCATGCCGACGCGTTCTATCTGCTCGGCGTGCTGGCCGACGCCAGCGGCGATACGAACCTTGCTCGCGGCCACTATCGCAAGGCGCTCTATCTCGACCCGCAGCACACCGAGGCGCTGGCGCATCTCGCGACGCTGCTCGAACTCCAAGGCGACCGCAACGGCGCGCGTCTGTTGATGGAACGCGCGTCGCGCGCACAGGGAGCGCAACGTGGTTGAGGACCACACGGTGACCTTCGACGATTGCTGGAATCGCATCGGCGTGCGCGGCGATTCGTCGTGCGAGCGGCTGGTCGACTACGTGCGCTGTCTGAATTGCCCCGTGTTCGAAGCCGCGGCGGCCAAATTGCTGGAGCGGCCGATTCCGCTCGTGGATCTCTCGCAGCATGAGTCCCGCGTGCCGGCGCATCCGCAACGGGACGATCGGCAAGGCGCGAGTGAGTCGTTCCTCGTCTTCCGCATCGGCGGCGAATGGCTCGCGCTGCCCACGCCGATCTTCAAGCGCATCGTGCAGACGCGGCCGATTCATACGTTGCCGCATCGGCAGCATCGCGCGGTGCTGGGCGTGGTGAATGTGCAGGGAGACTTGCTGGTGTGTCTGTCGCTCGCGCATCTGCTGGATTTCGAGGCCGACGCCCCCACGAGCGACGATAAAGCGCGTCACGACCTGCCGCGTTTGCTGGTGGTCTCGCGCGCCGAAGAGCACGCGGTGTTGCCCGTCGATCAGGTCGACGGTGTGCATCGAATCGCAGTCGCCAGCTTTGGCCCGCCGCCTGCGACGCTCTCGCACGCGGCCGCCGCGCATACGCGTGCCGTGGCCCCTTGGCGCGGCATGACGGTCGGCCTGCTCGACGCCGATGCCTTGTTCAATACCTTGAACCGGAGTCTTGGATGACGGACGACCCGCGCCGCCCGTCGCTGATCGATCTCTTCCGCGAAGAAGCGCGGACCCAGGCACGCGTGCTCAACGACGGCCTGCTCACCCTCGACCGCACGCCGCGCGATGCCGCCGCGCTCGAGGCCTGCATGCGTGCGGCGCATTCGCTGAAGGGCGCGGCGCGTATCGTCGGCGTGCAGGTTGGCGTCGAACTCGCGCACGCGATGGAAGATTGCTTCGTCGCGGCGCAGGAAGGGCGCGCGTCGCTCGACGGCGCCTGGATCGATGAGTTGCTGCGCGGTGTCGATATCGTTGCGCGCATTGGCAATGACGAGGACGAATCGGCGCGTGACACGGTCAGTACGTGCGTGGCGTCGTTGCAAGCGCGGATGGCGGGTGTAGTGCCGCATGGCGCGGCAATGCGGCGGGATGCTGTACCGTCGGCGACCTCTGCGCTTGCCGCGAGTGCTGCTCGCGTCGACGGTTCTGCGTCTGCGTCAGTATCTGCGCCTGACGTAGCCACCAAATCGCAAAACACATCCACCGGCACTGACCACGACGCCGACGCCGCATTCAATCTGCTAGCCGACGCCCTGCGGTCCGAAGCGCCACCCGTCTCAGCCGCACCCGCCGCCGCAACCTCGGCCGCTTCTGCAAGCGCCTCGGGGTCGTCGACCGCAACCGCATCCACCCCGAACGAAGCAAACGCCCTGGCAACAGACCCGGGCCGCATGCTGCGCGTACGCGCCGACAACCTCGACCGGCTCCTGTCCTTATCCGGCGAATCGCTGGTCGAGTCGCGCTGGCTCAAACCCTTCGCGCAATCGATGCTGCGCGTCAAGCGTGTCCAACGCGACGGCTCACGCGTGCTGGATCAGTTGCACGAAACGCTCGCCGACCTGAAGCTCGATCCGCGCGCGCACGCCGCGTTCGAAGAACTGCGCCGCCTCACCGCGGAATCGCAGCATCTGCTCGCCGAGCGTCTGGCCGATCTGGAGAGCTTCGACCGTCGCTCGACGCATCTCTCGCAGCAGCTTTACGACGCCGCACTGCAATGCCGGATGCGCCCCTTCGGCGACGGCACCGGCGGTCTCGCGCGCATGGTGCGCGACGTCGCGCGTTCGCTCGGCAAGAAGGTGCGCTGGCAACTGGTCGGCGAATCGACTCAGGTCGACCGCGACATCCTCGATCTGCTCGAAGCGCCGCTCGGCCACATGCTGCGCAACGCGATCGACCACGGCATCGAAGCACCTGCGGTCCGTCTCGCGCACGGCAAGTCCGAAGAAGGCACACTCACGCTCGACGCCCGTCACACCGCCGGCGCCCTGCTCATCACCGTCTCCGACGACGGCGCGGGCATCGATCTCGATGCATTGCGCACGTCGATCGTCAGCAAGAAACTGGCGAGTGCGGAAACGGCCGCGCGTCTGTCCGAGGCCGAACTGCTCGAATTCCTCCTCCTGCCCGGCTTCTCGCTGCGCGATCAGGTCACCGAGGTGTCGGGCCGCGGCGTCGGACTCGACGCGGTGCACGACGTCGTCAAGCGCGTGCGCGGCACGGTGCGCATCACGCACGAGCCCGGCGCCGGCACACGCGTGCAGTTGCAATTGCCGCTCACGCTCTCGGTGATCCGCAGCCTGCTCGTCGAAGTCGCGGGCGAGCCGTACGCCGTGCCGCTCGCGCATGTGAACCGCACGCTGCACGTGAGCCGCGCGGATATCGAGTTGCTCGAAGGCCATCAGCACATTGCCTTCGACGGCCACCGCATCGGCGTCGTCACCGCGCATCAGATTCTCGACACCGCGCCGCCCGCCAGCGAAAGCGATACCGTCAGCCTGATCGTGATCGGCGACGGTGAGCAAACCTATGGCGTGGTGGTCGATCGCTTTCTCGGCGAGCGGATGCTGGTCGTGCAGCCGCTCGACCCGCGCCTGGGCAAGATCAGGAACATCACCGCCGGTGCGTTGATGGAAAACGGCGATCCGGTGCTGATCGCGGATGTCGACGACTGGCTGCGCTCGGTCGAAAGGCTCGTGGCGGGCGGCGATCTGAAACATACGCAGCACGGCGCGCCCCTCGCCGCCCGGCGCGTCACGCGACGCGTGCTGGTAGTCGACGATTCGCTCACCGTGCGCGAGCTCGAACGCAAACTGCTGGCTACGCGCGGCTATGACGTGACGATCGCCGTCGACGGCATGGACGGCTGGAACGCGGTGCGCGGCGAGCACTTCGACCTCGTCATCACCGACATCGACATGCCGCGGATGGACGGCATCGAACTCGTCACGCTCATCAAGCGCGATCCGCAACTGCAGTCGCTGCCGGTGATGATCGTCTCGTACAAGGATCGCGAAGAGGACCGCCGCGCCGGCCTGAACGCAGGCGCGGATTACTATCTGGCGAAAGGCAGTTTCCACGACGAAGCACTGCTCGACGCAGTGCGTGATCTGATCGGCGAAGCTTACGGTCAAACCCACGGGTAAAACGGATGAAAATCGGAATCGTCAATGACCTGCCGCTCGCTGTCGAGGCGCTACGCCGCGCACTTGCGGCACGCCACGACTACGAGGTGCTGTGGGTCGCACAGGACGGCCAGCAGGCGGTCGATTTCTGCTCGGCGCAGCGGCCCGACATCGTGCTGATGGACCTGGTGATGCCGAACGTCGACGGCATCGAGGCCACGCGCCGCATCATGGCGAAAGCGCCGTGTGCGATCCTGATCGTGACCGTCGACGTGGGCGCGAACGCGTGGCGCGTCTACGAAGCCATGGGCGCGGGCGCGCTCGACGCGGTGGACACGCCCTCGCTGAGCGGTCCGGACGCGCACAAGAGCATCGCCACCCTGATCGCGAAGATCGATAGCATTGCCGCGCTGGTCACGGAACGCAGCGCGCCTGGCGCGGCGGCTGCGGCGGCGCCCAGAAGCGCGACGAACCGCGATACGCCGCTGGTTGCGATCGGCGCTTCGGCGGGCGGCCCGTCGGCACTCGCCACCCTGCTCGCCGGCCTGCCGAAGGATTTCCCGGCGGCAATCGTCGTCGTCCAGCACGTCGACGCGACGTTCGCCGCCGGCATGGCCGACTGGTTGAACCAGCAGTCGGCGCTGCCGGTGCGGATCGCCAGTGAAGGCGACCGGCCGCAAGCAGGCGTCGTGCTGCTCGCCGCCACCGACGATCATTTGCACCTGCGCTTGCCTAACGTACTCGGTTACACGGCCGAGCCGGCGGAAACGCCCTATCGGCCTTCCGTCGACGTGTTTTTTCACAGTGTCGTGGCCCGCTGGCCGGCGCGGGCGATCGGCGTGCTGCTGACCGGCATGGGCCGCGACGGCGCGATCGGGCTCAAGGCGATGCGCACCAAGGGCTATCACACGATCGCGCAGGACGAGGCGACCAGCGCCGTGTACGGCATGCCGAAGGCAGCCGCGGCGCTCGACGCCGCCGCCGCAATCCTGCCTCTGCCCCGTATCGCCGCCGCGCTCGCCACCGCCGTCGGTACACGTTGAGGCCCGGCAGGCGCACACTAGCCGCACATGAGCCCGCTACGATTCATTGACATTCATTCTGGCTGACCAACATGGATACTCCTAAACCGCATCAGGCCGCCACCGCGCCGGAGCCCGCAGGACACGACGCGAGCGCGCAGGCGTACGCGGAGGACGCACCCAATAGCGCCATCGATGACGCGTTGGCGCGCATCCTGGGCAATCCGCCCGCTGCCGAGTGCCCGATCATGGTGTTGCTGGTCGACGATCAGGCGATCATCGCCGAGGCCGTCCGCCAGGCGCTGGCCGACGAAGCGAGCGTCGACTTCCATTACTGCGCGTCGCCGGAAGAGGCCGTGCGCTGCGCCCAGGAAACCCGCGCGACGGTCATCCTGCAGGACCTCGTGATGCCGGGCACCGACGGCCTCACCCTCGTGCGGCAATACCGGCAGAATCCGGCAACGCGCGATATTCCGATCATCGTG
The DNA here is from genome assembly GCF_003368325.1 of Paraburkholderia caffeinilytica. Classification (NCBI taxonomy): domain Bacteria; kingdom Pseudomonadati; phylum Pseudomonadota; class Betaproteobacteria; order Burkholderiales; family Burkholderiaceae; genus Paraburkholderia; species Paraburkholderia caffeinilytica. Next base: position 2,156,029 of record NZ_CP031467.1, on the reverse strand, counting down.
CTGTCGACCAAGGAAGAGCCGCTCGTGAAAAGCGCGGCCTTCGCCGCGGGCGCCAACGACTACCTCGTGAAGCTGCCGGATCGCATCGAGTTGATCGCGCGGATTCGCTATCACTCGCGCTCGTATCTGAACCTGCTGCAGCGCGACGAGGCGTATCAGGCGCTGCGCCAGTCGCAACAGCAGTTGCTCGCGACCAATCTGGAACTGCAGCGGCTCACGCATTCGGACGGGTTGACGGGTTTGTCGAATCGACGTTACCTCGATCAGTACCTGTCTGCCGAATGGCGTCGCGCCACCCGCGACAAGACGGCCCTCGGCTTTCTCATGATCGATGTGGACAACTTCAAGGCCTACAACGACACCTATGGACACGTTGCCGGTGACGAAGTACTCAAGCGCGTCGCGCACACCGTCGAGTCGTGTCTGGGACGCTCGCCCGATCTCGCGGCCCGGTTCGGCGGTGAAGAATTCGCGGTGGTGTTGCCGGGAACATCCTCAGGGGGCTTGCGCCTGCTCGCCGAGAAAATCCGCCTCGCGATCGAAGAACTCGCGATTCCGCACGCGGGATCGGCGGCGGGCGTCGTGACGATCAGCATCGGCGCGGCGAACATCGTGCCGGCCGCAACCGACCCGGTGACGACGCTGATCGAAGCCGCCGACGTCGGACTGTATCGGGCGAAACGCGATGGGAAGAATCAGGTGGCGGTGAGCGGCTGATTGCTTAACCTGCGGTTCAAGCGTCACTGAATAGAAACGCCCCCGGTCATCTCGCCGGGGGCGCTTTCATTTGAAGCGATGCTCGTTCTGTCTGCGGTACCTGATCAGCATTGCCACGAAGCAGCGGCCACAGGCGCATCGCCGCGATACTTGCTGCGTGCTTCGGCGAGCACGCTCGCATCGATAGCGCCTTCGTCCACCAGCGCCTTCAACGCCGCGATCACGATCGCTTTGCGGTCCACTTCGAAGAACTCGCGCAGCGCCTGGCGCGTGTCGCTGCGACCGAACCCGTCCGTGCCGAGCGTCACATAGCGGCGCGGCACGTAGGCGCGGATCAGTTCGGGCACGGCACGAACATAGTCGGTCGCGGCGACGATCGGACCCTGCGACGCTTCGAGCGCTTTCGTGACATACGGTGTATCTGCCGGCTCGCCAAGACGCGCGTTTCTCTCGGACGTCATCCCGTCACGCTGCAACTCGGTGAAGCTGGTCACGCTCCATACCGCGGCCTCGATTTGCCAGTCGTCCTTGAGCAGTTGCCGCGCCGCGATGACTTCACCGAGGATCGCGCCCGCGCCGAGCAACTGCACCTGGGCTGGAACTGCTGAAGTTGCCGCCGGCGTTTGCCTCGCCGAGGTTGTCTCCTGCGCTGACGTTTGAGTCGCGGAAGACGGCTCCGTCGTTTGTGCCTGCGCCGTCGAGGTCGCCTCTTGCTCTTGCGCTTCTGCGCCAAGCGGATAGATACCCTTAAGAATGCCCTCGCGCAGCGTCGTCAAGTCGCCGCCCGGCACCGAAGGCTGCGCGTAGTTCTCGTTCATCACCGTGACGTAATAGAACACGTCGCGTTGCGCTTCGACCATCTCGCGCATCCCTTCGTCGACGATCGCGGCAACCTCGTAAGCGAAAGCCGGATCGTACGCGCGGCAGTTCGGAATCGTCGATGCCGCCAGATGGCTCGTGCCGTCCTGATGTTGCAGCCCTTCGCCACCAAGCGTCGTCTTGCCCGACGTCGCGCCGATCAGGAAACCTCTCGCGCGTTGATCCGCAGCGGCCCAGATCAGATCGCCGATCCGCTGGAAACCGAACATCGAGTAGTAGATATAGAACGGCAGCATCGGCAGGTCGTGCACGCTGTACGAGGTCGCCGCCGCAATCCACGACGACACCGCGCCCGCCTCCGAAATCCCCTCTTCGAGAATCTGCCCTTTGGTGTCCTCGCGGTAGTACAGCATCGAGCCAAGGTCTTCCGGCTCGTACAGCTGCCCGAGCGGCGAATAGATGCCGACCTGACGGAACATGTTCGCCATGCCGAAGGTGCGTGCTTCGTCCGCGACGATCGGCACCACGCGCGGGCCGACTTCGTTGTCCTTGAGCAGCGCGGTCAGCATGCGAACCAATGCCATCGTCGTGGACATCTCGCGACCGTTCGATTCCAGCGCGAATTGCCCCCAGGAGGACATCGGCGGGACGATCAGCCCCTTCGACGATACTCTCCGCCTTCTGGGCAGATAGCCTCCCAGGGCAGCCCGGCGAGCATGCAGGTATCGCATCTCCGGGCTGTCGTCCGCTGGCTTGTAAAACTTCACCTGTTCGACGTCCTCATCCGTGAGCGGCAGGCGGAAGCGGTCGCGAAACGCCTTGAGGTCGTCGAAGCCGAGTTTCTTTTGCTGATGCGTGGTCATGCGGCCCTGGCCCGACGTGCCCATGCCGAAACCCTTCATCGTCTTCGCAAGGATCATCGTCGGCTGACCGCGATGTTCGAGCGCCTTCGCATATGCCGCGTGCAGTTTGCGCACGTCGTGACCGCCGCGGCGCAGACGGTCGATGTCGTCGTCGCTCAGTTGCGCCGCGAGCGCGGCAAGCTCCGGGTTCTGGCCGAAGAAACGCTCGCGGTTGTACGCGCCGTCATTGGCAGAGAAGGTCTGGAACTGGCCGTCGACAGTGTGGGCGAAGGCGCGCAGCAACGCGCCGGTGCGGTCGCGTGAAAACAGCGCGTCCCAGTCCGAGCCCCACACCACCTTGATCACGTTCCAGCCGGCGCCGATGAAATGCGCTTCGAGCTCGTCGATGATGCGGCCGTTGCTGCGAACCGGGCCGTCCAGGCGCTGCAGATTGCAGTTGATCACGAACACGAGGTTGTCGAGCCCTTCGCGCGCCGCAATCGACAGCGCGCCGGTCGATTCCGGCTCGTCCATCTCGCCGTCGCCGAAGAACCCCCACACCTTGCGGCCATCGGTCTGCACGAGGCCGCGATTGGCGAGATAGCGCATGAAGCGCGCCTGGTAAATCGCGTTGATCGGACCGATGCCCATCGAGCCGGTCGGGAACTGCCAGAAGTCCGGCATCAGCCACGGATGCGGATACGAGCACAACCCAGGGCCGCCGATCTCGCGGCGGTAGTGCTGCAAATGCTGCTCGCTTAAAAACCCTTCGAGATAGGCCCGCGCATACACGCCCGGCGACGAATGCGGCTGGAAGTACACGAGGTCGCCGGTGCCCTCCTCGCCGCCCGGTGCTGCGGCGCGAAAGAAGTGGTTGAAGCCCACTTCGAACAGATCCGCCGCCGACGCATAGCTTGCGATATGGCCGCCAAGTTCGCCGTACGCCTGATTCGCCCGTACCACCATTGCCAGTGCATTCCAGCGCAGCGCCGCGGCGAGCCGTTCTTCCAGTTCGAGATTGCCGGGATAGCGCGGCTGCTGATCGAACGGGATCGTGTTCTGGTAAGGCGTGACGTTGGTCCGCGCCGATTCCACGCCCAGCGACAGCGCATGTCCCGCAAGCTTGTCGAACAGAAACTGTGCGCGATCGCGGCCGACATGCGCGACGACGGCATCGAGCGCTTCCAGCCATTCGGCGGTTTCCTGCGGATCGGTATCCGCCTGCTCCGCACGGTCGACACGCTGTGCGTTCGACAACCGCAACTGCTCGCTACCGCTGGACAAATCCGTCATGGCACCACTCCCGCATCGACACGTTCGGTTCAAGATCGAGTGAGTCAATGGTAACCATGTGCTCACAAAATGAGCGTCTCATTTGCTTGTGATCCCGCACTGGGATAGGCTATTTATTCCGGATTTTTCCCACGGCACAGAATATTTACGCTATGACTACGCCACCCAGACGGCTCGACCGCATCGACATCGGCATCCTGAGCCAGTTGCAGCAGAACGCGCGCATCACCAATGCGGATCTGGCCCGCTCGGTGAATCTGTCGCCCACGCCCTGTTTCAACCGCGTGCGCGCGCTCGAAAAACTCGGCCTGTTCAAGCAGCAGGTCACGCTGCTCAACCCCGAGCCGCTCGGGCTGCGCATCAACGTGTTCATTCAGGTGAGTCTGGAAAAGCAGGTGGAAGACGCGCTGCAGCGCTTCGAGCAGGCGATTTCGGAGCGCCCCGAGGTCATGGAGTGCTATCTGATGACGGGCGACGCCGATTATCTGCTGCGCGTGGTGATGCCGGATATGCAGACGCTGGAGCGTTTCATCGTCGATCATCTGACGAAGATTCCCGGCATCTCCAACATTCGTTCGAGTTTTGCGCTCAAACAGGTGCGTTACAAGACGGCCCTGCCGCTGCCGTCGTCGGGATTGACGCTGGTCGATCCCGACGACGTTTCAACCGACTGGCGCTAAGTGGACGTCAAGCCTGTCCGATGCGATCGACATTAAGGCGCTGACACGCGGCGCGTTTGCAAACGAAAGGCGGTCCGCATGCGCGCATTAAGCGATCAATGAGCGATCAATGAGCAGCCGCCAGGCGCTCACGAAGCCGCCGCGACGCCGCGCGCATAACGCGCAGCCGGCAGCTTATGCGACAGGTTCGGCCCCAGATGCTGGCGAGCGGCATTGAAACGCTCCCAATCGGCCGCGTCCGGCAAGGACGGAATCGTCACGAGTTCATGCTGGTCGAGGCCCACGAGCGCGGCGTCCACCATGTCCTCGGCGCTCATCACGATCTGCGTGGGCAGATGTTCGATCGCGAGACCGGCGCGGTCCCAGAACGCGGTACTGGTGGCGCCCGGCAGCACGGCCTGCAACTGCACGCCCTTGCCGCCCACTTCATGATGCAGCGACTGCGTCAGGTTCAACACATACGCCTTGGTGCCGCTATAGGTGCCGTTCAGCGTCTCCGGCGACAGCGCGACGATCGACGAGATATTGATCACGATGCCATGGCCCCGCTCCACGAACTGCGGAACCGCCGCGGCCGTCAGGCGCGTAAGCGCTGTCACGTTCAGGTCGATCATGCTTTCGAGCCGATCCACGTCGGAGTCGATCAGCGAAGCCGTTGCGCCGACGCCCGCATTGTTAACGAGCACGGTAATGCTGCGATCGGTCCGCAGACGCTCTTCGATGCGGCGCGTGTCGGCTTTGTCGGTGAGATCGGCGGCGACGATATCGACGTGGCGGCCGGTTTCGCCAGTGAGACGCTCGGCCACGCCGCTCAGGCGTTTGACGTCGCGCGCCACCAGAATCAGGTCGTAACCGCGTCGCGCGAGGCGGTCCGCATAAACCGCACCGATGCCCGACGATGCGCCCGTGATCAATGCCGTGCCCTTGTTGCCTTGCGTTGCCATGTGAAGCTCTCCTTACGGGCTTTGCGCGTCACGCCTGAGCCCTGATCGATGAATGGGGGAAACCGAAACCTCCGCCGCTGTGCTTTTTTGCGCGCATCGCGGTGTTGACGGGTGAAGTCTAGGCGCGTAGCCTCTTGTCTCAAATGTCGTATTTACCTCGTTTTGAGACATTGCAATGAAGCGCATTGGCGTGGTGGTTTTTCCTGGTTTCCAGATCCTCGATATGGTGGCGATCTCCGTATTCGAGCTGGCGAACCTCGAGGCCGGGCAGCCGGAATACGCGGTGGAAGTCATTTCCGAACAGGGCGGGATGGTGCGCAGCTCGTCGGGCGTCGAGATCGCGACGCAAGCCTTCGGCGACCCGGCGTACGACACGGTGGTCGTGACGGGCGCGATGCAGATCGAACCGTCATCGGCGGGATTGCTGGCGTTTTTGAACGACGCCCTCGCCGCCTCGCGCCGCACCACCAGCATCTGCACCGGCGCTTTCGTGCTGGCCGAAGCAGGCATTCTCGACGGCCGGCATGCCACGACGCACTGGTGCCACGCCCGCGAATTGCAGCAGCGCTTCCCCGATACGCGCATCGACGAAGATCGCATCTTTATCGTCGACGGCACCGTGTGGACCTCGGCCGGCATGACGGCGTGCATCGATCTGTGTCTGGCGCTGATCGAAAGCGATCTCGGCGTCGAAGTCTCGCGCGCCATCGCCAAAAAGCTCGTGGTCTATCACCGGCGCACCGGCGGCCAGTCGCAGTTCTCGGCCATGCTCGAGCTGGCGCCGAAGTCCGACCGCATCCAGGACGCGCTGTCGTTCGCCAAGAGCCATCTGCGCGAGCCGTTGACGGTCGAGCAGCTTGCCGATGTCGCGCATCTGAGTCCGCGTCAGTTCAGCCGCGCCTTTCGCGACGAAACGCGCCAATCGCCGGCCAAGGCCATCGAGGCGCTGCGCGTGGAAGCCGCCCGCGCCATGCTCGAAGCAGGCCGCCACTCGATGGAAGCGGTCGCGGCCGAAACCGGCTTCATGGATACCGAACGGATGCGGCGCGCCTTTCTGCGCGCGTTCGGCCAGCCGCCGCAGGCGATCAAACGCGCAGCGCGCGCGGTATAACAGTGCGTTGTAACAGAGCGGGTGGACAATATCGTGGACAGCATTTCCACCTTGAACCGCACGGCAACCTAGAGGACGCGTGATGCACTACGACGACAGCAACCCCTTCGCGAAGATTCTGCGCGGCGAACTTCCTTGCATCAAAGTGGCGGAAAGCGACGCCGCGCTCGCCTTCATGGACCTGATGCCGCAAGCCGACGGCCACGTGCTGGTCGTGCCGAAGGAAGCGGCGGTTGAGATTTTCGAGCTGTCGGATGCCGCGACGGTGGCCTGCATGCGCATGACGCAGAAACTCGCCATCGCCGTGCGGGCGGCCTTGCGCCCGGACGGGGTGTTCATCGGACAGTTCAACGGCGCCGCGGCGGGACAGACGGTGCCGCACGTGCATTTTCACGTGATCCCGCGCTGGGAGGGACAGCCGCTGCGCATGCATGCACGCGATGTTGCCGATGCGGCCACGCTCGAAGCGCTGGCCGAGCGCATTCGCAATCATTGGCGCGCTGACTGACACTGCGGACGCCGGGCGCGGCGCGTCTGGTCACGCCCCGTAATATGTGTAATGGCCGGTGAAACCAGCCGGTCGCGCCATACAACTAGACTGGTGTTTGCCTTGTACCCACAAGGCATTGAGTGTGGATCTCTTTTCAGCCTGCCCGAAACGGCAGGCTTTTTTATGGGTGGGCTTATTGGTGGGCTTATTGGCAGCCTTTATCCGCGAGCCGCCCTCGCCTCGCAGCGACGCCTGCAGCGCGATGATCCATACAATCCACCGAAAGGGTCAAACCCGATGACGCGAGCGGCGCAGCGGATGCCGCCAGTCGATGCGACGCGGCTTCGCGGGTTCGAGGTGCAGGTCGTGCAGATGCCGATGCTCCTGCCATAATTCGTCGGAGAAAAGAAACGCGACGATAAGCAGCGGGATGACCAGAAAGGCGCCTAATATCAAGTGCTCGATCACGGTAGCCTCCATCGCAAGAGCATGATTTCATTGTAGAGCACCGCATGTTCCCGCACGGTGCTGAGCCCCTCACAAATTTGCGATAAGCCGCCTGCGGCAACGCGCCGCCTCTCTCTCGCCGAACCCGCGCGACGCCTCGCACTCCGCAGGAACGCGCTGCGCCGGCGCCAGGCCTTGTAAGAACTCCCTGCGCTGAGTCCGGACTAACAGGAAACGCAAGCTTGAGCGGCCGCGCTGAGCTTGCACACTCAAACCAATAATTCTCAAGGGGAATCCAATGACCATCGAACGCAGCAGCGAATTGACCCTGCGCCCGCTCGAACGAACCGATCTGCGCTTCGTCCACGAAGTGAACAACAACGCAAAGATCATGCGTTACTGGTTCGAAGAGCCCTATGAAACGTTTTCTGAATTGACCCAGCTGTACGACCAGCACGTGCACGATCTGCGCGAGCGCCGCTTTGTGGCGATCGACAACGATGGCCAAACCGTCGGCGTCGTCGAATTGATCGAGCTGGACTATATCCACCGGCGCGGCGAGTTTCAGATCATCATCGCGCCGCATGCGCAGGGCCGCGGCTACGCCACCATCGCCACGCAGCTCGCGATCGACTATGCGTTTTCGGTGCTGAACCTGCGCAAGGTCTATCTGATCGTCGACAAGTCGAACACGGCTGCCATCCATGTCTATGAGAAGTGCGGCTTCCGGCACGAGGCCGAGCTGATCGAGGAATTTTTCGGCAATGGCCGCTATCACAATGCGTTGCGCATGTGCATGTTCCAGTCCGAGTTCTTCAAGACCGATCAGCACGGCAAGTGACCTCAGCCTGAGTCGATCAAGGACGCCGCGCTGCGTCGCCCGGCACACCTGGCATCGTTTATCTTCTGTACACGCACCGTTATTTCGTGATTTTTGATTAGTCGGGTGAATGACTTTGTGTGCGATGCACCAAACGCACCCGCTAATTGTATTAATTCACTTAATTGGTGCCTCTCGTTTACGCCAATACGCACCGCAAAGCTTTACTGGTTAAAGCTGCGCGCCCCGCCGATCTTTTAGTTATCCGTTTCAATCGGCCCTGTCCAATCCGCTGCTCAAGGTTTAAGCACGTGCGACAGATGGTGCGACAATTCGCCGCTGTTGCGACCGCACACAAGATGTGCTTGTCGTTCTTGCGCGTTCTCCTAAAGTACAAGGTGCGGTTTCGACGTTAAAGTTAAATACATAGCTAACCTGAGTATTAAACCCGCCCCGGAGGAAAATATGAAAACGCGAATCGCCCTTGTTTTCGCCATTGCGGGATTGGCTGCCGCTTCTGTTCAGGCGCAAGATGCCATGGTCAAGCCGCAGCAAACCATCCAGTTCAAGGCCAACGCGTATGGCTGTCTGTCGAAGGATAAACTCGACGCCGTCGATCAACACGCGCAAGCCGGCGAACAGCAGAAGATGCAGGAATTCTTCTCGGGCTATCAGTGCGTTTCCACGCCGGAAAACTCGAGTTTCCGCGTGGTGCGCGTGGTCGGCCATGACGTCGAATTCGTGAATGCCGGCAATAGCGACACGCAAGGCCTCTGGGCAAACGATCGATTCATCAAACAATAAGCTAAACGCCAATGCCCGGGTAAACGCCGGGTTTGACGGGTTTTAAACTACGCTATAAACCCTCTGAGATAAAAAACCGAGGGCTGGCGAACTCGCGAGTTAAAAATCGGCCGGGCGTTGAGCGCCCGGCCGATTTTTATTTCCGTGCCCCTTTTCCCATGCTGTGACGCCGATAAAAAAAGCCGATGCGGACTTTCGATCCGCATCGGCAATACGCCTTCTCGCAAAGCGCAGGGAGAAACGGCTAATCAATCGTTCAAGCGACAATCAATGCGAGTCGCGCGGCACGGGCGCGCCGCTCGATCCGACGAGGAAGTCGAGATCCGCGCCCTCGTCCGCTTGCAGCACGTGCTCGACGTAGAGCTTGTAGTAGCCGCGCGTGGGCGGCGCAGGCGGCTGCCAGGCCGCGCGACGGCGTTCGAGTTCGGCGTCGGTGATATCCAGATGCAAACGGCGTGCGTCGACGTCGAGTTCGATCATGTCGCCGGTTTGCACGAACGCAAGCGGCCCGCCTGCGGCCGCTTCGGGCGATACGTGCAGGACCACCGAGCCGTAGGCCGTGCCGCTCATGCGGCCGTCCGAAATTCGCACCATGTCCGTGATGCCTTTTTGCAGCACCTTTTTCGGCAGCGGCATGTTGCCGACTTCCGCGAAACCCGGATATCCCTTCGGCCCCGCGCCCTTGAGCACCATGACGCAGTGCTCGTCGATGTCGAGCGATTCGTCGTCGATCTTCGCGTGCAACTCCTCGATATTCTCGAATACCACCGCGCGGCCGCGATGCTTCAGCAGATGCGGTGTCGCTGCCGACGGCTTGATCACCGCGCCGTTCGGCGCCAGATTGCCCTTGAGCACGGCGATGCCGGCCTTCGGCTTGAACGGCTCGGCGAACGTCGTGATGACCTTCTCGTCGTGATTCGGCGCGTTGCGCACGTTGTCCCAGATCGTCTTGCCGTTCACCGTCAGCGCTTCGCGATGCAGCAGGCCTTGCTCGCCGAGTTGCTTAAGCACCGCGGGCAAGCCGCCCGCGTAGTAAAAGTCTTCCATCAGGTATTCACCCGACGGTTGCAGATTCACCAGACACGGCACGTTCGAGCCCAGCTCCCAGTCTTCCAGGGAAAGCTCCACGCCGATGCGTTTGGCCAGCGCAATCAGATGCACGACCGCATTGGTCGAGCCGCCGATCGCGGCGTTCGTGCGGATTGCGTTTTCGAACGCCTCGCGCGTGAGAATCTTGTCCATTGTCAGATCCTCGCGGACCATATCGACGATGCGCCGGCCCGCCAGATGCGCGAGCACTTGCCGGCGTGCATCGACAGCGGGAATCGCCGCGTTGTGCGGCAGGCCCATGCCGAGCGACTCGACCATCGAAGCCATCGTCGATGCCGTGCCCATCGTCATGCAGTGGCCGCGCGAGCGGTTCATGCACGACTCGGCTTCGGTGAATTCTTCCTGCGTCATTGTCCCGGCACGCACTTCTTCGGACATCTGCCAGACACCCGTGCCGGAGCCGATGTTCTTGCCTCGAAAGCGGCCATTCAGCATCGGGCCGCCGGAAACGGCCAGTGCCGGCAGATTGCACGACGCCGCGCCCATCAGCAGCGCCGGCGTGGTCTTGTCGCAACCCACCAGTAGAATCACGCCGTCCATCGGATTGCCGCGAATCGACTCCTCGACATCCATCGAAGCGAGATTGCGAAACAGCATCGCGGTAGGCCGCAGATTGGTCTCGCCGAGCGACATCACCGGAAACTCGAGCGGCAAACCGCCCGCTTCGTGCACGCCTTTCTTCACGTACTCGGCAAGCTCGCGAAAATGCGCGTTGCACGGCGTCAGTTCGGACCACGTATTGCAGATGCCGATCACCGGGCGCCCGTCGAATTCGTCGTGTGGAATGCCCTGGTTTTTCATCCACGAGCGATGCAGAAAACCATCGCGGTCTTTGAGGCCAAACCACGCCTGGCTGCGCAGCGGCTTTTTAGTCTGGTTGGAATCAGCCATGAGATCTCCTGTTGGCAAGCATATAGGGGCGCCTGGCCCGTGGCGTGTGTCGGCGTCAGTGCACGCGCTTGCTGCGGCGGTACTGATCGAACAACACCGCGAGCAGCAGAATCCCGCCGCGAATCAGGTATTGATAGAAGGTCGGCACATTCATCAGGCTCATTGCGTCCTGCACGGAACCCATGATCAGCACGCCGACCAGCACACCGGAAATCGTCGCAACGCCACCCGTCAGCGAGACGCCGCCGAGCACGCACGCGGAGATCACACCGAGTTCAAGACCGACCGACGTTTTCGGGTCGCCGAGACTCATGCGCGACGCCAGCATCACACCGGCAAAACCGGTGACGAGCCCTTGCAATACGAACACTGTGATCTTGATCCGCGTGACCGGCAAGCCCGCAAGCAAAGCGGCCTCGCTATTGCCGCCAACTGCCAGCACGTTCTTGCCGAACACGGTTTTCTTCAGCAGAAAGCCAAACAGTACGAAGCCGACGATGTTGCTCCAGATCGGATAGGAAATACCGAGGAACGCGCCGCCGCCGAGGTCGAAGAAACGCTCTTCGGAAATCATCACCGCGTCGCCGTTCGACGTAATGAAGGCGAGGCCGCGCACGACTTCCATCATCGCAAGCGTGACAATCAGCGAGTTGATCTTGTAGCGCGCGACCAGTACGCCGTTGACCAGTCCGACCGCGCCACCCGCGAGCACGCCGGCGGCGACGCCGAGCATCACGCTGTGCGTCGCGGTGATCAAGGTGGACGCAACCACGCCCGCGAACGCCACGATCGACGCCACCGACAAGTCCACTTCGCCCAGCGCGAGCACGAACATCATCGTTACGGATATCGAACCAATTAGCGTGACGGAGAGCAGCAAGCCCTGGATGTTTCGCGAGCTCAGGAAATCCGGCACGGTGAACGACAAAGCCGCGAACAGGATGATGAACACCATCACGATGCCGGACTTGTTGATCAGGTCCCAGGTGCGCGCGGCGCGTGCGTTCAGACCCGAGGAAGCGATGGCTGGCGTGGAGGAGTCGGTTGAGGGTGTGTTCATGATGTTTATTCCGTTTTCGACGGCGCGACACAGTTGCCGTCGGTTGCATTCAGTTGCCTGGCGAATGCGGCGTCCTCAGCGTGGCAACGCCAGCTTGATCAGTGCATCCGGCGTGGCCTGCGCCTTCGGCAGATTGCCGACAATGCGGCCTTCCTTCATCACGATCACGCGATCCGCCACGCCGATCACTTCGGCCAGATCGCTCGACACGACAATGACCGTGCGGCCCGCTTCAGCGAGCCCATACAGCAGGCCGTATATTTCGCTGCGCGCGCCGACGTCGATGCCGCGCGTGGGCTCGTCCATCAGGAACACGTCGATGTCTTCGGCCAGCCAACGCGACAAAATCACCTTTTGTTGATTGCCGCCGGAGAGGGTGCCGATCGGCGTCTCGCCGTTACGCGTCTTGATCGCGAGCTTGCCGATGAACTCCCTGGCGGTCTGCGCTTCCTTGCGGCCGTTGAGCACGTTGAAGCGACTGAAGTGACGGCGGCAACTGATGTTGAGGTTGTCCGACACCGAAGCGATCGAGACGATGCCTTCCTGCTTGCGGTCTTCCGGACACAGTGCGACGCCCGCACGCACGGCATCGCGCGGCGTGGAAAAGTGCACGCGTTTTCCCTTGAGCGCGATTTCACCGGCGCTCGGTTTGACTGCGCCATAAATCAGTTTCATCAGCTCCGAACGGCCTGCGCCCACCAAACCGAAGAAGCCGAGGATTTCACCTTTACGTGCGGTGAAAGAAGCCGGTTCGCGCAAACCGCGTCCCATCAGATCCCTGACTTCGAGTTGCAGGCCGCCCAGTTCGCGGGCGCGGTAGCCGTACACGTCGGCAATCGAACGGCCCACCATGCAACTGATCAGTCGGTCGCGATCGAGTCCTTCACCCGCCTCGAACGTATCGATGCGGCGGCCGTCGCGAAACACCGTCACGCGGTCGCATAGTTCGTAGACTTCGTCCATGCGGTGCGTGACGTAGATGATCGCGCGGCCCTCGGCCTTCAACGCGCGAATGATCCGGAACAGCTGCGTGGTCTCGCGCGACGACAACGAACTGGTCGGCTCGTCGAACGCAATCACACGCGCATCGCGCATCAGCGCCTTGCCGATTTCGATCATCTGCCGCTGACCGATCGAGAGATTCTTCACCTGTTGCGACGGGTCTATTTTTTCGCCGAGTCTTTCCAGCTCGCGCACCGCGCGGGCAACCAGCGCCTTCTCATCGAGCACGCCGAAACGGTTGGGCAGGGCGCCGAGCATCAGGTTTTCTGCAACCGTCAGCTCCGGCACCAGATGCAGTTCCTGATAGATGATCGCGACGCCCGCGGCGATGGCCGCCTTGGTGGTGACGAACTGTTGCTCGACACCATCGAGCGACAAGGTGCCTGCCGCCGGCTGGTTCACGCCGGACAGCACCTTGAGCAGCGTCGATTTGCCGGCGCCGTTTTCGCCCATCAATCCGTGTACTTCGCCGCGCCGCACGTCGAGCGATACATGGTCGAGGGCGAGCACACCGGGAAAGCGCACGGTGATGCCGTCGAGTCGCAGATAGGGATCGGCCGACGTGAGTGCGGGCGAGGGCGCTTGCGCGGGCCGCGCCGCGTGGCCCGTTTCGCCAATGTGAGAAACCGTCATCGAAAGCCTCTAGCGGGTGGACAACCTGTGCAGGCCGATCTCGCGTTGACGTCAGCGCGAACGTGAAAAAGGCCCGCAGTGTGCAGACTCGAGTACCGCTTAGATTCCGAGCTCTTTACGCACGTCCTGCCAGTTGCCGCGCACCATCAGCTTGCCGGTGGTCTGCGTGTCGGCGGGCGGCTGCTTGCCGTTCTTGATCCACCCGACGAGGTTCTCCGTGCTCGCCTTGCCGTGCATCGTCGAGCTCACGGCGATCGTGCCGTAGAAGCCCGTCGGTTCCTTCTTCTGGAACTCGGCGAACGCCTCGCCCGCCCCGTTGATGCCGACGCCGATCACATCCGCTGCCGGAATGTGCAGCTGTTCGGTCGCGCGAACGCCGCCCAGCACGCTTTCCTCGTTGAGCGCGAAGATCACCCACTTCTTGATGTTCGGATGCTGCGCGAGGACAGGCGACGATGCATTGAAGCCGCCTTCGTCATCGGTGGTCTTCTGCGGCGCATCGAAGATGTTTTCCTTCTTGAAGCCACCGGCCAGGAGCGATTCCGTCGCGCCGTCAGTGCGCAGTTTGGCGGTCGGCAGTTCGTAGTTCGTGATGCGCAGCGCGCCGACTTCTTCCGGCTTCCAGCCGCGGCGCTTCATCTCCTCGGAGATTGCCGTGCCGACCTGATTGCCGATCTTGAATGCGGACATGCCCAGATGCGGCACGTTCGGCAGCGGCTTGCCGGTGGAGTCGACGAGTTGATCGTCGACGGTGACGAACTTCATGTTGTAGCGTTTCGCACGCGCCTGGATCGCCGGTCCGAGCCGCACGTCGGGCGCGCAGATCACGAAACCTTGCGCCCCCTGCGCGCCGAGGTTGTCGATTGCGGCCAGCACTTTTTCGCCGTCCGGCGTGCCGATATTGACCACCGAGAAACCGTCCTTCTGGCCGAGCGCGGTCGCGGCTTTCTGTTCGTTGATGAACCATGCCTGTTCCGGCATCTTCACGAGGAAGCCGACTTTGAGCGGCGTGTCCGCATGCGCGGAAAGTTGTGCGGCAAAAGGTGCGGCGAGGGCCGCGGCGGCGATCGCGGATAGCGTCAAACGGCGAAGCTTGCTGGTCATGCTTGTCTCCTGAGGTTGAAAGGCTGCATTGGTTTCGTTTATTTGCAGCGGGGAATGCACAGCGGCGTTATCCGGGGCGTGGATGGGCGATGGGGTGAGCGGTTCGGATCCCGGCAGCGTGTGCCGTGCCATGCGTCGCGGACCGAACCGCGGGAAAAGGAGTGAAATTAGCGCGCCTCATCGCCATCAACCCGCAACGTAAGCCGTTTTCACGGCGGTCCAGAATGCTGCATCGGTTGTGCCGTAGGCCGACGCCTTGCGGCCGCCACCGGGCGCGTGATGCTCGACGGCAGTCGTCGGCAGATTGATCGTGACGAGGCCACACTGCGCGTGGCGGCGGAAATGCCGCGCGCGGCTCAAGGAGCGCGTGCAGATGCCGGCGCATAGACCGTAGGCAGTGTCGTTCGCGAGATGCAACGCGTGCTCGTAGTCGTCGGCTTTCAGCACGACAGCGAGCGGACCGAAGATCTCGTCCCGTGCGATGCGGTGTTCGGCTTCGCCGATAAACAAGGCCGGTTCGAAAAAGTAGCCCCGTGTCGCGCGTTCGAGCCGACGGCCGCCGTGCAGCAATTGCGCGCCTTCCTCCTGGCCGATGCGTACATAGTCGAGATTGCGCTCCAACTGTGCGGCGTTGGCGACCGGGCCAATCTCCGTGCCGTGCTTCAGCGCGTGATCGACGCTCAGTCTGGCGAGCTTCGTCCGCAACGCGTCGACGAACGGCTCGAACACCGCACGTTCGACGATCAACCTCGACGCAGCAACACCGCATTGGCCGTTGGAACCATAGGCGCCGCTGAGGGCTGCCTCGACGGCGCCGTCGAGGTCGGCATCGGCCAGCACCACGAAGGGATTCTTGCCGCCCATTTCCAGTTGCACGCGCGCTTGCCTCGCAGCGGCAACCTGCAGGACACGCGTGCCGGTTTCTGCCGATCCGGTGAAACTGATCGCCGCCACTAACGGATGCGCGGCGATCCGCGCGCCGACCTGCCGGCCACTGCCCATCACGAGATTGAATACGCCGGCCGGCAAACCGGCACGGCTGACAATCGACGCCAAGGCCGCCGCGCAGCCCGCCGCCGATTCGGCCGGTTTGAAAACCACGCAATTGCCGTAGGCGAGGGCGGCGCCGATCTTGGCAGCGGCAATCGCCAGCGGCGCGCTCCACGGCGCGATGATGCCGATTACACCGAGCGGTTCACGCATCACGTCGATCTCGACGCCGGCGCGCGACGACGCCAGCGGCTCGGCCAACGCGCGGAGCGCCTCGGTAGCGAAAAACTTGAAAAGCTGGCCGGCGCGCGTCGCTTCGGCCAAGGCTTCCGGTAACGGCTTGCCGACCTCGCGCGCAAGCAGGCGGCCGAGTTCGTCACGCCGCGCCAGCATCTCGCTGCCAATCGCATCGAGCGCATCCGCGCGACGCTGCACCGAACCGAGGGACCATTCGCGGAAAGCCGCGCCGGCCGCTTCGACCGCGGTATCGGTCTGCCTGGCATCGGCCCGCACGTAGTCGCCGACCGGTTCATCCAGATCCGACGGATTGAGCGACACGCCGGTGGTCGCGCCCGTCTCCCAGCCGCCATTGATGTAATGGCGGAACGGACTGGCAACGAGCGGGACGAGCGGATCGCGATTCATCGACGGAAGGGCGTCACATGGGGAAGCTCAGAAAGTCCACGAATGGTATGAGCCGTGCCAATAACTTTCCAATCCCTTTTTCGGCCACTCCGATATCAATTTCGATATGGCATGATGGAGTCTCAACGACGGCAAATCGTCCGACAGACGGCATCGAGCCGCATAGGGAGACAGGCCATGACGCGTAGCTACTCGAACTGGTTCGTGCGGGCGCGGCTCAAGACGCGGCAGTTGCTGCTGCTCGCCGCGATGGAAGAGGAGGGCAACGTCCGGCGTGCCGCCGACGTGCTCGGCATGACCCAGCCTGCGGCGTCGCGGCTCCTGAAGGAGCTGGAGGACATGCTCGAGGTGAGTCTGTTCGACCGCACGCCTCACGGCATGCACGCTACCTTGTACGGCGAGGTGATGATCCGTCACGCGCGCATGGTGCTCTCGAATCTCAGCCACGCACACGATGAAATCTCGGCGCTGCGCGCCGGTCTGGCTGGCCAGGTGCGGATCGGCGTGATTGCCGCGGCGGCCGCGACGATGGTGCCGCGTGCGGTCGCCAGCGTGAAGGAGCGCTATCCGCAGCTGCAAATCTGGGCGGAGGTGGAAACGTCGGACGTCATGCTGCCGAAGCTCGCCGAAGGCGAACTGGACATCATGATCGGCCGGGTACTGGAGCGGCAGAACCAGTTCAAGGCCGAGGTCCGCTACGAACCGCTCGCCGACGAGCCGCTGTGCGTCGTGGCCCGTCCCGGCCATCCTCTCGAAAATGAAACAGGTTTGACACTGCGCGGAATCGTCAACGCGAGCTGGGTTTTGCACCCGCCGGGCAGCGTTCTGCGCCATCGCTTTGATCTGATGTTTTCGCAGATCGGACTCAATCCGCCCCAGAACGTCGTCAATACGAACAATTTTTTGGCGATTTCGAGCTTATTACTTCAAAGCGACATGTTGGCGGTTTTACCTGACGAAGTGGCGCGCCAATACCAACAGTACGGTGTTCTCAAGCAGATACCGATCGATTTACCGTGCAGAATGGATACATTCGGTATCATCACGCGCCAGTCGCATCTGCTTTCCCCGGCGGCCTCAGTCGTGCTCGAAGCCTTGCGGGAAGCCGCTGCCGAGGTGTATGGCACCGCTTTCGAGCCGACAGTGGCACGATAAATGCGTCTCCCTTTGCGATAGTCGCAATGGCAGCCGGCATTTTCGGCTCGGGAGGAACGCGCGATGTACAACAAACACGGAAAACGGCAACGCGCCGTCGACGATTCTTTTTCTGTTCGCTCCGGTGGAGCGAGCGCCTGGTTTAGTAACGGCATGGCTCTCAAATCGACGATTTACAAGGCGGAACTCCAGATCGCCAACATGGACCGGCACTATTACGCCGACCATTCCTTGACGATCGCCCGCCATCCCTCGGAGACCGACGAACGGATGATGGTCCGCGTCGCCGCCTTCGCGTTGTTCGCGCAGGAACGCCTTGAATTCTGCAAAGGCTTGTCGGACGTGGACGAACCGGACCTCTGGCAGAAGGACCTCACCGGCGCGATCGAAACGTGGATCGAAGTCGGCCAGCCGGACGAACGGCGCATCGCCAAGGCAAGCGGCCGCTCGAACGAGGTGATCGTGATCGCCTATGGCGGGCGCACGTCGGACATCTGGTGGCAAGGCGTGCGCAGCAAGGTCGAACGCATGCGCAATGTGACCGTGTGGACGCTCGGCGAAGACGTCGCCGCCGCGCTCGGCTCGCTCGCCGAACGGACCATGCGTCTGCAATGCACCGTGCAGGACGGCGAAGCATGGCTCGGTAGCGCCGACGCCGATGCGGTGAAGATCGAGTGGACGGTGTTGAAGGCGCCCGCCGACGCCTGGTAGAGTTTGTAGCGCCCAAGTCGGGCTAGGTAGCGCCGGTGCGCCGGGCGCGCTTTGCCTGAATTCATCTACGCCTATGTGCGCGTATCGACTTGGACTCCCGCGTGCCGCACCGAGGCTACGAGGCAGCGGTCGCGCCCGTCACAGCGACGTCACCCGCGCCGCTTCAGGTGGTCCTTTGAGCTCGACCATATTGCCCTCCGGGTCGAACAGATACAGCGACTGCCCAAACCCGTCCGCGCCATAACGTAACGCCGCCTCGCCGGGCCGCGCGCCGTGTTCGGCCAGATGCGCCTTGAGCGCCTCGGCATCGAACGGGTCGACGCGCAAACACACGTGATCCATGTTACGCCCCGCGCCCGGCACGCCGTTTTCGGGGTGATCGAGCTTCGCGCCGACCTGTAGCAGGTCGATCAGCGAGCGCCCCGCGCGCAACTGCGTCAGCCCCAGATCGGGCTGCTCCTTTTCGACGCTGCAACCCAGCACCTCGCAATAAAAGCGCGTCATCGCCGAAACATTCGACGCCCGAATGACGATGTGATCGATCTCGCGAATATGGATTTTCATATCGAACGCCCCAAGGCTTGCTCGCAAAACGGATGAGTAGCCACCAGTGTAGGAGAAAGGACGGCGCCGCGAGAGCGGGCGATGGACCGGCCACGAGGGGCAGATCGAAAATGTTCAGACGAAAAAAAGCCCGCTCTATGTGGAACGGGCTGAATCCATATCAGGAGGAGACATGGAGGAGACAGGTACTAATATACACATGGGCTTGGTGCGACGCAATAACTTTTTAAGGGAAAACCCGATATCGTGCCAAATTGCCGCAGTTTGAGGCGAAACGGACATCTGGCGGGGCCTCCGACCTACGAGGAAGCGCAATGACAGAGCAAGAACCGGGGCGTAGTGTGATGGCATGCGGCCTACATTGGTGAGCATCGACACCGACTTTCCGGGACCATCATGAACCGCACCAACCGTACCGAGACCGCCGGCGAAACCGCCGTCGGCAGCAGCAACTGGGCCACCGACGCCGAGCGTTGGGACGCCGTCACCCGCCGCGAGCCGCAGGCCGACGGCGCGTTCTTCTACGCCGTCAAAACGACGGGCGTGTTCTGCCGTCCGTCGTGCGCGTCGCGCCTGCCGCGCCGCGAAAATGTCGCGTTCTTCACCGACGCCAGCGCTGCGCGCGCTGCGGGCTATCGCGATTGCAAGCGTTGCCAGCCCGGCGGCCTGCCCCGCGAGCTGGAGATCGTCAATCGCGCGTGCGCCGCGCTGGACGCCGATCGCCAGCAACGCCTCACGCTCGCGCAACTGAGCGACGCGGTGCACGTCAGCCCGTTCCACTTGCAGCGCCTGTTCAAGCGCGTGGTGGGGGTGTCGCCGCGCCAGTATCAGGCCGCGCAGCGCGGCGCCGCGTTGCGCGATGCGCTGCAGAGCGGATCGGACGTGACGCGCGCCACGCTCGACGCCGGCTTCGGCTCGCCATCGCGGATGTACGACAGCGCTTCGGCGGAATTGGGCATGACGCCATCCACGTTTCGCCGCAAAGGCGCCGGGCTCACCGTGCGCTACGCCAGCGCGCCGACCTCGCTTGGCTTCGTGCTGATCGCGGCAACCGACAAAGGCATCTGCAAAATCGGTTTCGGCGACGATACCGCGATACTCGCCGACGATCTGCGTGGCGAGTTCGCCAACGCCGAGCTGGTCGAGGACGCAGCGCGCCTCGCACCGTTCCTCGCGCAGATCGACGCCTATCTGCGCGGTACCCGTCAGGACTTCGATCTGCCTCTGGATATCGCCGCCACTGCGTTCCGCCAACGTGTATGGGATGCGCTGCGGCGGATTCCCTACGGTGAGACGCGCAGCTATTCGCAGATCGCGGAAGCGGTCGGCTCGCCCCGGGCCGTGCGCGCGGTGGCGAGCGCGTGCGCGACGAATCCGGTCGCGTTGGCGATTCCGTGTCACCGGGTGGTGCAAAAGGGTGGGGCGCTGGCGGGATATCGCTGGGGCCTGCCGCGCAAGGCTGCACTGCTCGATAACGAAGCCCAGCACGCAGGCGATGTTACGGGCGATAAACCCAAGCGCCGCGAGCACGCGGCCGTCGCCACCACCACCAACCTGGACCACGCCGCGTGAGCACGCTTGACGACGTCGCAACACTCGAACTGCCTTTCAAACCACCCTTCGACTGGCCGCGCCTGCTGCGCTTTTTCGGCGGGCGCGCGACGCCCGGCGTCGAAGCCGTCGAAGACGGCGCCTATCGCCGCGCGATCGATTGGGCCGGCAACAGCGGCACGCTGACCGTGCGCCTGCATCCGCGCAAGCGCTGCATCGTCGCGCACATCGACGGCCCCGCGAGCCGTCACGCCGACGCGCTCGCCGCGCCGATCGCGAGGATGTTCGATCTGCGCGCCGACCCCAAGAAAATCGGCAACGAACTGGCCGCCGACCCATGGCTCGCTCCCTTGATCGAAGCCGCGCCGGGCTTGCGCGTGCCCGGCGCGTGGTCGGGCTTCGAGCTGGTGGTGCGCGCCATCGTCGGGCAGCAGGTCAGCGTGAAGGCGGCGACCACCATCATCGGACGACTGGTGCAGCGTGCCGGCGAGCGCATCGAGGGGCATCCGCATGAGAACACGGCGTGGCGCTTTCCGACGCCCGCCGCGCTCGCGGCTGTGGACCTGGAAAAGATCGGCATGCCGGGTAAACGCGTAGCGGCGTTGCAAGGCTTCGCGCAGGCGGTCGCTTCAGGCGACGTTCCGCTCGACAGCGGCGTCGCCGACGCCGACAGTCTGCGCGCAGCGTTGCTGGCGCTGCCGGGCATCGGTCCGTGGACCGTCGAGTATGTGGCGATGCGCGCGTGGCGTGATGCCGACGCCTGGCCCGCATGGGACCTCGTGCTGATGCAGTCGATCTGCGCGCGCGACCCGTCGCTCGTGCGGCCCACGCAGCAACGCACCCGCACCGATGCGTGGCGGCCGTGGCGCGCGTACGCGGCCATGCACCTGTGGAACGAAGTGGCGGATCGGGCCGGCGCCGCGCGCGGCGGCTGAAGTGATGCGGCAGTCGGGGAGAAGGGCCGCACGCAACTGGCGGATCGTGGGCAGGCGGCTGGCGCGATGGCGGCAACCAGACGCCACGCGAATCGCGCGTCGGGCGCGCGAAGGGTAGCGTAAGGCGCCCAGCAGCCCATTTCGCACTGGAATCAGGCCAGCTTGTGTCGTCCGAGGGCCTGCCGAAGCGGCCTCAAGCAGCCGTCGTGGCGAGATGTTAAAGTGCCCGCTACCCGAAAATTCCGCCGAACGTTGTCAACCGCGCAGTGCTGTCTGTATGCAGCGAAGCGGCACATGGCGGCCGACAACGCCCGACTCGCATCAATGCCAAACACGACACCTTCCCGCCCGAACGACGCGCTCTCGCACCGCCTGTCCGTGCTGACCGCAGGCCCGCAGCGCGACGCGCTGATACGCGGCCTGCGCGGCATCGAAAAGGAAAGCCTGCGCGTGACGCACGACGGCAAGCTCGCCATGACGCCGCATCCGGGCGCGCTCGGCTCGGCGCTCACGCATCCGTCGCTCACCACCGACTATTCCGAAGCGCTGCTCGAACTGATCACGCCGGCCGAACACGACGTCGCGATCACGCTCGACAAGCTCGCTACGCTGCATCGTTTCGTCTACGCCGAACTCGGCGACGAGATCATGTGGAACAACTCGATGCCGGGCCTGCTGCCCGACACGGACGACGGCATTCCGATCGCGCACTACGGCACCTCGAATATCGGCAAACTGAAGTACGTGTACCGCATTGGCCTGGCGCTTCGCTACGGCCGCACGATGCAGTGCATTGCGGGCATCCACTACAACTATTCGCTGAACGAAGAAGTGTGGCGGCTGTTGCATGCCGACCAGCAATCCACGGCAAACGCCGTCGATTTCCAGTCCGACCGCTACCTCGCGCTGATCCGCAATTTCCGCCGCACCAACTGGCTGCTGATGTACCTGTTCGGCGCATCGCCGGCTCTGGATCGCCGGTTCCTCCGCGATCGCCAGCACACGCTCGACACCTTCGACGCCGACACGCTGTACCGCCCGTATGCGACCAGTTTGCGCATGAGCGACCTCGGCTACTCGAACACCACAGCGCAGGCCGCGCTGCACGCCGACTACGACACCTTGCCGGGCTACCTCGACGCGCTCGCAAAGGCCGTGAGCCAGCCGTATCCCGCGTATGAGGCGATCGGCACACAGCGTAACGGCGAGTGGGTACAGATCAACACGAACGTGCTGCAGATCGAAAACGAGTTCTATTCGACGATCCGTCCGAAGCGCGTCACGCACCCGGGCGAGCGTCCGCTGCATGCACTGGCTGCGCGCGGCGTGCAATACGTCGAAGTGCGCTGCATGGACATCGATCCGTTCGAACCGATCGGCATTTCGCTGGAGACCTCGCGTTTTCTCGACGCTTACCTGCTGGTCTGCGCACTCGACGACAGCGCGCCACTGCCGCCCGACGCGTACGCGGAGGCGAATCGGAACTTCGGCCGCGTGACGATGGAAGGCCGCAAGCCGGGCCTCGAACTGACGCGCGACGGCAACCCGATCACGATGACGGATTGGTCGAACGAATTGCTCATCAAGATCGACGCGGCCGCGGCAACGCTCGACGCGCTGCACGGCGGCGACTCACACGCACGCGCCGTGGCGGTTCAGCGCGCGAAATTGGCGGATGCATCGCTGACGCCGTCTGCGCGTGTATTGCAGACAATGCGCGACAAGCAGCAGAGCTTCCTCGCATTTGGCCTCGAGCAGAGCGAGGCGCACGCCGCCTATTTCCGAGCGCGTCCGCTAGATGCCGCGCAGACGAAAGAATTCGCCGACCTCGCTACGCAATCGCTTGCAGAGCAGGCCAAACTTGAGCGGGAAGAGGTCGGTTCATTCGACGCATTCGTCGCGGCCTACAGGGCGTATACGCTGAACCGGTTTAGCGTCTAGGCGACGACCGCAGGCAACACAGAAAAAAGCAGCCTGAGGGCCCATGCCGTTCCGCTAGCGCGGAACGGCATTTTCATTTGTGAAGCAGGAGGCGGCCATGGAGGGCCGTTTTTTTATTGCGCACGGGCAACGTCTACGCAAAACGATGCCGGGCGCCCAACTGGTATCGGCATAATCTCCATTCGTTTCGTCCATTTGCGAATGCGCATGAAACACCGTGCCGGTGATACGGTCCAACTTTCATGACACGCTCCGTGGAGGGAGGCTTCAACGCGATGAAAAAAGGTCTGTTGGCCGTACTGTGCGCAGCGGCGGCGGGATGTTCGACACAGGGGCAGGTGGACCCGGACGTCATGCAGATCGCCACGACGCCATTGACGTGTTCCACCAAAGCCGAATGTGATGTCTGGTGGCAGCGTGCGCAGACGTGGGTAGCGGGCCATTCGAAGTACGAGATCGAGTCCGCGACTGACACGTTGATCCAGACATCCGGCCCGGACGGCGGCAAGCGCGCGCTGGCGTATCAGATCACGCGCGCCTCGAACCCGGACGGCACGGCGACGATTGGATTCGCGGCGCATTGCGACGGATCAATGGGTTGCAAACCGAACCCATGGGAGGCGGGCGCCGACTTCAAGCAATACGTACGAGGCGTACGAAGCAATACGACGACCGCACCGCAGAGCGACGCAAAACCATCACAACCCGCGCCAACGGCGATGCACCCCGATGCTTCGCAGGGACAATCGATCCCGGGAACGAACGGAGAGGCGATAACGCAGTGAGGAAGGAAGAGACAGCAACGCAGTCAGCGACGAACCGGTTCGCGATCCTCTACGAGGATCGCTTCATCAGATATAGCTTGTAGAGGATCCGATCGGCCTTGCACGCAAAAAATCAGACATGCTCACCCAAGGGCGCGAAAGCAAGCCAAGTGGTTCTAAGAAGTACGCTTCGGCGCGCGCAGCGCCGCCGGAAGAATGACACCCTTGTCACGAGTGCATGCAGGTGCACGAACACAGATTCCAGATGCACCACTACCCTGAGCAAACAAAGGCGCCCACTTAGCAAGATCGGTGTGAGCCGCTTTCTTTGCTTATCTTTCTTTGCGGCGGCAAAGAAAGTAAGTGCCTGCCCCGCACAGGGGCGACGCTAATAAACCACTAACAATTCAAGGAAAGGCCAACGCCACAGGCATACAGACAAAAAGCGCCAAGCCCCCCCAACAACTCAACAAAAAAACCACCACCGCCAGAGGCAAAAAAAACCCTCAATGCCCCATAGAAGGCCCAACCCCCTTCCTGGGCTTAGTAACCCAAACAAGCACCGCCAACACAAGAAACCCCGCACAGGAAATGCGAAAAAAATCATTAGTGGCCATCATATAAGCCTGCGCCGTAACGACCTGATTGAGCTGAGCGGTAAGACCATCCCCAGAAAGCCCGAGACCAGCCAACGCATTGGTATAAGCATTGGTATTAGCCGCATAGACGTTAACCGAGTCGGTCAACATCGCATGATGATAAATCGTGTCATTTTCCCAGTAAGTCGTACTAATAGCTGTCCCAATCGCCCCAGACAAAGTCCGAAAAAAGTTCGACAACCCGGAAGCACTGGCAAGCCGATCGTCCGACACGCTGGATAGCGTGATGGTGGTCATCGGCACAAAGAAACAGGCAACCCCGATCCCTTGCACCAGCCGCGGCCAGATCACATGATTGAACGGCACATCGAGCGTAAAAGTCGAGTTCCAGAACGACACGAACGCAAACACGATGAACGCAAAACTCGCCACCACCCGCAGGTTCAGCCGATGCATATTCTTGCCGATCATCGGCGACAAAAACAGTGCAAGAATGCCGACCGGCGCCGTCGCCAAACCGGCAAGCCCGGCGGTGTATCCCATCACGGTCTGCAGCCAGAGCGGGAAAATCACCACTGACCCGAAGAACGCCATAAACCCGAACGAAATAATCACCACGCCGAGCGCGAAGTTACGATCCTTGAACAGCGAAAGATCGACGACGGGTTCCTTGTCCGTCATCTCCCACACCAGCAGGAACGCAATCGACACCACCGCGATAATCGTCAGCGTGATGATAAACGTCGAGTTGAACCAGTCTCGATCCTTGCCGAGGTCGAGCACCATCTGCAGACACGACACGCCGATCACGAGCAACGCGAGGCCGACGGCGTCGATACGCTGTTTAGTGACCTTGGTTTCGCGACCACGCAGCAGCACGAACGCGCTTACCGCCGAGAACAGGCCAATCGGCACGTTGATGTAGAAGATCCACGGCCACGTGTAGTTGTCGGTGATATAGCCGCCCATCACGGGCCCGAAAATCGGCGCGCAAATCACGGTCATCGCCCAAAGGCCGAGTGCGAGCCCGCGCTTTTCCGGCGGATACGAGCGCATCAGAATCGTCTGCGAAAGCGGGACCATCGGCCCGGAGACGAGCCCTTGCACCAGCCGGAACGCGATCAGCGACTCGAAGTTGTGGGCGAAGCCGCACAGCGCCGAGGCGATCGTGAAAAGCAGAACGGACAGCGTGAACAGCCGCACCTCGCCGACGCGCCGCGCCAGCCACCCGGTCAACGGCACCGCGATCGCCGAGGCCACGGAATACGACGAGATGACCCAGGTGCCCTGACTGGTCGCCACGCCAAGGCTGCCGGAAATGGTCGGCACGGCGACGTTCGCGATCGATGTGTCGAGCACTTCCATGAACGTACCGAGCGCGAGACCGACGGTGAGCAACGCCAGCGCCCCGCCTTTGAGCGGCGTGGGTTCGGCGGCGGGTAGGGCTTCGGCGGGAGCCGTGGCAGCCATATGTGTTTCTCCTCAGCCGGGAAAAGCTTGTCGCGGCAGCTTTATCGCACCCTTCGGATGGCGTGCTTACATGCCGGATCATCCTCTGCCCAGACAGACATTTTCAAACAACGGCGCGTTCAAAAGCGCCTCTTGGTTACGACCCGCCGTGACCTGGCGGCGGTTCTTCGGGTGAGTCTTCCAGCAATTCCTGCGACGGTCCGAGACCGCAACACGCGCTTGCTCCCTCATCGATGCCGTTCGCAATGAAACGGCCGAGCAGGTCGAGCAGGGTGGCGTGCTCCGCGGCGGAAAATCCGCGCAGCTGCTCGTTCAACACAGCGGCACCCAGGCTGGGCAATTGCCGCGCCGCTTCGTGGCCTTGCGGCGTCAGCTCCAGCTTGACCATCCGGCGGTCGGCGTCGCTGCGCGTACGCACGATAAAGCCTTTCTTTTCAAGGCGATCGAGCAGACGCGTCATTGATCCGCTGTCATATGACATGACGCGCGACAACTCGAACGGCGTGCTCGCGCGTTGCGCGGATAACACCAGAATCACGCCGATCTGCTGGGCCGTCAGTCCTAACGGTTTGACCGCACGATCCATCCGCTCGACAAGCACGTTTCGCGCTTTCGTCAGGTAATAGCCAAGACTCGATTCGAGGTGAATCGCGTCCGCGTTGTATGGGCCGTCGGTCATCGTGTATCCGGGAACATCGTCGAGCAGAACGGATTCTAGCTGCCCAGGCAGACAAGTCAAATTTCATTTCGCGCCGTGCGAACCGTCGTGCGAACGACGCAAAAAACAACACCACGGTGCGCGCGGAGCAAAGTATCTTGAAATTTAATTGCATAGTCAATATTATGACAGGCAACGAGTTACGCGCGACCCGCGCCACCCGAGACCATGTTCTGACCGCTTGTCAGCACGCCGCGATGGCGCCGTGCGAAAAGGATTGTCCCGATGCTGTACCTCAAAAACACCCTTGGCGGCTTGAGCCGCTCCCTGACCGATTCCGCGCTGAGCAGCTTCCAGGGGCCGCATCGCTGGTGGAAACTGGCCTTGTTCGCCGTGCTGTTCGTACTGCCGGGTGGATCGGTGGGCGTCGCGGTGTTGGCGTGGGTGGAGCATCGGCGAGGACAGAAGGGGAGCGAGGCCGCCCCGGTGGAATCGGTACGGTCCGTCATTGCGGCGGCGAGTGTCACCACGGTCGCTGCAGCAAGCCCGGCGGGCGCTTGCCAGGCGCGCTCAGGCTTGCCGTGCCGGGCTGCGGCGGGCAAGCTGGCCCGGCAGCCCACGTCGTCGGATTCGCGGATTTAATTCTCTTCTCGTAGAACCGGTCCTGGTTGGTGTGCGGCGCTTTTCCGCCGCCCATGGCGACCCGGCCGGTAACAGCACGTAACCATCGCGACACCCTAAGTAACACACCTCCGCCGCCCCCCGCATTACCCTTTCAGTATCCCGCGCCCAAGCGGCCCATACGCTAACATTCCGGCAGAGCCATGATCTCGCCCGGCCGGCAGTGCCGCCATCGGCCGCACTGCGGCGTCCAGAAGGAATCCATTGCATGCAGTTTGATCGAATCGCGCGCACGCGGGCGCTTGCGCCCCGCGCCCTGACCATCACGGTAGCCGCGGCGCTCGCCACCGTAGTAGCCGGTTGCGCCGTCGGCCCCGACTACAAGCGGCCCGCGGCCGAGATCCCCGCGTCCTACAAGGAAGCCGCGCCCGGCTGGAAAGTCGCCCAACCGGCCGATCAGCACGACCGCGGCGACTGGTGGACCATTTATGAAGACCCGCAACTCAATACGCTCGAAGACAAGCTGAACACGTCGAACCAGACCATCGCCCAATTTGCCGCCGCCTATCGCCAGGCGCGTGCACTGGTTGGCGAAGCACGCGCGGCGTACTTCCCGACCGTCGGCGCATCGGCGGGCGTTACGCGCTCCGGCAATGGTTCAGGCAGCACGACCACCACCTCGAGCCGTTCCGGCGTCAGCAACAGCTTCAACGTGCAACTCGACGCAAGCTGGGAGCCGGACCTGTGGGGCTCGGTCACGCGGTCGGTCAATTCGCAGAAGGCCGGCCAGCAGGGCGCCGCCGCCGATCTGGCGAATGCGCGGCTGTCCGCCCAGGCCACGCTCGCGCAAACCTACTTCTCGCTGCGCGCGCTCGACTCCACCCAGAAGCTCCTCGACGACACCGTCGCAGCCTATCAGCGCTCGCTGCAACTCACGCAGAACCAGTACGCAGCCGGCGTCGCCGCGCGCTCCGACGTGATTCAGGCGCAAACTCAGTTGCAATCGGCACAGGCGGCCGCGATCGACAATGGTGTGCAGCGCGCCCAGGACGAGCACGCGATCGCCGTACTCGTCGGCGAACCGGCCTCGAGCTTCTCGATTCCGCCGATGCCGCTCACCGCCACGCCGCCCGCCGTGCCCGCGCAAATGCCGTCGGCGCTGCTCGAGCGGCGTCCGGATATCGCATCGGCTGAGCGCAAGGCGGCGGCGGCGAACGAACAGATCGGCGTCGCGATCGCCGCGTTCTTCCCGACGCTGACGCTGTCGGCCACGGGCGGTTTCGAAAATTCGGTGTTCTCGCAATTGCTGACCGCGCCGTCGCGCTTCTGGACGCTCGGCCCGCAACTCGCCGCCACGATTTTCGACGCCGGCTTGCGCGAGGCAAAGACCGAAGCCGCTCGTGCGACCTACGACCAGGACGTCGCGACGTACCGTCAAACGATTCTGACGGCGTTCCAGGACGTCGAGGACAATCTCGCCTCGCTGCGCATCCTCGAACAGGAAATCGTCGTGCAGCAGCAAGCGGTGGATTCGGCGCGTCAGGCGCTGGCCATCGTCACGAACGAATACAAGGCGGGTACGGTCGGTTACGTCAACGTGCTGACCGCGCAGACCACGGCCTTCACGGCCGAGCAGAAGCTCGAGACCATCGCCGGGCAGCGGATGGTGTCGTCGGTGGGTCTGGTGAAGGCGCTCGGCGGCGGTTGGGATGCGTCGCAAATGAACCGCGAAACCGGCGATGTGGCGGCGCCCGCGCCGCTGCCGGCGTCATCGGTCTCATCGGCGACGCCGGTGGCGCAAAGCAACTAGTGCACGAAGGTCAACGCAACGGTATCCGGACCGCTTGGCCGGCCCAATAGATTCAGCAATCCCGCGAGGTTGTCGTGCGCTTCCGGGGCGGCGCTGGCCGTCCCGCGAAACAATGTCGAGACGGCCGACACCGTGCCATTGCCGGTCAGCATCAGCGGCCCTTTGAGAGTCGTCAGATCCAGCGTGGACGACACACCCTGCGCCTGAAACAGCAGCCGGTAAGAACCCAGTGGCTTGACCAGCGAGACGCGCGAACTGACATCGTTCAGGGTCACGGTCAGCTGGCCGAACGCTTGCTGATTGAAGGTGCGCCAATCGGACCACGCGAGGCGCACGTCGCCTTGCAGATCGAGCGTATTGAACGGCGCGCCGAGGCCGCTCAGCAACGAAGCCGGCACCGCCATCGCACCCGGCGTGATGGTCGCGCTGCGCAGCGTCGCATCGACGGTGACCGGGTCGGGCATCGCTTCGCTGTGCCGCATGGTCATCCGCACACGGCCGGTGAAGAGCGGCCAGAACGCCGTGCGCCATTCGAGCCGTCCCGGCAGCAAAGTCGCCGCGCTCATGTCGGAACCGGCTGCGAGCATCAGCGTGGCCGAGCCGTGCCACAGCGAGCCGGCCGGATCGACGAGATTGACGTGGCCGTGAGTTTGTCTGGCGAACCGCGGCGTGATCCAGGCGGCCGGCAACATCGTGAGCATCACGGCCGCGCTCGCCAGCACCGCGACCGCCAGCCAGGGAAGCGCGGCGCGCAGGCGCCGCATCCAGTAAGTCATGCGAAATCCTGTAACGGCGCGGTCATTTCGCGGTAGACGGCTGCATCGACGCCGTCAGATCTACCTGGCCGTCTTCCTTGAGCGCGCTCACATGCGCCTCGGCGACCTGCACCTTGAACTGCTTGCGGGCATCGTCGACCCAGCTCGTCCACGCGGGGAACGCCACGTTCTTCATCTGGATCTGCACCACGTTGCCGATCACCTGCACCTGGGTCGCGGCAAGGCCGTGATCGCCGAGCGAGGCGGTGAGCGCGTCCTTCAGCGCCGCGCCGGTCGGCGCGACACCTTGCGCCGCTGCGGAAAGCTGGCGGGCTTCGCTCGACTGCGCGGTCATCTGCGCCAGCTGGCGCTGCAAGGCAGGCAGCGATTCATGCAGACGCGCGCGGCCATCCTGCGCCGGCGCCCACAGCACCGACCACGCGATCACCACGGCCAGGACGCCGCCCCCCCATGCCAGCAGCGTTTTTTCGCGCTCGGTGCGCTGGTCCCAGAATCCAGCCCAGCTTTGGGCAAGTTCAGCTTTCATTGTCCGTTCCTGATGGTCCACTTGCCGGTATTGCTGTCGATCGCGCCGCTCAGGCCGTTGCGAGCGAGGCGCTTGGCGAAATCGGGATCGAGTTTCACCTCGGGCTTGAAGGTCACGTCGAGCCGCCGGTCGTGATAGTCGAGCGCGGCGATGCCGTTGACCGGCACCGGCGCCAACGAACGCGCGAGGCCGTCGGCAAGCGATAGAAAATCGTCCGGTGACAACTCGCCTGCCGCCACCCGCAACTGTTGCAACTGGCGCGACATCTGATCGGGCGCATCGAGCACGACCGTCGTCTTGGGGAAGGCATTGAGGAGCAGTTCGGTCATCTGCGTGTTGATCGCGTCGCGCTGGCGCGCGAGCATCAGCCACTGCACGTTCGCGCCGACGATCGCGATCACCAGCGCGGCCACCGCCAGCATGACCGGCAGGCGCAGACGCCGCAGCGTCGCGCGGTCGAGCCGCCACGGCTGCGAGGCGAACTCGAACTGGCACAGGTCGAAGCGGCACGCCAGCGCGCGGCGTGCGAGTTGCTCGAACGGCAGCGGGCTGGCCCCATGGATATGGGCAGCGAGCTTCGCCGGGCTGGTCGCAGCAAGACCCGGCTCGTTGCCGGGCACCTCCGTCAGCATGTACAGCGAGATCGGCGCCGCGCCGGCGAGCGCGCTGAGTGTCCCGTTCACGGCGCTAGCCGGCACTGCCAGCCCCTCGCCTTGCATACCGCGCGCGATAGCCAGTTCGACGCGCGGCGCACCGTTGACGACCGCGCTTTCGACCGCACTCCCAAGCAGCAAGGCGGGCGCGGTCTGGACGACGGCGCCGAGCACGGCCGCCACCATCGGCACCATCGGCACCGCCGATGCGGCGCCTGGCGCCCCCTCCGGCGCCACGCCGGGCAGCGACGTTGTCATGCTCGCCGAGCCCGCCATGACCGGCTCGCTTGCGCCGACCGTCTCGGCGACTTCGACGGGTGTGTCGAGTGCGGCCGCTTGCGGCAGGCAGCGCGTGACCGGCACCGCGCGCACGCTGCGGTGGCCGGCGGCAGCAAACGCCTCGCAGATGAAGCGGAACCAGCCGCGATCGATGATCGCGAGCAACTGCCTCCCCCCCGCGACCGGTTGCGGATCGACGGCGATGTGACAGGTTTGCGGGTCCTGGATCAGCTGATCCTCGACGACATTCGGCAACGCCTGACGCAACCTCGGGCCGCGCAAGGGCGGCAGCTTGGCGGGCATCATCAGCAAGTCGCGGGCGGCGATCATCAGCACCGTCGACGTAGCGCGCGGCAGCAGCACGAGCGCCGAGCGGCCCGCGCGTTGGGTGCGGCCCGACTTGTCGAGCAGCACGAACGGCAGCTCCGGCAGTTGCCATTCCTGCGATGGCACCGCCGGATCACGCGGCGGCAATAGAACGATCAGCGTGCTCAAGGGCCACTCTCTCTGGGAAAGGCGTTATTCATAGTTGGTCTTGTACCCGCACGATACGCGTAGTGTGAGTCAATCCGTCGCGATAGACGAGAGTCGTGCGGTCCACTTCCGCGCGTTCGTGCTGCACGCGGCCGTGAATCAGAAAATAGTTCGTGTTGACATCCATTTCAGTCGAATCGATCGCGACCGACTGTACGCCGGCGCCGCGCAAGGCGAGTTGCACATCGCTGACGTTATGGAAAAACACTGTCTGCCGGCGCGCGACGAAGGCTTGCGCAGAGGACAGATTCATCCCCGGCACGATTGCCGCGATCACTTCGGCGGAGGCCGTATTCATATTGACTGCCGACACCGTCGGCAGCACGGTGACGAACGGCCGCAAGCGCGCGATCATTTCCGGCGTATAGCCGGGGATATCGAGCAATGAATCGACACTTGTCATTTGCAGCGGCGCGACCGCCGCGTTGTCGTCGCCGTCTTCGATACCGGGTTTGTCCGTGAAGCTGCCGCTCGTGGCGCCGCCGCCCGCGGTGATCGGAGCCGCCGACGATCCGGTGATGGACGTAACGGTCTGAAACCGTGTCGCCGATTGAGCGAGGCTTGCGCGCATCTGCACGGCGGTGTTCTTGGCCAGTTGGCTATTCACGCCGAGGGATACCAGCAGGCGCTGGTAGGCGCCGATCTGCTCCGTGTTGATCTGCATGACGCCCGGCGCTGGGCTCGAGACCAGATTGCGGAGGTTGAATTTCGCCTGGGCGTCTTCGATCGAGCCGGAGAGATAGGTCGCCTGGCCTTGCTCGGCTCTGACTTCACCGATTTGCCCGAGGAAATCCGACAGGCGAGTTTTGGCGATGGGGACACCCCATAGACCGCCTAAGTAGGTGATGCCTGCCGAGGTGTCGCCCTCCGAGCGGAGGATCAGGCGCGTCCAGTCCAGCGCGCCGCGGGCGACCCATTGCGCCTGCGAGAGGAGACGTTGGTTTTCTATCCTTCGGATTTGGACTTGCTGGCGCCAGAGCATGCCCGATACTAATATCGCCGATAGCGCGACGACTAGCAGGGCGCTGATGATTGCTGCTCCGCGTTGGTTTGCCTGCGGCGCTTGCTGTTGGTTTGCCTGCGCGGCGCTGGGTTGTTTGCTTGCGGTGGTGGTGTTTGCTTGGGTTTTTTGCCCGCTTGGCGCTTTTGTCCGCGCGCTTACGGCGTTGGCCTTTCCTTGTTTTGTTATTGGTTTATTAGCTTTCCCCCTGTGCGGGGGGGCACCTACTTTTCTTTGCCGGCTGCAAAGAAAAGTAGGCAAAAGAAAGCAGCTCAAACCGCTAATGCTAAGCGGGAACCGTAGCCCAGAACCGCCAGTGGCTCCGTGGAATCCGTGTTCTCTCACATTCGGCGCCAGTGACAAGGGCGTCATTCTTCCGGCGACGCTACGCGCGCCGAAGAGTACTTCAGAAAACCAGTGGCCGAGTTCCCGCGTCGCGGAAGCCGTCGGCTTCGCCTCGGCGAGGCGCCCGCCTGGTTGGTCGCGAGTTGCGCAAGCGCTCGAAGTGCAAGGCAGCAATTGCGAACGGAGTGGGACCAGGTGCACCACTGGTTTTTTGAAGTGCTCTTCCGGCGAGCACGTCGTGCGAGACGGGAGGTATGACGCCCTTGTCACTGGCGCGTGCAGGGACGCGGACACTGACTCCACGGAGCCACTGGCGGTTCTGGGCCACGGTGCCCGCTTAGCATTAGCGGTTTGAGCCGCTTTCTTTTGCCTACTTTTCTTTGCGGCGGCAAAGAAAAGTAGGTGCCTGCCCCGCACAGGGGCGACACTAATAGACCAATAAGAAAACAAGGAAAGGCCAACGCCGCAAGCGCGCAGACAACCACGCCAGGCAGCAGGCAAAAAACCCAAGAAAAGCCCAACGCCAGCGCGTCGCAAAGACAATAAACCCAAACATCGCGGAGACAAAAAAGAAACCCTCATTTCACTCTCCGACGAGAAAAACCCGCATAACAGGCCGCGCCAACGACTTAGCCCCAACACTCACTTCCAGCCCAGTCACCGACCGCGGCAGCGGCGCATTCCCCAACTGGGGCACCTTCAAATTATTGTCGTTCTCCGTAATCGCACTCTGCACATCCTTCATCTGCGTGGTCCAGCCTACCTTCGGCACATAAAGACGAGCAGAAATAGCACCGACGCCCCCCATCAAAGGGACCGCCGTCCAGCCCTCTCCCTCGCCGCCGCGCAGCGCGCTCCTCAACTCACCGACATTCGCCAGCGGCGGCGACGCGTACCGCACCACGCGCCCCTCGGACACGCGATACCTCACCACCTGCAAACGCGGCGCCGTTCCCGGCAACACCATCTCCCGCACGATCTGCAGCACGCTGCCGCTAACCGACACCGCCGCCTGCCCGGACTCATCATCCGATGCGGCCTGGCGCACGTCGATCCGCATCTGGTCGAACAGTTGCGCAAAAACGCGCTCGTCTTCCATCGCGTTCGTGATCGTCTCCCGGCCCCGGATGATCTGGTCAAGCCCGCGCCACGACAGCACGGCAATCACCGCCATGATCGCGATCGCGACCAGCAACTCGATCAGCGTGAAACCACGCGCGCCCGATCGGCCGCGGCGCTCAGAGCGAACGGTTGTTTTCATTCGCGACCACCGTGACCATCTGGGCGAGATTGCCGGAACGCCCGGGCGCCGTCACCGTCACTTCCACTCGACGAAACACCGGATTCGGCGTCGCCGTCACATGCTCGGTACAGATCAATTCCAGATTGCCCTGCGAGCAGTCAAAACTCGTCGAGCCGACGTTCGGCCAGCCATGCGTTAAATGCAGCTGCGCCAGCGTATTGTCCGCGCTCCATCCCGCCAGCAGCCGTCGATGCAAATCGGCTTCGCCGTTCGCCAGGCTCCCCACCGCGCGCAACGACGCCGCCAGCGCAATCGCGATGATCGCCAGCGCCACCAGCACTTCGATCATCGTAAAACCGCGCTGCGCGCCGTGGTCAATCTTGCGAACGCCTCTGTCCCTGCAACGACGCATCTCAGTGCACCTCATAGCGGCCATCGCCCGTGCTGACGATCGTCGCGCGTCCCGCCGCAGAAAACAGCGTGATCTGCACGGGCACGTCGATCGCTTCAGTGCCGAACACGACGCGGCTCGGGTGCGAGTCCGACCCGGGGTAGTTGATCGTGACGCCGGTCACGCCGCCTTCCCAGTTGCGTGGCCCAAGCAGGTCGTCGCGCAACGGACGCCAGCCGTCTTCAGTACGCAGATCGAAACGGAAGCCGCCATCGAGCGGCTGCCAGGCGATCGGCCGTGCGCGCACCTGAGCTTCGTCGCCGGCCGATTCGAACAGCAGCGCGAGACGCTGCGCTTCTTCGTTCAGATCGGTGCGCGGGTTGCGAGTCATGGTCAGGGCGGTCAGCGAGACCAGAATGCCCGCGATCACCAGCACCACCATCATTTCCAGCAGCGTGAAACCCGCCGCGCGCTTCGGGCCGCCCGAGCCGAAACCACGTGCGTCACGCCGGCCACGCATGCGCGCGCCGACGCACGCCATGCCCGGCGGCGACGCCGTACACGGAGTGTCCACACGGGACCTGCAAGCGGACAGTCGCATAGTGCCGGCCACGACCGATCCAACTACTGCCACGACCCTACGTCGGCGTCGTTGCCTTCGCCGCCCGGTTTGCCGTCGGCGCCATAACTGAACACGTCGATCTCGCCATGCACGCCGGGGTTCAGATACTGATAGCTATTGCCCCACGGATCGTTCGGCAGACGTTCGAGGTAGCCACCGTCCTTCCAGTTGTTCGGCACCGGGTCCGTACTCGGCTTTTCGATCAACGCGTGCAGACCTTGTTCCTGCGTCGGATAACGGCCATTGTCGAGACGGTAGAGTTTCAGCGCCTGCATCACGGTGCCGATGTCCTGCCTGGCGGCGACACGCCGCGCTTCGTCCGGACGGCTCATGATTTTCGGCACGATCAGCGCGGCCAGAATGCCCAGAATCGCAATCACGACCATGATTTCAATCAGCGTGAAACCGCGCTGACGACGGCTGCGCGGACCCGCGATTTCATGACGGCGAAGGGTCGACAGTTGCATAGCTTGCTACCTCTTTTCAGGTGGAATTTTCGATCGGGCGGAATTCGCGTGTCAGGCAATCACGGTGCCATTGAACACGCCCGGCCGGTCATTTTAATGTCATGTACTTGAAGGGTTCCAACCTAACGCAATTTTCACAATAGTCCGTACAATATCCGCATGAACGCTATCCAAATCCGCCTTCTGTCGCTCGCGCTGTTCGCCGTATTCTGCGCGACGCTGACCTACTGGGTCATCACGATCTCCACGACGTCCGGCGCGCCGTTGCCCGCTGCCGCCGCGCATACACAGGTCTCGACCGACCAGGCCGCTACGCTGTTCGGCGGCCAGCTCACCCGCAACGCCAACCAGGACGTTCATCTATTCGGCATCCTCGCGTTGGGGGAAGGGGCCGCGGCCATCGTCAGCGTCGGTGGTGAACCGCCACATGCGGTATCGCTCGGCAGCACGCTCATGCAAGGCGCCAAACTCTCCGAAGTCCGCGCCCGCTCGATCATCATCGACCGCAATGGCGCGCATTCCGAAGTGTTCCTGCCGGCCAACCCGGCAGGTCCTACGATCTACGTTCGCTGATCTGCGTGCGCTGATTTACGTTCGCTAACCCAGGCGTTCCGCCTGGCTTCAGCTGTCCGCCTTACTGCACCAGGTTGTTCAATTCGATGATCGGCAGCATCACCGCCAGCACGATCACCAGCACCACACCGCCCATCGCCAGAATCAGCAACGGCTCGAGCAGGCTCGTCAGGAACATCGTGCGACGCTCCAGTTCGCGTGCTTCACCGTCGGCCGCACGATCGAGCATGGTCGTCACGTCGCCGGTCGCTTCACCCGAACGGATCAGGTGAACCAGCACCGGCGGAAACGTCTTCGTATTGCCGAGCGCGCGCGACAGTGATGTGCCTTCACGTACCCGCACGATCGCATCGTCGATGTTCTCGCGCATCGCGACGTTGCTGAGCGTTTCGGCCGCGGCTTGCAGCGCGCGCAGGATCGGCACGCCCGCCGCCGTCAGAATGCCGAGCGTGCTGGCAAAACGCACGGTGTTGTAGCCGCGCACGAGTTTGCCAAGCAGCGGGGCGGTCAACAGCCACCGGTCGAAAGCGAGGCGCGGACCAGGCTGCTTCAGGATCGAGCGCACCAGGTACACCAGCACGGCCACGCCGATCAGCATCGCCCACCACCAGTGCCGCACGAAACCGGACAGCGCCATCATCATGACGGTGAGGATCGGCAGTTGCTGCTTGGTGCTGGCGAACACGTTCACGACTTGCGGCACCACATAGCTCAGCAAAAACGTGACGATGCCGAAGGCGATGAGGGTCACGATCGCCGGGTAGGTGAACGCGAGCACGATCTTCTGCTTGAGCGCGTTGCGCTGCTCGATGTAGTCGGCCAGACGCGACAGCACGAGACCGAGCTTGCCGGTATGTTCGCCGGCCGCCACCAGCGCGCGATAGATCTCGGGGAAGTCTTTAGGATGCTGCGTCAGCGCATTCGCAAGCGAGTGGCCGCCGAGCACTTCCGCACGAATCGACGCCATCAGCTCGCGGATGTAGTCGCGCTCCGATTGCTCGGTCAATACCGACAACGCTTCGTCGAGCGGCAGGCCGGCGATCAGCAGGCTGGCCAGCTGCCGCGTGAGAATCGCCTGCTCGCGCTGCGACAAACGCCGCCCCAGCGACAGGCGTTGATTGCGCTCGCCGCGTGTGCGCGTCGCCGCCGGCTCGACGACGAGCGGCGTCAATCCTTGCGAGCGCAGGTTGGTCCGCGCGCCGCGCGCGCTATCCGCGTCGAGCACGCCTTTCTGCGCTTTGCCCGCCGCATCGATCGCTTCGAAACGAAATGCCGGCATGCGCTTATGCTCCGCCCGTCACGCGAATCACTTCTTCGAGCGAGGTCAGCCCGGAGGTGAGCCAGCGGTCCGCGTCTTCACGCAACGTGCGCATGCCTTGCGCACGGCCCGACGCCAGAATTTCCGCATCGGATGCGTTGCGGTGAACCAGCGTGCGGATGTCGTCGTCGATCAGCAGCAGTTCGTAGACGCCGCGCCGGCCCGCATAGCCCGACTGCCCGCACTTGTCGCAACCCACCGGATGCCAGCGCACGCTGCCATCTTCCTCGACGCGCTCTTCGCGGCACACCGGGCACAAACGCCGCACCAGCCGCTGCGCCAGCACGCCGAGCAGCGACGACGCCAGCAGATACGGCTCGACGCCCATGTCGGTCAGACGGGTCACGGCGGAGGCCGCATCGTTCGTGTGCAGCGTCGCCAGCACCAGGTGGCCCGTGAGCGACGCCTGCACTGCGATCTGCGCGGTTTCCAGGTCGCGGATTTCACCGATCATGATGACGTCCGGGTCCTGCCGCAAAATCGAGCGCAGCGCCCGCGCGAAGGTCATGCCGATACGCTCGTTGACCTGCGTCTGGCCGATGCCCGAGAGGTCGTATTCGATCGGGTCTTCGACCGTCATGATGTTGGTGGTCGCGGTTTCGAGCCGCGACATCGACGCGTACAGCGTGGTCGTCTTGCCCGAGCCGGTCGGCCCGGTCACCAGCACGATGCCGTGCGGCTTGCCGATCAGCCGGTCGAACCTGACGAGCGTGTCGGGCGCCATGCCGAGCGCTTCGAGGTTCAGGCGCGAGGCGTCCTTTTCCAGCAGACGCAGCACCGCGCGCTCGCCGTGGCCGGTCGGCAGCGTGGAGACACGCACGTCGACCGGACGGCCGCCCACGCGCAGCGTGATCCGGCCGTCCTGCGGCAGACGCTTCTCGGCAATGTCGAGCTGCGCCATGATCTTGATCCGCGAGATCAGCGCGCCGTGCAGCGCCTTTTTCGGCCGCACGACATCGCGCAACGTGCCGTCGACGCGGAAACGCACCACCGAAGACATCTCGAACGGCTCGATGTGAATATCCGAGGCCTGTTCGCGCGCGGCCTGCGTGAGCAGCGCGTTGATCATGCGGATGATCGGCGCGTCGTCTTCCGATTCGAGCAGATCCTCGATCTCGGGAATGTCCTGCATCAGACGCGACAGATCGACTTCGCCTTCCACTTCGCCGACCACCTGCGCCGCGCTGCCGTCCTGGCGCGCATACGCCTGGTTGATCGCAAGCGCGAGTTCGTCAGCCGGCACGCGCACTACGGACAACGCGCCGAAGTTGCGCGCGACTTCGGCCAGCGCCGCGTCGCTGGTGCGTTCGCTGATCCAGACTTCGAGGCTGTCGGCATGCTGATGCGCGACCAGGATCTGGCCGCCGCGGGCGAAGCCGTAGGGCACGAGGCGCGCGGCGACTGCAGACGGCGCGATGCGTTCGGCATGCTCCGTTACGATCGCGGGCGAATTCGCCGAAGCTTGCGTCGCTGCCCCGGCTCGCGCCGCTGCGGGCGACCCCGAAGCTGACGGCGGCGTGGACGGCGTGCTCACGGCTGCGCTCCAGGCGACGCCGTGGACGGTGCCGCGGGTACCGGGTTCGTCTGGACAGCGCCGCCATTCGTGGCCGGCGGCGGCGCCATCTGCTGACGGCGCATCTGGTCGAGATTGAACAGGTTCATCGCGGGCGAACCGCCCTGGCTCGGGCCGAGCGGCATCGGCGGAACCACCGGATCGTCCTTGTCCCTGATCAGGTTGTTATCCGACTTGTACGCCCCCGTCATGCCCTGGACGTAGTCGTAACGGTTCGACGTCACGGCCTGCGCCGTATCGCGATCGGTGATGATCACGGGGCGCAGGAACACCATGAGGTTGGTCTTGGCGCGGGTCTTCTGTTCCGAGCGGAATAGCTGGCCGAGCCAGGGAATATCGCCGAGCAGCGGCACCTTGCTGTTGCTGACCTGGTAGTTGTCCTGCATCAGGCCGCCCAATACGATGATCTCGCCGTTATCGGCGAGCACCGTCGACTGGATCGAACGCTTGGTGAACTCCGGGCCGGCCGGGTTGGTCGCCGCGTTGGTCGTGCCGTTCACGATCGCCGAATCTTCGGTGTAGAGCTGCAGCTTGAGAATCCCGCCGTCGGTGATCTGCGGCTTGATGTGCAGCGTCAGACCGACATCGACGCGGTCGTACGTATTGAACGCGTTGCTCGTGGTGCCGCTCGTGAGGTTCGAATACGAGCCCGTCTGGATCGGCACGTTCGTACCGACGACGATCTTGGCTTCTTCGTTATCCAGCGTGATGAGGTTAGGCGTCGACAGCACGTTCGCGTCCGAGGTCTGCGACAGCGCCTGCAACAGCGCGCCGAGTCCCTGCACGCCGAAAATGTTGTGAATCCAGCCGACGTTGAGCCCCTGCTGGATCCCTCCGTTGCTTGCGAGCGCCCCGGCGAGACCGCCGGTGGCGCCCGTCGCCGCGGCGGCCGCCGTCAAGTTGATGATGCTGTTGCTGTTGCCGCCGGGCGCGACAAGGTTGGTGCCGGCAAAGATCGAATTGTTCGCGACCTGCCACTGAATGCCGAGATTGGCGTTCGTATTCGAGTTCAGTTCGACGATCAGCGCCTCGATGTAGACCTGCGCGCGCCGCGCGTCGAGCTGGTCGATCACCGCCCGCAGGTTGCGGTACACCGGCTCGGCCGCCGTAATGATCAGCGAGTTGGTTGCAGAGTCCGCCTGGATCATGCCACCCGGCTGATTGTCGTCGCCTTTGTCCTTGTCCCCGCCCAGCAGGCCGCCGGAACCGGCGCCGCTGTTCGAGCCGTATCCGCCGCCGGCGCCGCCACCCAATGGTGAAGACATCGAACTGCTGTTGAGTCCACCCGACGGCAGCGGCGGCGTACCCGCGGTGCCTGTCGAATTGCTGCCCAGCCCGCCACCGCCGCTCTGGTTGAACGAGTTCGCTTCGGTAGACCCACCCGACGAGCCAGTGTCGCCGGCTTTGCCGAGCATCCCGCGCAAGGTCTTGGCGAGCTT
This sequence comes from Paraburkholderia caffeinilytica, assembly GCF_003368325.1. NCBI lineage: Bacteria > Pseudomonadati > Pseudomonadota > Betaproteobacteria > Burkholderiales > Burkholderiaceae > Paraburkholderia > Paraburkholderia caffeinilytica. Next base: position 2,115,109 of record NZ_CP031467.1, on the reverse strand, counting down.
CGTTGCGTCCGCATTGCGCAGCGCCACGACGTGCATGTTGCCGGGCATGCTAGTCGGCGCGTCGAGTTCCTTCGCCAGTTGTTTGGCAGCCGCGAGCCGGCCACCGTTCGACGCGCGGATCAGCAGCGAGTTGGTGCGCGGATCAGCGGTGATCGACACCTTGAGCGTCGCGTCGGTGCTGCCGATCGCGCCGGGGTCGAGCATCTTGGTCAACTGCGCGGCAATGTCGATCGCGTTGGCGTTCCTCAACTGCACGACCGCCACCGACTGGCCCGCCGCCGTATCGACACCCGCGATGATCTGCGCGATGCGCCGCACGTTGTCGGCGTAGTCGGTCACGACGATCGAATTGTTGGCCGGGTAGGCCGCTACGGTATTGTTCGGCGAGATCAGCGGACGCAACACCGGCAGCAGGTTGTTGGCCGATTCGTTCTTCAGCACGAACACCTGCGTGACCACCTGGTCGCCTCGCGCCACCGGCGTATTGCCGACGTAGGTCGGCACGCCTTGCAACTTGGCATCGGCCTCGGGCACGACCTTCAGTACGCCGTGGTCCTGCACCAGTGCGAAGCCCTGCATCCGCAAGGCGGACTGCAAGGTCTTGAGTGCCTGATCTTCAGGCACTGCATTTTCCGACACGAGG